>NZ_JAKJIB010000080.1 GCF_021864505.1 Falsiroseomonas oryziterrae
CGCGGCCGCATCCAGATGCGACCAGGCCGCGACCGTGCCGTTGCGCGCGGCGATGCGCTCCAGGCAGGCCTCGACGAGGGCGGAGGCGGTCAGCCGGCCCGCGGCGATCGCGCGCCGCGCCGCCGCGGCCCCCAGGCGCTCGGGGGCGGAAAGGCCCGCAGCATCCATCGGTGGCTACTCCCCAAGGTCCGCGCGCAGTGGAGCACAGCGCTGCGCCCGCGTTGAGGGTCCCGCCGACATGACAGACCCCTCGCCGAGCACGCCGTTGTCGGATCCCGGCAGCCTTGACCTACGTCAAGCGACGCCGCGCCGGGCCCGGCTACGATCGTGACCGCTCTCGGCAGCCCATGCACGGGCATCGCGGAACGGGCCGGCCGGATGCGGCCGGGTGCCAGCGATGCCGATCGAGGCAGGGTGATTTGCCGCTGGGCGGAGGAGCCGGGAGAGCTCTCCCGATGCCGGTAGCATGGAGGCGAGCATGGCGAGAACGATGCGGGCGGCGGTCTTCGTCGAGAAGGGCCGCATCGAGTTGCGGGAGAAGCCGATCCCCGAGGTCGGCCCGCTCGATGCGCTGCTGAAGGTGACGACGACCACGATCTGCGGCACCGACGTCCACATCCTCAAGGCCGAGTATCCCGTGCAGCCGGGCCTGACGATCGGCCATGAGCCGGTCGGGGTGATCGCCCGCCTCGGCTCCGCCGTGCGGGGCTATCGCGAGGGCCAGCGTGTCATCGCCGGCGCGATCACGCCCTCTGGCACCTCCAACGCCTGTCTCTGCGGCTTCTGCAGCCAGGACGGCGCGGGCACGGCGCATGGGTGGAAGCCGCTCGGCGGCTGGCGCTTCGGCAACACCATCGATGGCTGCCAGGCCGAATACGTCCTGGTGCCCGATGCCATGGCCAACCTGGCCGCGGTGCCCGACAGCCTGACCGACGAGCAGGTGCTGATGTGCCCGGACATCATGTCCACCGGCTTCGGCGGGGCGGAGAGCGGCGGCATCCGCATCGGCGATTCCGTCGCCGTCTTCGCCCAGGGCCCGATCGGGCTCTGCGCCACGGCTGGGGCGAAGCTGATGGGGGCGACCACGATCATCGCGGTCGACCGCGTCCCGGAACGGCTGGAGATGGCGCGGCGCCTCGGCGCGGACCACGTTGTCGATTTCTCGAAGCAGGATCCCGTGCAGGCGATCCGCGACCTGACGGGCGGGCGCGGGGTGGATGTCTCGATCGAGGCGCTCGGGCTGCAATCCACCTTCGAGGCGGCGCTGCGGGTGCTGCGGCCCGGCGGGACCCTGTCCTCGCTCGGCGTCTATTCGACCGACCTGCGCATCCCGCTGGATGCCTTCTCGGCGGGGCTCGGCGACCACCGGATCGTCACCACGCTCTGTCCCGGCGGCAAGGAGCGGATGCGGCGCCTGATGGAGGTCATCGCCGGTGCGCGCGTGGACCTCAAGCCGCTGGTGACGCATCGCTACAGGCTCGACGACATCGTCGAGGCCTATGAGCTGTTCAGCCAGCAGCGCGACGGGGTCATGAAGGTGGCGATCACGCCCTGAGCGGGCGTGCCGACCGGATCCTCGGACACGGCGGCGGGGGCGGCCAAGCCGCGACCCGAGGGGTTGCGGCCACCCCCCCGACCCGCTAGGAACCCCGGCGCTTCGGCGACGGCGCGCTGCTGTAGCTCAGTGGTAGAGCACTCCCTTGGTAAGGGAGAGGTCGAGAGTTCAATCCTCTCCAGCAGCACCAGTCCAAGCTGTTGATCGGCAAGGTAAATCAGGCGAAACAGGGACTTGCGACGGCTCCGGTGATACACCGGGGTGATACACGTGGCCCTCCCGATGTGCCGACCGACCAAGCATCCGAAGACTGGCGTTTACCGCATCCGCATGAGGGTCCCGAAGGACCTGATCCCCGTCATTGGGAAGCGGGAGCGCGTTGATACCCTCGGGACCAAGGACCCGGATGAGGCGAGGAAGCTCGCCCCCGAAGTCTGCGCCCGGATCGCAGCCGAGTTCACCGCCGCCCGTGCCGCCGCTGGCCCTGCCCGCCGGCTTACGCATCGCGAGGTGATGGCACTGTGCGGCGAGTGGTATCGGGACTTCCTGGCGCATTGGGAGGAAGACCCGGGCGACCCGGCCGACTGGCAGGAGTTCGCCGCGCTCATGGTCTCCAAGCTGGAGGACGTGGAGCAGCATGGCACGGTCGCCTTGAAGCAGGAGCGGCAGGAGTTGGCGGACGCCCGCCGGTTTCTCGCTGGCAAGGGCATCCCTGCCGACGAGGACACCGCCCGCCGCTTCGCCCGGGCGCTGATGGAGACCAAGCTCAAGGCGGCTGCTACGCTGCGGGCACGGGGCGCCGGGGACTACTCGCCCGACCCGCATCTGGCGACCTTCCCGCAGCCGCGCCAGCAACCGGCAGCGCAGCCGCCGCTTCCGGCCAGCGAGCTTCTTCGCGCATGGGCAGCCGAGCGGAAGCCCGCTCCCGCGACCCACGACAAGTATGCAGGCACATTCCGCACCATCGCTCGCGTGCTCGGCTTCGATGACCTGCGCCGCATCACCCCGGATGACGTCGTGCGCTTCAAGCGCCATCGGCTTGAAGTCGAGAAGCGCGACACGGGCACGGTCGAGGACGACATCCGCAGCGCCGGCACGGTCTGCAAGTGGGGCGTGAAGAACCGGCTGCTCGCGTCCAATCCGTTCGACGGCCTGGCGCCGAAGGCGGTTCGGAAGCTCGCCGCGCGGCTGCCCTACGATGATGACGACGCGCGGCGCATCCTGACAGCGGCCCGTGCGGAGACCGGATGGCTGCGCTGGGGGCCGTGGCTGCTGTGCTTCACCGGAGCGCGGATTGGCGAGCTTGCGGAGCTGCGGCGCGGCGACGTGCGGGAGGAACACGGCGTGGCGTTTCTCGACATCCGCCCGCATGAAGCGCGGCCGGGCAAGAACGCGACCATGCAGCGCATGATCCCGCTTCACCCGGCGCTGATCGCCGAGGGCTTCTTGGCCTACGTCGCGAAGCTTCCGGCCGATCCGTCCGGCCCGCTGTTCCCGTCCATCACGCCCGACCCGCACGGGCAGCGCGACACGCCCGCGCAAACCAAGCTCGGGCGATGGATGCGGGACAAGGTGAAGATCACCGACCCGAAGAAGGCGCCTGCCCACTCCTGGCGGCATCGCATGGAGGACGAGTTGCGGAAGGTGCGGGCGCTGCCGGAGGTGGTGGACGCCATCACCGGGCGACACAACCCGCGCAACGCGGGCGCCGGCTACGGCACCGGCTTCCGGGGGATGCCGGATGAGGTGTTGAAGGAGTTAGGGCGCATCCCGTCGCCGCTTCCACCGCTCCAGCCAGCGACCATGCGCGGAGGACCGCTCAATACCCCGCACCTCCCCACCCGCTGACCGCCGCTTGCGGTGTAGTGGACTTGACCGGAGACGCACGGACGCTGGCGGGGCCGATTTCGGGCGGACATCCCCACACGTCGCCACTGCCCGATTGGGGCCGATCTCCCCACAGAGGGAGCGGCGGGATTGCCCCCTCCCTCCCCACACGCCCCACCGCAGCGAAATACCCGGCACCTCCCCACAGAGGACGCCCGTTGCGGTGTAGTCGAGTTGACCGGAAGCGGCGGCGTTTAGTCAGGACCTCCCCACAGAGGACCCAACGGAAATACCCGGTCACTCCCAACAAGGACGGCCGGGAATAAGGGGCCACCTCCCCACCCACCGCAGCGGCGCTTGCGGTGTAGTGGACTTGACCGGAAGCGCGTGGCGACGGCCGCGCCGCGATTACCCGGCCCTACCCCACGTCCCGAGTTTCGCCCTGGCAGGTGATGACGGACGGGGGCGGATCATAGCACCACGCGCACGCCTTCGCGCCCCTGCTTGGTCCGCCCCCGACGCCGCCGGCTGGGGCTTCTTCGCGCCGTGTGCAGTCAACGAACGCGACCGCACGCGGCATCCCTTCATCTCCTGCCAGAGACCATGCACGACACCATCACCGCCAACACCAACGCAGCGCACACCGCGCTGCCGGTCACCATCCTTATCGCGGACTTGCACCGCGACCCGCGCAATCAGATCAGGCACGCCGTCAACCGCGCCGTGGTGGACCGATACGCGACGGCGCTTCGGGCAGGCGTGGAGCTGCCTCCCGTCCGCGTCGCCATGATCGAAGGCGTCCCGACGCTGGTGGACGGGTGGCACCGCGTCGCGGCGCACCAAGCCATCGGCGCGACGCGCGTTCCGGCGGTCATTGTCCAGGCCACCGCAAGGGAAGCCCGTTGGCTCGCCGCTGAGGCCAACCTTGCGCACGGACTACCGCTCAAGCCGCGCGAGGTGCGGGACGCCTTCCGCGCCTTCATCAAGGCCCGGAAGCACCGCACGCCCGCAAAGGCCGGACAGGCCCCCGGGCGGCTGTCCTATCGGGAAATCGCGAAGGCCCTTGGCGGGCTGGTCACCCATCAGACAGTGAGCAACTGGATGCACAAGGACTTCCCCGACATCGCCCGGGAATACGGCGGCGAGGTCGGCATGCCCGCCGAGGCTCCGTCGCCAGACGACCCGGAAGCCGCCTTCGCGAGCGCCGCACACGACGCCATCCGGCAGGCCGTGGCCGCCGCGCGAGGGGTCCGTGATCCCGACCGGCGCGGCGCCATCATTGAGGCCGCAGAGGTAGCCTTGCGGGAGCTTCGCGAGGCCGCGCCGTGGAGGCCACCGGAGTTCTGAGGCAGTAGCCGGGGGCACCTCGCGGGCCTCCTAGGGGCTGTCAAAAATGGACACCTCTAGGCGACAGGGGGCGGGCTTTCGGGGTAGGGGCAGGCGACTTATCGCATTGATATCGCGTGCGTTTTTCTGCTCCGCAGCCCGCCCCCTCGACCCATCAACACGCGCGACCGTGCCCCCGGGTATTTTGGGTCGCGACCCTGAGCGACCCCCCCGCCAACGCGCCCGCCGCGCTTTTCCCCCGTCGGGGTGGGGCAGGGCCCTGGCGCCGGGGCGCCCCGTCAACGAGGGAAGCGCCCATCGTAGCGCATGACCGTGTGCGCCCGGAGGGACGGTGCTACAGCGTGCAGCGCGTCCAAGGTCATGCCGCAGGCGACGGCGGGCCATGCTTCCGCGCTCGTCAAGCAACCGACCATTTCTCCCGTCGCGGTGTCGAGGCGCACGACGCCGAAGCCCACATGGACCATCTGGTAGCGCCCCGACGGATCGCGGCTCGACAGGCCGCTACTCGACGCCACGGCCCCACCAACGCCGCCGGCAACCAACGCCAAAGCGAGAACCGACCAACGCCAGCCGCCCATGCGCTCCTCCCTCCCGATGTCGGACGGATTGCGGTGCGCGGCTGACGGGGCAAGCGGGGGCGAGATAACCGGGAGCGAGAGAGGCAGACCGCACCACGGTTCACTTTGGGTATGCCTCAAGAACACCTTCCGCGCCTCCGGTTCATGCTCGATGCTTGACCATTCAAAATGAACCGATCTAGGATGAACCATCCAAAGTGAACCGGAGGTCCACTCACGATGCCGACCCTCGCCCGCCTCTACCTTCGCGCCTCGACCAGCGAACAGGACGCGACCCGCGCCCGGGCCGCCCTTGAGGCGTTCGCCGCCGAACGCGGCCTGACCATCGCCGCCAGCTATGTCGAGAACGAAAGCGGCGCCTCCCTTCACCGGCCTGAACTGTTCCGCTTGCTGGCAGACAGCCGCCCCGGGGACGTGCTGCTGATCGAGCAAGTGGACCGCCTCTCGCGCCTGACGGAAGCCGATTGGCGGAAACTGCGGGCAGAGATGGAGACGCGGCAGGTGCGGGTTGTGGCGATGGACCTACCCACGTCCTGGATGCTCGCGACCGCCACCGATGACGGCTTCACGGCCCGCATGTTCGCCGCCGTCAACGGCATGATGCTGGACGTGCTCGCCGCCGTGGCCCGCAAGGACTACGAGGACCGCCGCCGCCGGCAGGCGGAGGGGCAGGCGAAGGCGAAAGCGGCGGGGCTCTACAAGGGCCGCCAGGAGGACACCCAGCGGAACGCGGCAATCGCCTCCATGTTGGCGAAGGGACTTTCGTGGTCGCAGGTCCAAGCCGCCACCGGGTGCAGCCGCGCCACGATAGCCAAGATCGCAAAGCGGGCCGCCGCCACCGCGAAGGGGACGGCTGCATGACCAACGCCAAGCCCCGCCAAGCTGCCCCTTGCGGTGCCCGCCAGGGCCCCGCGAAGGCGCTACCGTCACTCGGCTACCGCACCCCGCCGACGCGCTGGCACGCCGCCGGAGACCTCGCCATCGGGCTTGCCTTCTGGTGCGGCTTCTTCGCCTTGGCTTCCCACTATCTCGGCCTGGTAGGCTGACGGTGCCCGAGGAACGGCGCACTAGCGGCGTAGCCCGCTTGACCGGAACGAACGTCAGCGAGCGTATCCGGGCCTTGTGTCATTACATCCTGAGCGGCCCTACATTCAGTGCAGGGCCCCGACGGATGCATTTCTGGCTCCGCTCGTCCAATAGACGCGGGGCACGGCTCGACGCGCCGTGGAACATTCAGACGTGTGCTCTGCCATTCATGGCCGCACCGAACGCAGTTGCTGAGGTGGGTGCGCGTCGAAAGGCCGTTGACGCGATCACCGGCCGGTTCCACGCACTGAATGCGGGTGGCAATCATGTTTACGGCCTTCACCGGAGGCCTCGGAAAGTCGCGAAGATGCTGGCGAAGATGCCGAGCCTGTTCGCCAGTTGGGCCGATGAGCGCGAGGAGGCCGCTGCATGACCAAGGGCCGACAGGACCGTCGTCTCGAACGGCGCTGGATTGTGCTAGCAGAAGACGGACGCTTTGTGACTCTTGGGCGCGCAACGGACCCCACAGAGCAGGAGATCGCGACGGCAGAGGCCGGACTGAAGTCCCAAGGGCTCGCCGGCTGGCTCGCCGTCATGGAGGGTAACCCCTACGTCGGGCCCCTTCCGAGCGTGTTGGAAGTCCGGCCGCTAGCAGGGCCGTCGCAGCCGTTTCATGATGCAGCGGCAGCGTGTGCTCGCACGCTACAGGAGCAGCGCAGGAGCTCAAGCACAGCTAGCTAAAGGCCCGCCTGCATGAGTCTGCTGACGGGATCGCTTGGTTCTCCACTGCGGCTCGGCGGCCAGCCCTACTTGCCGCTGAGGTCGCCCCCGAGCACCGCAAGCGACGGAACAGCCACATTGCCGAGATACTGTTGCACCTCGCGCCGGATGTCGGCTGCTGTCTCGGGCCGCACCTTACACCTCTCGGCCCATCCCCGACCTGGGTGCAGCACGTCCCACCGTGGCCGAAGGCCGTTGTATCTGCCCGCGCCCGGATCGTGGTTGCCGAAGCCGTCAATAAGCCTGTTCCAAATCGGCGCGAAGTGAGCGATCAAGAGCTGTTCCGCCAGCGGTATCCAGAGGTCTTGGACGACGAGAAAGCGGCACACGAAGTCCGCCACGTCCAAGTTGTTCGCTAGCTGGATGCTCTCGGCATGCTCCCTAAGCCTCGCGGCGAGCGCCGTGGTATCCGTTGCTTCGGTGTTGAACGCCCCCTTGCGACCACCGGGCGGGATCGCCTTTCCGATGTAAATGGGCCATCGGGGATCATTGGCGTCGGTGTTCGCTTTTGCGATGGGCGCATAGCTCGGGAACGCACCGCGATAGTAGATCGCGTAGATTCCGGCTCCCCGGAACGATGGCAGCCTTCCTAGCGGGCGTGCCTTCTTCTCTAGCAGCGCCTTCGCCACCGCGATCCCGAGGTTCTTGGTATCGAGCGGGTTGAATGGCGCGGTATCGGCGGGATCAACAAGCAACGGCTCGCCGCTCTTAGCGTCCCACTCAACCCCCTCGGCGTCCTTCCCCGTCTTCTTCCTGCCCGCGCTCATGCCGAGGGCGAGCCTGGATTGGCGAGCGCCGCGAAGTCCCATTCGGTGAGCTTCCGTGCGACGCTGGCGCCGACAACATGGGCGAGCGCCACCGGCACCGCATTGCCAAGCTGGCGCATGACTTCCGACCACGCGCCGTGGAAGACGTAGGCATCGGGGAATGTTTGCAGTCGGGCCGCCTCGCGCGCCGTAAAGTAGCGGCCGGAACCGTCAGGCCGAACAAGGGCGTTCTCCCCCCCTGGCACGCCATGGTCGCCCGCCTTCAGTGTCTTGGCGGGCAGGTCGAGCGGGCTTCCGGTGTGGCCCTTGTAGAACCGCACTCCCGGCTGAAAGCGATGGTCGCGGATCACCGCCGAGGCTTCCGGTTCCTTTTCGGGATCAGGCAGCCCGGCAAGAGCGTCCCGCACGGTGCGCCAAGCTCGGCGTTCATCGGTCGGGCGGAGGTTGCGTTGCCGAAGGGCGGAGAGCTTGCCGGCTAGGCTGGCCGGCGGCGCATCGCGCTCCCGTTTCGAGACGCGGTGCCGGTCCCAATACTCGCCGGTTAGCCACTTCTCGGCGGCGAGCGCCTCCCGGCTATGCGTGCTCTTTGGGAAGGACCAGCGGATGCCGAGGTCATCCCGGAAGCCCACGATGAAGACCCGTTCGCGAAGCTGCGGAACGCCATAGTCGGCGGCATTCAGGAGTTGGAACACCACGTTGTAGCAAAGGCCGGACCGGCTACCCGACGTCTTGTGCCGCTGCAAGCGGCGTTGGTGCGACTGCCAGGTCTCCCCCGTCTCGCGGACAAGCTCGGGAAACTCTAGCCGCAGCAGCACATAGCCGAAGTAGGTGGCGAAGCTCTCGCGTAGCAGGCCCTTTACGTTCTCGAAGATGAAGGCGCGGGGGCGAAGCTGGCGCACCACCTCCACCGCCGCCGGGAACATGTCTCTTTCGTCCTTGTGGGCACCATGCTTGCCGCCGAGGGAGAAGGGCTGACAGGGCGGGCCACCCGCAACAACGTCTATCGGGTCGCGAAGGCCCATGTAGTCGAAAGCGCGCACGTCGCCTTCATGAAGCGGCCAGTCCGCCACAAGCGGGTGTCCTCGCCGCTGGTTTTCCCGGATCGTGTCGCATGCCCAGCGGTCCCACTCGACCACCGCCCGGTGTTCGAAGCCGGCCAGTGACAAGCCCATGCCAAGGCCGCCCGCGCCCGCGAAAAGCTCAACCGAGTTCAGCATGCCTCATCCATCTGCCCGGTTCCCCGAGGAAGCGGCGCACATTCTCTGCCACCGCCGCCATATCCCTTAGCTCGCATTCCCAAACCACCAACGTCCGCCAGCCCTGTTCCGTCAGCCGCGAAACATTGGCCGAGTCGCGTTCCTTGTTAGCTTCAAGCTTCGGGCGCCAGAAGTCCAAGCGGCTTTTCGGCATGCGCGCGAGTGGGCAGGTCGGGTCGGGGTGCCGGTGCCAGAAACAACCGTGAACGAAGATCACGGCTCGCCTACCGGGGAAGACAAGATCCGGGCGTCCTGGAAGCCCCTTGCGATGAAGACGAAACCGGTAGCCCATCCGGTGGACAAGACTCCGGACTGCCATTTCCGGCCGCGTGTTCTTGGCCCTCACCGCAGCCATTATGCGGCTACGCTCGGGCGGAGTGAGACTGTCCACCATGCCCCACCGTCTAGCATGTGTCAGAGTAGCCGGCCGGAGGCGTTGCCGGTGATCCGCGCAGGTGATACACACACCGCAGCGCAACCGACCGGAAACCCGCAAAAAACCTAGCTTTCGCTTGCAGCCAGCCGAGTTCAATCCTCTCCAGCAGCACCAGCCCTCTTCAGAGGGCCGAGCCGCCCTCGGTCAGCTCGACCAGCTCGGCCGGCTTCAGAAGCTCCACCCGGCCATGCGCCGGCTCGCGGATCCAGCCGCGGCGACGGAATGCGGTGAGCGTGCGGCTCACCGTCTCCAGCGTCAGGCCGAGGAAGTCGGCGATGTCGCCCCGGGTCATCGGCATGTCCAGCACGGCGCCGACGTGATGGCGCCGCCGACCCGCCTCGGCCAGCGACAGCAGGAAGGCCGCCACCCGCGCCTCGGCGGTGCGGCGGCCGACCGTCACGAGTTGCTCCTGCGTCGCCGCCAGTTCCTGCACGCAAAGGTCGAGCAACCGCCGCTCGAGCGCCGGATACCGGCGCAACAGGCCATCGAGCCGCTTGCGCTCGATCCGGCAGAGCTCGGCGGAGGTCAGCAGCTGCGCGGAGAAGGGGTAGCGATCGGACCCGGTGTAGCCGAGCACGTCGCCGGCGAAGCGGAAGCCGAGCACCTGCTCGCGCCCATCGGCCATCAGCCTGGTGAGCTTCGCGGTCCCCTGCACCAGCGTGAAGATGTGGCCCGCCTTGTCGCCCTCGTGGAACAGCATGTGGCGTTGGGCGAGGCTCATGCGCTCGGCCTCGCCCAGCACGTCGTCCAGCGTCGCCGCGTCGAGCGGCCGGCACAGGCCGGTCACCCGCGACCCGCAGGTCCCACAGATCTCTCCCTCGCCGAGCGCTTCGCGCGCCATACGGCGAGTCGCGTCCAACGGGTTCACCCCGTTTCTCTCCCCAACCCCGACGACGCGACGCTATCCGAGCGCCGCGGTCGGGATCAAGAGGCTTTGACATGCCGAAGTGTCACGCCGGCGTGCTACTCGGGCGTGACTGTCAAGGCGTCCACCGCCACCGTGACGGTCCCGGGGCCGCCCACTGTCACGGATGAGGACAGCACGCCCCAGGTGAGCGGATTGCCGCCCGTGGCCGCATCGAACAGGCCGAGATGCGTGAGCGTCCCGGCGGCGCCCGTGAAGGTGAAGCTGAAGGCCGAGAGGTTCCGCTGCGGGCCGGTGCCCGTGAAGGTCACGCGCTGGCGGGCATAGCCCGTCCCGCTCGGCTCGCCGGTCAGGCCGGTCGCATCCGATCCGCCGGTGCCGAGCGCGGCCCAGACCGCGGTCGGAAGGGTGGGCAGCCGCCCGCACAGCGCGCGGCCGAGCAGGTTCTTCGCATAGTCGGTGAGGTCGGTCATGGGTCGGTCCTCTGTGCGGGGGATCAGGGCGCGGCGGCGCCGGAGAGCAGCAGGAGCTTCGTGGTCCCGCCGTCGGGGCTGAAGGCGAGCAGCGTCGCCAGGCCGTTGCTGCGGATCCGGGTCAGGCCGTCGGGGTTGGACGGTGTGGTGCCGGTGAAGCCGGTCATGGCGATCGCGAGGTCCGCGCCGCTGCGGTTCACGACCAGGCAGGAGAAGCCGCTGCCCGTCGCCGCCCAGTCGATCGACAGCGTCGTGCCGGCATTGGCGCTGACCAGGCGGCCGTTATGCGCGGCCTGGGTCAGGGCGGTGGCGGCGCTGGTTGCCACGACGGGCAGCTGCCGCGCCGTGAACTGCGCGTCGACATAGCCCTTGCGCGCGGCGTGGTTGGTCGCCGTAGGGTCGGCCGGCAGCACCATCTGGCCGGTCAGCGTGACGGTGCCGGAGGCGGCGATGCGGAAGCGCTCCGCCACCGTGCCGCCGCTGCGGGTCTCCACCACGAAGGCGCCGGCCTCGGAGCCTGCGGTCACCGTCTCCGCGATCGCCGCGGCGCGGGCGAAGACGGTCTCCGTGCCCCCCGCGTTGTTGCCGGCGAATTGCAGCTGCCCGAGCCGGTCATTGGCCGCGGGCGCGGCGGAAGCACGGCGCAGCGTGACCGCCATGGGCTGCGTCATGCCGGAGCCGGCGCCGAACACCACGCCGCCATTCGGGTTGAAGGCGGCATCGCCGCCGATCTCGAGCGGCGCGAAGGCGCCCGACCCGATCGCGAGGGAGTAGGAGACCGCGGCGTCCTGGTTCTCCATGTCGAGCTCGGCGCCAAGCGTCGGCGAGCGCGGAAACAGCACCGTGCTCGCCTGGTCGGGCGAGGAGCGGGCCGCCTGGCCGCGGTTGCCGACGAGGACGATGCGCGATGCATCCGCGGTGGTCTGGCCGGAGAAGATGGTGGAGCGCGTGTCGCACGCCACCACCGCGAGGCTGTCGCCCGCCGTGGCCAGGAAGACGGTCGCGGCCGGCAGGTCGCAGGCGACGAGGGTCAGGCCGCCGTCGAGGACCTCCACCGTGCGGCCCGCGCCGCCGCCGCCCACCATCACGCCGACGAACTGGTTGTCCGCCTGGTTGGTGGAGGTGCTCTCGACCCGGATGGCGGTGGCGGTCGAGCTGATGAAGCCGCCGATCCACTTGGTGCGGAAGGCGGTGCCGCGGATCCAGGCGCCGAGCGTGAGCGGATCGCGCAGCGTCAGGAGGTCGTCCACGCTGCAATTGTGCAGCTGGATGGATTGCGCCCCGTCGCCCAGGTCGAAGCCGATGTCGTAGCCGTAGCAGAAGCAGTTGACGAATTCGGCGACGTCGCTGGTCTCGGTGCGGAAGGCGGTGCCCAAGCGGCGGTTGTTCCAGACCGCGAGCGTGCCGCCGCCGGTCCAGCTGCCGGAGAAGGTGCTGCCCTGCAGGTCGACGCGCGTCGCGTCCACCACCGTGACGGTGGCGCGGAGATTGGCACCCGGCACGCCGTTCACGCCATAGACGTTGACGAGGTCCCCGGTGACCAAGTTGTGCGCGGCGGCGGTGGTGATGCGCACGAGCCCGACGCCGTTGTTCGCGACCCCCGAGACCGCCGTCTGCACGACGGAGATCCCGCCGAGATTGCCCGTGAGGAAGGGCCAGAAATGCACGTCGTGCACCCGCGTGATGTCGAAGGTGCGCGACAGCCAGATGCCGTTGCGGTTGTCGCCGCGCATGCGGCGGATGTTCACGCGCTGGCTGTTGTCGGCGCGCAGCGCCAGGTTGAAGCCGAGCACCAGCACGTCCTCGACCGTCGCGTCGTGCTGGTTGCCCGATCCGTCGCCGATGGTGATGGCCGTGCCGGCCATGGCGGCGCGCAGGTCGATCGCCTGGCGCATCGTGGTGGGCGGCGCGGCCATGCCGTCGCGGATCAACGCGACCTTGCGCAGCGTGGCGCCGCGCATCACCCGCATGGTGCGCGCGGGATCGAGCCGGATGGTGCCGGGAATGGAGCGATAGTCGCCCGAAGGGCGCTGCCCGCCGGGGAAGAGCGGCCCCTCGAGACAGACATTCTCCTTCACGACCAGCTCGGTCGCGGCGACGCGGTACCGCCGCGGGCCGAGCCGGACGATGCCGCCGCCCGAGGCGGAGGCGGCGTCGATCGCCGCCTGGATCGCGGCGGCGTCGTCGGTCGTGCCGTCGCCGATGGCGCCGAAGTCGCGGACATGGAACATCCGCTCGACGAAGACGCCGGCGGTGACCTGGGCGAAGGTGGCGCGGCGCGTCTGCGCGGCGGCGCCGGCCCCCTGTACGACGGGCGCGAGGTCGGCGGCGCCGAGCGCCGTCGCGGCGGGCAGGTCGGAGATGCGGGTGTCGGGCATGCTGGCCTCTCTCTTCGTGTTGCGGGTCAGACGAGCAGCCGCGCGCCGTCCTGCAGCAGCAGCACCGCGCCGTCCTGGGCGAGCAGCGCGTAGGGCGCGCTGACGGCGAAGGGGGCGGAGGTGTCGGCGACGCCGGGGCTGCCGACCGCCTCGGCGCGCAGCCGGTAGCCCGAGCCCTCGGGCGGCGCGGTCAGCGTGGCGCTCGCGCTGCCGTTGGCGACGGCGACGGTCTCGGGTCCCGCCACCGTCGCGCCGGCG
>NZ_JAKJIB010000081.1 GCF_021864505.1 Falsiroseomonas oryziterrae
GCGTCGCGCCGCGTGCGGGGTCCCGGATGCGGCCCGCGCACCACGCCACCGCACGGCAGGGCGAGCCAGTGGCCTGCGCGCCAGCCAAGGCCGCGGACGCGGCCGCCGGCGCCTGAGGCACAAAAAAGCGTCAGCCCTCGGCGGGCGCGTCGAACTCGCCGGCCAGCTGCTCGGTGCTCAGCAGCAGCACCTTGCGGGCGTCGAGGATCTGCGGGGCGCTCTCGCGCAACTCCACCCAGCGCGCCTCCACCGCGTCCAGCGCGGCGTCGAGGTCCGCGAAGGTTTCCAGCTCCGGCTTCGCGGAGCCCGGCTTGCGCCAGCGCAGGAAGAAGGGTCCGTTGCTCATCGTTCTGCTCCTGGACGCCTCCAACCGGAAGCCCGCGCCGCGGTCAAGGGGCGCCCCAGGGCGGACGTGATCAGGCGGCGTCCGTGTCGCGCGCGATCAGCGCCGCCGGTCCGGCCTCGCCCGCTTCCAGCACCAGGCGGAGGTTCCGACGCGCATTGTCGGCATGCTCGCGCGCCAGAGCCTCCGCCCGGCTGCCCTGGCCGGCCTCCAGCGCCTCGACCAGCAGGTGGTGCTGGCGATGCGCGAAGACCATCAGCGCGAGCCGCTGCGCGCCGCCGCCGGCGGCCGGGACCAGCGCATTGGCGCCGGCGAAGGGCAGCGCCTCCACCATCGCCAGCGCGCGGCTGAGCGCGGCATTGCCCGCCGCCTCGACGATCGCCGCATGCAGCGCGCCGTTCATCGCCGCATAGGCTTCGGTGGCCGCGGCATCCAGCACGCCCCGCGCCAAAGCCGCGTCGCCTGCCTCCAGCGCATCGTGCAGCCGGCGCGACAGGCCGCGCGGGACGCCATGCTCGGCGACCAGCCGTGCAGCCATTCCTTCCAGCTGTCCGCGCAGCGCGATGGCGTCGTCGATTTCGCGCGCAGTGAAGGCGCGCACCGCGAAGCCGCCGCCCGGCGCGGGCACCGCGAGGCCCTCCGCCTGCAGCTCAGCCAGCGCAAGGCGCACCGGCGTGCGCGACATGCCCAGCGCCTCGGCCAGCGGGATCTCCGCCAGCCGGTCGCCGGCGCGCAGCGCGCCTGTGAAGATGCGCGCGCGCAGCTCGATCAGGGCCCGCGCCGCCTGTCCGCTCACCGCCATGCGCCGCGCATACCAGCGCGGCCGCGTTGCCTGCAACGCGGGCCCGTGCCAATCCGGCGGCGCGCAACTCGGGGGGATCGCGATGGACCTGCGGATCAAGGGCGACCTGGCGCTGGTGGTCGGCGCCAGCGACGGCATCGGGGCCGCGACGGCGAAGCTGCTCGCCGAGGAAGGTGCCCGGGTCACCGTGGTCTCGCGCAACGCAGCCGACCTGGCGGAGGCCGCCGCCGCGATCGGCGCCCGCGCGATCGCCGCCGACATCACCGATCCTGCCGCGGTCGAGGCGCTGCATCGCGCCTGGAGCGCGCAGGACGACCGGCTCGACATCCTCGTCGTCGCCGTCGGCGGCAGCCACCGCTCCGCCTTCGAGCACCTGACCGACGAGGACTGGCGCGCGAACTGGGAGTTCAACATCCTCTCGACCGTGCGCGTCGTCCGCGCCTTCCTGCCGCAGCTCCGCAAGGCGCCAGGCGCGCGCGTCGTGCTGTTCGGCGCCGCGTCCTCGCGCATGCCCTATCCCGAGCAGATCGTCTCCAACGTCCACAAGGCCGGGCACCTCGCGCTGGTGAAGACGCTCTCCGCCGAGCTGATCGGCGAGGGCATCCGCGTGAACGCCGTGCTGCCCGGCCGCACCGTCACGCGGCTCTGGCGCCGCCGGGCGGAGGCGATGGCGCAGCAGGAAGGCACGACGCCCGAGGCCGTGCTCGCCCGCTTCGCCAAGGACATCCCGCTCGGCCGCTTCGGCACGGCGGAGGAAGTGGCGGACCTGGCCGGCTTCCTCGCCTCCCCGCGCAGCGCCTACATCGTCGGCCAGTCCATCGCCGCCGATGGCGGCATCGCGCGCGGGCTGCTGTAGCGCATCACGCCAGCAGCACATCCGTCGCGGCGGGCGCGGCGAGCCGCACCGCGATATCCGCCGTGCCGTCGGTGTCGAGGTCGAGCGACCAGAGCGTGCGCGTCGCGTCGAAGCTCGCGACGCCCGGCACCTGGAGCTCGGCCAGCGTGGTCTCCGCCTCGCCGAACTGCCGCCACAGCGCGATCAGCTCGTCCGACCCCGCCTCGGAGGCGCGCGCGAAGCCCGAGATCTCGGCCGGCGCGCCGAGCCGGCCCGCCGCGAAGAAATCGTCGCGCGACAGGTTCTGCAGCAGCGAGACGACGTCCACATGCGCCTCGCGGGCCTCGAGCGCCACGACGTTCCCCGCCGCGTCGCGCCCCGGCAGGGTCAGCGTCGCGCCGATATGGCTGCCGATGCGCGACACCGCGTCGCCCTCGGTGCGCAGGTTCAGCGCCGTGATGCCCGCCAGCACCGCCGGGTCGAGCGCGCCGTTGATCGCCTCCGCCGCGTCACGCCCGCCGAGCGGATCGACCGTCACCAGCCGCACCTCCGGCCCCGGCACGCCGTCCGCCAGCAGCGCCTCCGCCGTCTCATAGGCCGCGACCTGCGCCACGGCGCCGCCGAGGCTCGGCCCCGTGAATCGCACGCCGCCATCCTCGGCTCCGGCCGCGGCGGCATCCGCGATCATCGCGCGGAAGGCGGCAGACTCCGCCTGCAGGCGCCCGAGCGTCGCCGCGGTCGCCTCGTCGGCGCGCGAGCCGACCTGCAGCCCATCCACGGCGAAGACCTCGGGCCCGCCCTCGGCCGGCGCCAACCGGACCGCGAGGAAGCCGCTCAGCGGATCCTCGTAGCGCTCCACGACGGCGAAGCTCTGCCCGCGCGCCAGGACCTGCACGGCATCCGGCCCGAGCGCGTCCAGGATGCGCGGCGCGGCGGCGAGCGTGGCGGCGACCGCCGCCTCCTCCCGCCCGATCGCCGCGCTGCCGGTCGGCACCTCGCCGGTCGCGTCGGGGTCGCCGAAGCCGCCCGGCAGTTGCTCGGCCAGCCGCACGAGGGTCGCGAGATCCGTCACCTCCAACGGCCGCTCGAGCGCCGCGCCCAGCGCCGGCAGGCCTGCGCCGTCGAACAGCCGCGTTAGCGGCCCCTCGGCAAGGAAGGCCTGCCGCTCGGCGTAGAGCGCATCGAAGTCGCGCATGACGACGGCCATGGCGTCGAGCCCGAGCGAGGCGGGCGGTGCCGCGGGCCCGGTCGCCGGCGCGGGATCCGCGAGCCGCACCGTCAAGGCGCCCGGCAGGCTGATCGTGTCCGGGATGCTGATATCGGAGTCGGCGGCGAAGGAGCGCAGCGATTCGGGGATTCGAAGGTCGAGGCCGATGGCCATGGCCGAGGGACTCCAGCGATGTGGGGGATGGGAGCGGAACGCTCCCGCCGCCGCCGGTCTGCCCGCGCGGCAGGCCACGATCCCGTCATTCCGCCTGGGCAGTGCCGTCGTTGCGCCTGCGCGCGGCGCCGTCATTCCGCCCGCGCGCCGGTGACCCGCCCCGCCGTCATGCGCCCATCACGCCGCTGCCCTGGACGCGGGGGAGGGGGACGGTGTAGGTCGGGCCGCCAAGGTCGCGCCCCCGAGGACAACCATGGCACCCCCCAACAGCCTGCATGCGGAACCCGCTCGCTTCGCGGAGGCCTATGCCTTCGACGACGTGCTGCTGGTGCCCGCCTATTCCACCGTCCTGCCGGCCGACACCGACACCCGCACCCGCCTGACGCGCGAGATCGCGCTGAACATCCCGCTCGTCGCCGCGGCGATGGACACGGTGACGGAAGCGCCGATGGCCATCGCCATGGCCCAGGCGGGGGGGATCGGCGTGGTGCACAAGAACCTCTCGCCCGAGGACCAGGCCGCCCAGGTGCGCCGGGTGAAGAAGTTCGAAAGCGGCATGGTGGTGAACCCGCTCACCATCCATCCCGACCAGACGCTCGCGGACGTCCATGCGCTGCAGGAAAGCCACCGCATCAGCGGCATCCCCGTGGTGGAGCGCGACTCCGGCCGCCTGGTCGGCATCATCACCAACCGCGACGTCCGCTTCGCCAACGATCCCAACACCCGCGTCTACGAGCTGATGACGCGCGAGAACCTGGTCACCGCCAATGCCGACGTCTCGCCGGCCGAGGCGCGCGCGCTGCTGCACAAGCACCGGATCGAGAAGCTGCTGGTGGTCGACGACGCCTATCGCTGCGTCGGGCTGATCACCGTGAAGGACATGGAGAAGGCGCAGGCCAACCCGAACGCGGTGAAGGACGCGATGGGGCGGCTGCGCGTCGCGGCGGCCACCGGCGTCGGCGAGGACGGGCTCAGGCGCGCGACCCTGCTGGTCGAGGCCGAGGTGGACGTCGTGGTGGTGGACACCGCGCATGGCCATTCGGGCGGCGTGCTGAAGGCGATCGAGCGCATCAAGCGCCTGTCCAACTCCGTGCAGGTCGTCGCCGGCAACGTCGCGACGCCGGAAGGTGCACTCGCCTTGATCGAGGCCGGGGCGGATGCGGTGAAGATCGGCATCGGCCCGGGCAGCATCTGCACCACCCGCATCGTCGCCGGCGTCGGCGTGCCGCAGTTGACCGCCGTGATGGAAAGTGCCGCCGCAGCGCGCGAGCGCGGCGTGCCGGCGATCGCCGATGGCGGCATCCGCTCCTCCGGCGACATCGCCAAGGCGATCGCCGCCGGCGCCGATTGCGTGATGATGGGCAGCGTCTTCGCCGGCACCGACGAGGCGCCGGGCGAGGTCTTCCTCTACCAGGGCCGCAGCTACAAGTCGTATCGCGGCATGGGCAGCCTCGGCGCGATGGCGCGCGGCAGCGCGGATCGCTACTTCCAGGCCGAGGTGCGGGACAGCCTGAAGCTGGTGCCGGAGGGCGTGGAGGGCCGCGTCGGCTACAAGGGCCCGGTCAACACGGTGATCCACCAGATGGTCGGCGGGCTGCGCGCCGCGATGGGCTACACGGGCAGCGCGACGATCCCCGACCTGCAGAAGAACGCCCGCTTCCGCCGCATCACCAATGCGGGCCTGCGCGAGAGCCACGTCCACGACGTCGCCGTGACGCGCGAGGCGCCGAATTATCGGATGGAGGGGTGATCGCCTCCCTCTCCCCTTGCGGGGGGTTCGACGCCAACGGCGTCGAACGCCAGAGTGGCGGCGCCCTGCCGCCGGTTACGCCGGCGGGTCGGGCCATCCGTCCCCCGCCCGCCCCCCCCCCGGGGGGTGAGCCGTCGAATCTGTCCGGAACCCGCCTCGCCCCGTTCGCGAGCCTCGCCAATTCGTCCGAAACCCGGCCGCACCATTCGCCACGGTGGCAAGGCGATAAAGCCGTAAAGCGCCAAAGCGACGCAGGCGCCCCGACCCTCCGCCAGCCCGGCCAGTTCGTCCGAAACCGCCCCGCCGCGATCCGGCCTTTTGTCCGAAACCCGGCCGCGCCACCCGCCAGGGCGGCAAAGCGATAAATCCGTAAAGCGATAAAGCGCCGCTTGCCGCCCGCCCCGTTCGGGTCAACCATCCTCGCCCGACCGAGGAACCCCGTCCCGGCATGCCTCCCCCCGTCGCCGTCGTCTTCGACGCCTACGGCACCCTGCTCGACGTTCACGCCGCCGTCGCACGCCACGCCGCCCGCCTCGGCGCGCGCGCCGCCGCCGTATCGGCGCTCTGGCGCGCGAAGCAACTCGAGTACTCCTGGATCCTCTCCGCCACCGGCGACTACGAGGATTTCGCCGCCATCACGGCCCGCGCCCTCGATGTCGCGCTCGCCACGCATGGCGTCGCGGACGCCGCGCTGCGCGCCGACCTGCTCGCGGCCTATCGCAGCCTCGACGCCTATCCCGACGCCGCGCCGACGCTCGCCGCGCTGCGCGCCCGCAGCCTCGGCACCGCGATCCTCTCGAATGGCGAGCCGGCCATGCTGCAGGAGGCCGTCGCCGCCGCCGGCCTCGCCCCGCTGCTCGACGCCGTGCTCTCGGTCCATCCGCTGCGCCGCTACAAGCCGGCGCGCGAGGTCTATGCGCTGGCCACGGCGCAGTTCGGCTGCCAGCCGCACGAGATCGCCTTCGTCTCCGGCAATGCCTGGGACGCCTATGGCGCGGCGCGCTTCGGCTTCCGCGTCCACTGGCTGAACCGCGCCGAGGTGCCGGCCGAGTACTGGCTCGACCGTCTCGCCGCCGCACGCCTCGCGACCCTCTCCGACCTGCCGAAGCTGCTCGCATGACCCCCGCCGGCCGCATCCAGGCGGCGATCGACCTCCTCGCCGCCATCGCCGCCGCGCCGCGCCGCCCCGCCGACGCGATCGCGAACGACTTCTTCCGGGCCCGCCGCTTCATCGGCAGCGGCGACCGCCGCGCGGTCTCCGAGCTCGCCTGGGGCGTGGTGCGGCAGCAGCTTCGCCTCGACTGGCACCTCGACCGCATTGGGGCGGCCGCGACGCCGCGCCTCGCGCTCGCCGCGCAACTCCTGCTCGCGGAGGGCTGGACGCCGCAGAAGCTCGCCGGCCACTTCACCGGCGACCGCTTCGCCCCGCCGCCGCTCGAGCCGGCCGAGATCGAGGCGATCCGCCGCCTCGCCGGCCAGCCGCTCATCCACGCCGACATGCCCGAGGGCGTGCGCCTGAACCTGCCCGACTGGGCGCTGCCCGGCCTGCGCGCCCGCTTCGGCGACCGGCTGGCCGAGGAGGCGGCGGCGATGGAGGCCACCGCGCCGCTCGACCTCCGCGCCAACCTGCTCCGCACCACCCGCGACGCGGCGCGGCTGGCGCTGGCGGGGGAGGGCATCGCGGCGGAGCCCACGCCGCTCTCGCCCTGGGGCCTGCGCGTCGCCGATCGCCGCCCGGTCGCGGCGACCAAGGTCTTCAAGGACGGCCTCGTCGAGGTGCAGGACGAGGGCAGCCAGCTGATCGCGCTGCTGACCGACGCGCGGCCGGGCATGCGCGTGGCCGATTATTGCGCCGGCGCCGCGGGCAAGACGCTGGCGATGGCCGCCGCGATGGGCAATCGCGGCCACATCGTCGCCTGCGACGTCTCCGCGCCCAGGCTCGAAGGCGCCGGGCGGCGGCTGCGCCGCGCCGGCGTGGACAATGCCGAGCGGCACCTGCTGGTGCCCGGCGACAAGTGGCGCAAGCGCCGCGGCGGCAGCTTCGACCGCGTGCTGGTGGACGCACCCTGCACGGGCAGCGGCACCTGGCGCCGCAACCCGGACGCGCGCACCCGCACCACGGCGCGCGATCTCACGGAACTGCAGGAAAAACAGGCCGCGATCCTCGCCGAGGCCTCAGAGTTGGTGCGCCCGGGCGGCAGGCTGGTCTACGCTACCTGCTCGGTCCTTCCCGAGGAGGACGAAATGCAGATCGAGCGCTTCCTCGCGCGCCATCCTGGTTTCGTCGCCTGCCCCATCCCCGCCCTCTGGGCCGGGCTGCGCCCGGACGTGCCGCCGCCCGCCCCGACCGACGCGCTTGCCCTCTCGCCCGCCCGGCACGGCACGGACGGGTTCTTCGTCGCCGTGCTGGAGCGCAGGCCATGATCTGCGTCCGTCGCGCCAGGCCCGACGACGCGCCCGGCATCGCGGCCGTGCATGTCGCCGCCTGGCGCAGCGCCTATGCCGGCATCCTCGACGAGGCTTACCTGGCGAAGCTGTCGGAGACGCGGCTCGCCGCCTTCTACACGCGCGCCATCCTCGATCGCCGCGACGGGCACGCGGTGTTCGTCGCGACCGCCGGCGGGCAGGACCAGCCCGGCGACGCGCCGGGGCCCGAGGCCGCGATCGTCGGCTTCGCCTCCGGCGGGCGCGCGCGGCGGCGCGGCCTGGCTGAGGGCGAGGTGGAGACGCTCTACGTGCTCGACGATTTCCGCGAGCGCGCCATCGGGCGGCGGCTGATGCGCGCCATGGCGGCGCATCTGCGCGTGATCGGCTGCGGCTCCGCGCTCGTCTGGGTGCTGGCGGAGAACCCCGCGCGCTACTTCTACGCCCATCTCGGCGGCAAGGAGGCGATGACCGACATGGTGACCGTCGCCGGCCGGCCGGTGAAGCAGACCGCCTTCACCTGGCCTTCGATCGAGGCGCTGCTCAGCGCGACCGCGCAGGTGAAGGAGAGCTAGCGGCGCGCGCGTCGCCCGCCGGCACCTTCGCCTGGACGCGGCGCCGCAGCGCGCCTGCCACGGTTCGCGCCTGGCGCCACATCCCGCCCAGCGTGCCGAGGCGGAAGTACGAGAGGCTCCGCAGGAACTGCCCGTCGAGGGCGGCCTGCGCGAGGCAATTGAAGTCCACCAGCGCCTGCCGCCGCGCCAGCATCGCGGGCACCTCGCCGGTGATGCCGAGCCGCCGGACGACCTCCATCAGGTGCCGGTTGGCCACCGGGTAGTGGTAGGTGGAGGACGGCCGGTAGGTGATCGAGCCCTCGCGGATCCGGTAGATGTACCAGGCCTCCGGCCGCAGCGCGAAGCGCGCGCCGTGCGCCACGCATTCGAAGTAGTGCACGAAGTCCTCCCCCGCGCGGATCCGTGTCGGGAAACGCAGCTTGTGCCGCTCCAGCAGGTCGCGCCGGATCATCGGCTGCACGAAGCCGAGCCGCGACTTGCCGGGCAGGTCCGGCATGTCCCGCCGGAGCATCTCGGCCAGCGTGATCCAGCCCTCGTGGCGCATCTCGGCCTCGGGGAAGTGCAGGCCGATGTCGCGGCCGGTGTCGAAGCAGCGTTCCAGCAGGTTGTCGGCGACCATGTCGGCGCCGCGCGCCTCGCCGAAGGCCGCGAGCCGCTCGATGCGCTCGGGCAGGAAGAGGTCGTCGCTGTCGAGCACGGTCACCCACCGCCCGGTCGCGCGCGCATAGGCGGTGTTGCAGGCCACCGCCGGGCCGCCATTGGCGGCCGTCTGCAGCACGGTGAGCCGGGGATCCCGCGCCGCCCACCACCGCAGGTGGTCGAGCGTGGCGTCGGTGGAATGGTCGTCCACCGCGATCACCTCGATGTCGCGGACGGTCTGCGCGAGCGCCGAGGCGACCGCGTCGTCCAGATACGCGAGGGCGTTGTAGCACGGAATGACGATCGTCGCGGTGGTCAACGCCCGTGGTCCCCTTCTCGCCCGACGGCAAGGCCGGGCAATGGCGGCGCGGGACCTTCGCGTCGACTCACGGCTGCGTGGCGGCAGCCTTCACGGCGGCGTGGTGGCCCGGCACGGCGCGGAAACGTCCCGGCTTCGTTCCGGATCCCTTCACATCGCCGGGAGCGGTCGCGCGCTACCGGCTTGCCCCGGCCGCCCCGGTGTGGTTCTGCCCGTCCATGACGCCTCCCCCCGACTCCGGTTCCGGCGCCGATGCGCGCCATGAACGCATCCTGATCCTCGACTTCGGCAGCCAGGTGACGCAGCTGATCGCCCGGCGGCTGCGGGAATCCGGCGTCTATTGCGAGATCTGGCCCTTCAACGCCGCGCCCGAGGCCCGCATCCGGGCCTTCGATCCCAAGGGAATCATCCTGTCGGGCGGGCCGGCCAGCGTGACGGAGGGCGAGAGCCCCCGCGCGCCCGATTACGTCTTCGCCGCGGGTCTCCCGGTGCTCGGCATCTGCTACGGCCAGCAGACCATGTGCGCCCAGCTCGGCGGGCAGGTGGAGGGCTCCGACCACCGGGAGTTCGGCCGCGCCTTCGTGGACGTCACCGGCGACAGCCTCCTGACCCGCGACGTCTGGCACAAGGGCGCGCGCGAGCAGGTCTGGATGAGCCATGGCGACCGCGTGACGCGCCTGCCCGACGGCTTCCGCGTGGTCGCGACGAGCGAAGGCGCGCCCTTCGCCGCCATCGCCGACGACGCGCGCCGCTTCTACGGCGTGCAGTTCCACCCGGAGGTGGTGCACACCCCGCATGGCGCGCAGCTGCTGCGCAACTTCACCCACCTCGTCTGCGGCATGCGCGGCGACTGGACGATGGGCGCCTTCCGCGCCGAGATGATCGAGAAGATTCGCGCCCAGGTCGGCAAGGGCCGCGTGGTGTGCGGCCTCTCGGGCGGCGTCGATTCCTCGGTCGCGGCGGTGCTGATCCACGAGGCGATCGGCGACCAGCTGACCTGCATCTACGTCGACCATGGGCTGATGCGCGCCGGCGAGAGCGAGCAGGTCGTCGCGACCTTCCGCGACCGCTTCAACATCCGCCTCGTGCATCGCGACGCGTCGGATCTGTTCCTCGGCCAGCTCTCCGGCGTCACCGACCCGGAGGTGAAGCGCAAGACGATCGGGCGGCTCTTCATCGAGGTCTTCGAGGAGGAGCAGAACCGGCTCGGCGGCGCCGACTTCCTGGCCCAGGGCACGCTGTATCCGGACGTGATCGAGAGCGTGAGCGCGACGGGCGGCCCCTCCGTCACGATCAAGTCGCACCACAATGTGGGCGGCCTGCCGGAGGGGATGCGCATGCAACTGGTCGAGCCGCTGCGCGAGCTGTTCAAGGACGAGGTCCGCGCGCTGGGCCGCGAGCTCGGCATCCCCGAGGCGATCGTCGGGCGGCATCCCTTCCCGGGGCCGGGGCTCGCGATCCGCATCCCCGGGGAGGTGACGCGCGAGAAGGCGGACCTGCTGCGCAAGGTGGACACGATCTTCCTGGAGGAGATCCGCAGCGCCGGCCTCTATGACGCGATCTGGCAGGCCTTCGCGGTGCTGCTGCCGGTGCGCACCGTCGGCGTGATGGGCGACGGCCGCACCTACGACCAGGCCTGCGCGCTGCGCGCGGTCACCAGCACGGACGGCATGACGGCCGATGTCTATCCCTTCGACATGGCGTTCCTCTCGCGCGTGTCGAACCGCATCGTGAACGAGGTGCGCGGCATCAACCGCGTGACCTACGACATCACCTCGAAGCCGCCCGGCACGATCGAGTGGGAGTGAGCGCCGTGGTCGTGATGCATGGCATCAAGAATTGCGACACGGTGAAGAAGGCGCGCGCCTGGCTCGAGGCGCGCGGCGTCGCCTATCGGTTCCGCGACTACAAGGCGGAGCCGCCGACGCGGGGAGAACTCGAAGGCTGGGTCGCCGCGCTTGGCTGGGAGGCGCTGTTGAACCGCGCCGGCACCACCTTCCGCAAGCTGCCGGAGGGCGAGCGCGAGGGTCTCGACGCCACGAAGGCGGTCGCGCTGATGCTGGCGCATCCCTCCGCCATCAAGCGGCCGCTGCTGGAGGCCGATGGGCGGCCGTTCCTCGGCTTCGACGCGGCGCGCTACGAGTCGGCGCTGTCGGGCAGGACGTAGAGCCGCCCCGGCACCTCCTGGATTGCGAAAGCGGCGTCGGGCTTGCCCCAGCGGCGGCCCGGCACCTGCTCGGGCGGCGTGCCCGACAAGGCGGCGACAAGATCGCGCCGCACCCGCACGTCGTTCCGATGATACTGGTGCGAGGTGTAGTTCCAGGTCGAGGCGCCGGCCGGCTCCGGCTTCTCCGACACGACGTAGGAATAGTCCACCACGAAGATCCGGTCCTGCGCCTTGGGCTGCGTCGCCGGGCCCTCGGCGCCGAGGCGCGGGCGCTTGTTCTGCACCCGTGCGCTGATGACCGAGAGCGTCGCATCCTGCGAGTAGATGCCGATCGTCAGGTGCCGCGCGAAGCCGGTCATGCGCGCCAGCGGCGCCTCGGGCGCGTCGAGCACCTCGACATCGTCGTCGCCGCCGATCACCACCGCCTCGCCGAAGGCGGCCGGCACGGCCTTCTTCTGCTTCGCCACCGCCTGCATGGCGAAGCGCGTGCAGCGCGCGCCCATCGAATGCGCGATGTAGGCGGGCGGCTTCGCGCCCGAGTCCTTCGCCGCCTCCGCCACCTTCTGCATCAGCCGCGCGAGCGCGGGGCCGGAGGCCGCGCAATCCGCCTGGTCGTCCTTGTAGGCGGAGAGGCTGGTGATGCCGTTGCTCGGCCAGGTGAAGGCCAGCGGCTCGAAGCGGGCGCCGCCCTCGGCCTCGAGCCAGTCGCAGAGATTGCCGGTGCGCGCGCAGGCCTCCTCGAAGTCGAAGTCGAAGCCGTGCACGGACAGCAGCGGGACGGCGTCGCGCGCCTTCGCGACTGCCAGCCAGGCGGCCAGCACGCCGGCCGCCGAGCCGGTCTCGTCGGCGCCGCCGGCGAAGTCGTCGAAGCCAGCGACGTCAGGGGCCGAGCATTTGCCGTCCACGAAAGGGTCGGCCGAGACGCCGACCTTCACCCGGCCCAGCCAGAGCCGCGTCGCCGGCACCTCGGGCACGAAGCCGAAGCGGTTCTCCGTGCGGTCCCAGATCCGGTTGGTGGCGAAATGCACGACGCGCAGCGACATGGTCCCGGCCCCCCCAGGCTCGGCCGGAGCCTAGAGCACGGCGCCGCAGGTTGGAATCGACCTGTTGCAGGCTGCGGCGGCCCGCACGTGGTCCTGCAGGTCAGGCGCTCGGCCAGATCCACCAGACATACGTGACGTAGCCGGCCAGCAGCGCGCCGCCCTCGCGTCGGCCGATCCGCATCCCGGTCCAGGCGAAGGCGAACATGGCGAGCGAGACGGCGACCATGACGAAGTTGTCGAAGCGCGCGATCTCGGGCGGGACCACGACTGGCGAGATCAGCCCCGCCACGCCCAGGATGCCGAGCACGTTGTAGATGTTCGAGCCGAGGATGTTGCCGAGCGCGACATCGGACTGGCGCCGGGCCGCCGCGATCAGCGAGGTGACGAGTTCCGGCATGGAGGTGCCGACCGCGACGATGGTCAGCCCAATCACCGTCTCCGAGATCCCGAAGGAGCGCGCCATCTGCACCGCGCCGTCCACCAGGAACCGGCCGCCGAGGATCACCAGCGCGAGGCCCGCGACGCAGAAGCCGAGAGCGAGCAGGACCGCGCCCGCACCTTGTCCCGGGGCGGCGTGCAGGCCGGGATGGGTCGCCTCGAAGGCCTCGGCCTTCTCGTAGGCGGCCGTGTGTCCGTCGGCCGCGCCCTGCTCGTGCTTCCAGGCGTAGAGGATGTAGCCGGCAAGGCCCGCCAGGAAGAGCAGGCCGACGATGCGGTCGATCGGCAGCAGGAAGGCGATGGCGGTGAGCAGGACGGCCACCCCCACCACCAGCAGCCCGTCGCGCCGCAGCGCGTTCGACCCGACCGCGACCGGCGAGATCAAGGCGGCGAGGCCCAGGATCAGAAGGATGTTGGCGATGTTGGAGCCGACCACGTTGCCGACCGCGATGCCCGGCGAGCCGACCAGCGCCGCCTGCACGCTGGTGACGAGTTCCGGCATCGAGGTGCCGAAGCCGACCAGCGTCAGGCCGATCAACAGCGGCGAGACGCCCATCCGCTCGGCGAGCCGCACGGCGCCGCGGACGAGCAACTCGCCGCCGGCGGCCAGCAGGACGAGGCCTCCGATGATGAGGAGCGCGATCTCCATCGTGGCTGACCCTCCGCCGGGACTGCGGGCGTCCGGCCGCCGCGCGCCGGCCGGCCAGGGCCGGCCCGGCGCGCCATGTGGCG
>NZ_JAKJIB010000082.1 GCF_021864505.1 Falsiroseomonas oryziterrae
GCTCTACCTGCTGTGGCTGGCGCAGGGCGCGCTGCGGGCAGCCTGGCGCGGCGGGGCGCGGCTGCAGCCGGCGGCACCCGCGCGCGCGGCCTTCCGCGACGGGCTGGTGACCAACCTGACGAATCCCAAGGTCGCGCTCTTCTTCCTGGCCTTCCTCCCGCAATTCGTGGATCCGGGCCGGGCGCCGGCCTGGCTGCAGATGGCGATCCTCGGGCCGCTCGTGCCGCTGATGGCCTTGCCGGTCTATGCGCTGATCATCCACGGCGCGGACCGCGCGGCCGACCGGCTGTCCGCCGGCGCGCGCTGGCTGGACGGGCTCGCGGGCATGCTGTTCCTCGCGCTCGGGCTGCGACTGCTGCTCGGCGGGCGTCCCGCCTGACCCGCTTGCCGAGAGGCCCGGTCCGCGACTAAGCGGGCGAGCCATGTCCGCCGCCCTGATCGCCGCGCTGCTGCTCTCCGTCGCGGCCTACATCCACACCCAGTCGCCCGACCCGCGCATGCGGCCCGAGAACCCGGTCGCCGACCTGGTGTGGCGCGGGCTCGCCTTCGCCTCGCTCATCACCTGGGGTGCGCTGATCGTGCGCGGCTTCGTGCAGGGGCACTGGGCGGATGCGACCGCGGCGCTGCTCGGTTCCTTCGCGCTCAACTGGTACTTCGCACATTATCGCGGCCCAAAGCCGACCTGGCCGGGGCTGTCGATGTTCTTCGCCGTCGTCGGCCTCGGGCTGGCGGGGTATTCCTTCGCCTACGAATAGCCCGTTGCCGACCGGGCGGCTCAGGCGATCGGCGGCAGGTCCAGCCGGATCGCCTCGCCCGCCTCGTCCAGCTTCGGGTAGCGCACCCGCACCAGCGGGTCGTGGCCCGGGATCACCAGGGTCTCGTCGCCGCCGGCAAGCTGCTTCGCGCGCCGCCAGCCCTGCACCATCGCGCCAAGGTCGAAGAGGATCGGGAACGGGTTCTCCCGCGCGGCATTGGCGTAGAAATGCAGCGCATCCACCGCCAGCACGAGCGGCCCGCGGGCGGTGGCCACGCGCACCATCTGCATCCCGTCCGTGTGGCCGCCGACGCGGTGGACGGTGACGCCCGGCGCGACCTCGCCCTCGCCGTCGTGGAAGACGACGCGCGCGGCATAGACGGCGCGGACCAGCTTCACGACGTCCTCGACCTCGAAGGTCGCGCGGATGCAGGCGGCGCAGATGTGCCGCCCCGTGGCGAAGGCGACCTCGCGGTCCTGGATGTGGAAGCGAGCGTTGGGGAACAGGCCGAGATTGCCCGCGTGGTCGTAGTGCAGGTGGCTGACGATCACGTCGCGGATCGCTTCCGGCGCCGTGCCGACGCTGCGCAGCGCCGCATCCACCGTGCGCAGCAGCGGGCGGTTGCGCCGTGCCGCCGTCTCCGGATCGAAGCCGGTATCCACCAGGATCTCGCGGCCGTCGGGACCGCGCAGCAGCCAGACGAAATAGTCGATCGGCATGGCGTCATGCGCGTCCGCAACGGGCATCAGGAAATTCGCCTGCGCCGTCCGCTCATGCGCGCCGTAGCGCAGCGCCAGCACCTGCCACATGGCCTAGCCCCTCCGCGCCACTTGCGGCGAGGCCAGTTCCTCGCCGGACAGCAGTTCGACGAAGCGCGCCGCGGCCGTGTGGTCCTGCCCGGGGCCCAGCGCGCCGGCGGCGGCGGCCCAGAGCTCCCGGACCTGGGCCGAGAGCGGGGCCGGCGTCGCAGTCTCCCGCCCCACGCCGAGCGCGATGCCGAGATCCTTCACCATCAGGTCCAGCCCGAAGCCGGAATCGAAGCCGCGCGACAGCACGAACTGCTTCAGCTTCTTCTGCGTGCTGTTGTTCATGCCGGTGGAGGCGTTGAGCACATCCACCATCGTCGCCGGATCCAGGCCGAAGCGGCGGCCGATCATCAGCGCCTCGACGCTCGCGAGGAAACCCGCGGCACTGACCAGGTTGTTCAGCGCCTTCATTGCCTGCCCCGCGCCGATGCCGCCGCAATGGGTCACGGTCGTGCCCATGGCGCGCAGCAGCGGCATGACACGGTCCAGCTCGGCCGCCTCGCCGCCGGCCATGATGGCGAGCTCCCCGGTCTCCGCCCGCGCCACGCCGCCCGAGACCGGCGCATCCACCATCGCGATGCCCTCGGCCGCCAGTTGCCCGGCGATCGCGCGCGTCGCAGACGGTTCGCCGGACGACATCTCCACGACCACTGCGCCGCGCTGCAGCGCAGGCCGCATCGCCGCGATCACGGCCGCGACCTCGCGGCTGGTCGGCAGCATGGTGACGACCGCCTCCGCACCCTCCGCCGCCTCGGCCGGTGTCGCAGCGGCGCGGCCGCCATGCCGCGCGGCGAAGTCGGCAGCGCGGCCCGGCGCGGCATCCTGCACCGCAACGGCGTGGCCCGCCTCGAGCAGGCGTCGCGCCATGGGCCAGCCCATCCGCCCGATGCCGATCACGGCAACCCGCATGATCCTGCGTCCTCCCGACCATGTGCCGCCGTCAGGCTGCGCCCGTGTCTCGGCAGGGGTCAACGGGCGGGGTATCCAGCCAACGGAGGATCGGCATGTTCGACGACTTCATCGAGGAAACACGCGACGGCGCGGAGGGCGTGCGGCTGCGGCTGCGACGTGGCGGCGAGGGGCCGCCCGTCCTGCTGCTGCACGGCAACCCGCAGACCCATGCCATGTGGCACAAGGTCGCGCCCGTGCTGGCGCGGCGCTTCGCGGTGGTCTGCCCGGACCTGCGCGGCTACGGGCTGTCCTCGAAGCCGCCCGTCTCGGCCGACCACGCGGCCTATGCGAAGCGCGCCATGGCCGCCGACATGCTCGCGCTGATGCGCGGCCTCGGCCATGAGCGCTTCCAGGTCGTCTCGCATGACCGCGGCGCCCGCGTCGCGCATCGGCTCGCGCTGGATGCGCCGCAGGCCGTCGCGCGGCTCTGCACGATGGACATCGTGCCGACGCTGCATCACTTCGAGACGGCCGGGATAGACTTCGCGATGGGCTACTACCACTGGTTCTTCCTGGCCCAGCCGCATCCGGCGCCGGAGCGCATGATCCTGCGCGACGTCGAGGACTGGTTCGACCTGCACACCTCGCGCGAGCCGAAGGACAGGGGGTTCTTCCATCCGGAGGCACGCGCCGACTACCTCGCCGCGCTGCGCACCCAGGGCACGGTGGAGGCGATCTGCGAGGACTACCGCGCCGCGGCAACGATCGACTTGGTGCACGACCGCGCGAGCCGCGACGCCGGGCTGCGTGTTGCCTGCCCGCTGCTCGCGCTCTGGGGGGCGAAGGGCAAGATCGGCAAATGGTACGAACCGCTGTCGGTCTGGCGCCGCTATGCCGAGGGGCCGGTCACCGGCGGGCCAGTGAAGTCCGGCCACTACCTGGCCGAGGAAGCGCCGGAGGAGGTGCTGGCGGCCCTCGACGGCTTTCTCAGTCAAACGGGAGAATGAACGGCAGGTCGGTGTCGCCGGTCTGCTCCCCGAAGCCGGTCAGCAGCGCATGCACCTGGCCGCGGTGATGCGTCTGGTGGTTGAAGAAGTGGACGACCAGCACCGCGCGCGGCCGCGTGACGTCGCGCCCGAGCGCAGCGCTGAACCAGCCGAGATCACCCTGGAGCCAGGCGGGGTCGAGCCGCGCGGCCCAATCCTCGATCGCGGCATCCGCCGCGAGGCGCGCGGCCTTCAGCGCGTCCCAGTCGGGATAGAGGCCGGGGCTGGTGCGGATCCCGCCCTCCGGCTTCTCCCAGCCGTCGAAGCGGTGCATCCAGGTGCGGTCGCCCCAGAGCAGGTGGCTCAGCGTGCCCTGCACGGAGCCGAAGAAGGCGCCGCGCGGCTCGGTCCGCTGCGCCGGCGTCAGGCGGTCCGCGGCGGCATAGAGGCGCCGGTTCATCTCCGAATTGTACGCAGCCATCAGCCGCACATAGTCCGGCGTGATCAGGCTCGTGGTCATCCGAGTGCCTTCCAGAAGAACACCACATCGGCCGGCTGGCGGTCCGGCCCCAGCTCGAAGCCAGGGATGGTGCCGAGTTCCGTCCAGCCGAGCGACGCATAGAGCGACGCCGCCGGCGTGCCCGCGCGGGTGTCGAGCACCAGGACGCGCCGGCCGATGCCGCGCGCCGTCTGCTCCACGCGGCGCATCAGCGCGCGCCCGACGCCGCGGCCGCGCGCCTGCGGGGCAACCATCAGCTTCGCCACCTCGGCCCGCATCGGCGCGTTCTCCGGCATGTCGAGCAGCAGCTGCACCGTGCCGACCATCTCGCCGTCGAGCCAGGCGGCCAGCAGCACGCATTTGCCGAGCGCCACCTGCGACGAGACCTGCTTCCAGTAGCCCTGCGCGGCAGCGGGCGAGAGCGGCGCCAGGTAGGTCAGGCTCGCGCCATCCGCGACGCAGGCGACGAGGAGGTCCGTCAGGCGCCGCTCGGCGCTCGCCGCCGCGGCGGCGTCCAGCGCTTCCACGGCCAGGCCGGTCAGCGGCTTGGCGTAGCGGAACTCCAGGCTGTTCGAGATGTCGTCGAGGATGCGGATGGAGCCCTGCCGCACGAAGCCGCGCTTCTCGTAGAAGCGATGCGCTGCCTCGAAGCGTGTGTCGGTCCAGAGCACAAGGCGCTCCGCCCCCGCGTCGCGGGCATGCGCCTCCGCGGCCGCCATCAGCGCGTGGGCGAGGCCGGTGCCGCGTTCAGCCTTGTCCACATAGACCTTGCAGATCTCATGGGCGGCGTCGTGGCCGAGCGGACGCGCCGCGGCCATGCCCACCACGCGCCCGCCGCGCTCCGCCGCCCAGAGCGCGCCGCCAGCCTCGCGGAAATAGGTGGCGAGCGCACGCAGCTCGGGCAGCTCGCCGTCGACGTCGAGGATGCAGCCCGGATACTCCGACCAGCAATCGCCGATCAGGCGAATGAAGCCGTCGGCGTCCTCGTCGGTGCCGGGGCGGAGGAGTGCGGTCAAGCGTCCCCCTCCCCCCTCGCGGGGGAGGGCTGGGGAGGGGGGGCCAAAGGGGCCTCAACCAGTTCGACGACCCGCGCCACCACGCCGTCCAGGTTGCGCGTCACGTCGGCATTGGTGACGCGCAGCACCACGACGCCACGTGCCGCAAGCCACGCATCCCGCGCGGCGTCCGCGCTCGCGTCGTCATGCGTCATGCCATCCACCTCGATCACCAGAGGCGCAGCCGGCACGTAGAAGTCAGCGATGAAGGATCCGAGCGGAACCTGGCGCCGAACCTTCACGCCGAGCGCATCGCGGCGCGAGGCGGACCAGAGCCGGCGCTCCGGCGCCGTCATCTCGCGGCGCATCTCGCGCGCGTGCTGCAGGAGCACGCCGTCGGCAGGTGATAGCGGGGTCTTTGGCGTCATGATTCGGTCAGCGCGAGCCCCCTCCCCCTGCCCCCTCCCGCGAGGGGAGGGGGAAGCGCACGGCCTTCTCACCCCAGCCCGCGGCAGAACTCCTGGATGCGCGCGCATGCCTCGCGCAGGCTCTCCGTATCGGTGGCGTAGGAGATGCGGATGTAGGGGCTCATGCCATAGGCCGCGCCCTGCACCACGGCGACATGCTTCTCCTCGAGCAGCGCGAGGGCGAAGTCGGTGTCGGTGGCGATCTTCCGCCCGCCCGCGCTGGTCCGCCCGAGGCAGCCGGCGACGTTCGGGAAGACGTAGAAGGCGCCCTCGGGCTTGTGGCAGGCGATGCCGGGGGCGGCGTTCAGCATCTCCACCACCATGTCGCGCCGCGCCTTGTAGATCGCGGCGCGTTCCTTCACGAGGTCCTGCGGCCCGTCGAGCGCAGCGGCCGCGGCGGCCTGGCCGACCGTGCTGATGCCGCTGGTCAGCTGGCTCTGCATGTTCACCATCGCCTTGATCAGCGCCTTCGGCCCGCCGCAGAAGCCGACGCGCCAGCCGGTCATCGCATAGGTCTTGGAGGCGCCGTTGACCGTCAGCACGCGGTCCTTCAGGCGCGGCTCGACCTCCGCGATCGTGCAGAACTCGAAGTCGTCATAGACGAGGTGCTCGTACATGTCGTCGGTCAGCACCCAGATATGCGGGTGCTTCAGCAGCACCTCCGCGAGCGCCTTCATCTCGGCGCGGGAGCAGGCCGCGCCGGTCGGGTTGTTCGGGAAGTTCAGGAACAGCCACTTGGTCTTCGGCGTGATCGCCGCGTCCAGATCCTCCGGGCGCAGCTTGAAACCGTTGTTCTGCGGGCAGTTGACGAAGACGGGCTTCGCGGTGGCGAGCTTCGCCATGTCGGCGTAGCTGATCCAGAAGGGCGCCGGGATCAGCACCTCGTCGCCCGGGTCGCAGGTGGCGAGCAGTGCGTTCATGATCACCTGCTTGCCGCCATTGGCGATCATGATCTCGTCCAGCGCGTAGTCGAGGTTGTTGTCGCGCCTGAACTTCCGCTGCACCGCTTCCTTCAGCGCCTTCGTGCCGTCCTGCGGCGGGTACTTGGTGTCGCCCGCCAGCGCCGCCTTGTAGGCGGCCTCGATCGCGTGGCGCGGCGTATCGAAATCGGGCTCGCCAATGGCAAGGCTGATCACCTTGCCGCCCTTCGCCGCGATCTCGCGCGCCTTGGTGGTCATGATGGCCGAGGCGGCGAGCTCGATATCCTTCAGCCGGTTGGCGAGCGCGGGCATGGCGGGCGGTACACTCCTGGGCCGTATGGAGCCCGCACCATAGGCAGCGCGCCCCGGCCCGCCAAGGCGAGCGGCCGCGCGCCGGCACGCTCAGGCCGCAGGGCGTTCCAGGATCCAGTCGAAGGGCTGCTCGCCGGTCAGGACGAAGCCCTGGCGTTCCCAGAAGCGGCGCGCGGGGCTGTCCTTCAGCACCTCGATCCACCAGCCCCGGCCCGGATGCTGCGCGCGCAGCGCGGCGAAGACCTCGGCGCCGAGCCCCCTGCCCTGCAGCGCGGGTTCGAGGAAGAAGCTGTGCAGCTCCATCGCCGCGCCGCGCTCGTAGAGGCCGAGGCAGCCGAAACCCGCGCCGTCGCGCTCGATGACGCGCAGGCTGCCTGCGTCGAGGTGCTGGCGCATGCGGGCGCGCCGGCGCGCCGGGTCGAACCGCCCGATCCGCTCCAGATGCGCGCGCATGGTGCGGATCGAGAGGTCGAGGACGTAGTCGAAGTCGGGCTCCGCCGCGGGGCGGAACTGGAAGCTCAGCGTAGCCCCGCGCAGAACTTCTGGATGCGGGTGCAGGCCTCGCGCAGCGACGCGTCGTCGGTCGCATAGCTGATGCGGAAATGGCCGGGGAACATGAAGGCGGCGCCGTGCACGGCGGCCACGCCCTGCTCTTCGAGCAGGCCGAGGCAGAAATCCTCGTCCGTCTCGATCTTCCGCCCGCCAGCGCTGGTCTTGCCGAGGCAGCCGCGCAGGTCCGGGAAGACGTAGAAGGCGCCCTCCGGCGTCGGGCAGCGCAGGCCGGGCGCCTCGTTCAGCATGCCGACGACCAGGTCGCGCCGGCGCTCATAGACCTTGCGCATCTCCTCGACGCTGTCCTGCTGGCCGGTCAGCGCCTCGATCGCCGCGGCCTGGGAGATGCTGCTGGTGTTGGAGGTGGACTGGCTCTGCAGCTTGTCCATCGCCTTGATCAGCTTCACCGGCGCGCCGGCGAAGCCGATGCGCCAGCCGGTCATGGCATAGGCCTTGGAGCAGCCGTTCATCGTGACGGTGCGCTCCTTCAGCCGCGGCTCGACCTCGACCAGCGTCGCGAACTTCAGCCCGCCATAGGTCAGCTTCTCGTAGATGTCGTCGGAGAAGATCCAGACATCGGGGTGCCGCATCAGCACCTCGGCGAGGCCCTTCAGCTCGGCCGCCGAATAGCCCGCGCCGGTCGGGTTGCAGGGGTTGTTCAGGATGAACCACTTGGTCTTCGGCGTGATCGCCGCTTCCAGCTGCTCCGGCGTGATCCGGAAACCCTGGTTCGGGCCGCAGGGCACGATCACTGGCTTGCCTTCGGCGAGTGCCACGATGTCCGGGTAGCTGACCCAGCAGGGGGCGGGGATGATCGCCTCGTCGCCCGGGTTGATGGTGGCGACCAGCGCGTCGAAGATCACCTGCTTGCCGCCGGTGGCGACCAGGATCTCCTCCGGCTTGTAGTCGACGTTGTTGTCGCGCTTGAACTTCTCGCAGACCGCCTTGCGCAGCGCCATGGTGCCGGCGACGTCGGTGTACTTCGTCTCGCCGCGCTCGATCGCCGCGATCGCGGCGTCCTTCACGTTGCGCGGGGTGTCGAAGTCGGGCTCGCCGGCGGCCAGGCTGATGATGTCGCGCCCCTCCGCCTTCAGCGCGCGCGCCTTCGCCGTCATGGCGATGGTGAGCGAGGGCGAGATCCGGTCGAGGCGGTCGGCGATGAGGTTCATGGTCGGGCGGTCCGTGCGACAGGCCGCCAGCCGCGGCCGGACCTTGTCCTAGACCCGTCCCCCGCGACCGTCCACCGCCCTACTGCAGCCGGAGCGGGCGGTAGCCCTCGAAGCTGAAGCCCTGGGCCCGCATGCATTCCCGCCGCCAGGCGTCGCGGGGGGAGGTGTTCATGTCCACCCAGGCGTAGCGGGGCGGGATGTAGCGCGAATAGACCCGGCAGACCTCCCGCCCGCCATCGCGCCAGCAGCGCCGATCGCGCTCGATGCGGGAGGACTCGACCATCTGCCAGACCAGTTGCTGCGGCACGGCGAGGCGCGACTGGTCGGTGCAGGCGGCGTTCATCGCATCCGCCTCGGCCTCGGTCGTGCCGGGCCGCGTCCAGCGCTCGGCGCAGCCGGCCAGCGCGAGCAGCAGCAGGACGAGGACAGGCAGCTTGCCCATGGGACGAACCATCGCGGACCGGCGCGGCAGCATCATGGCAGGGATGCGCCACGGTCGCGCCGCCGCAGCACCACGAAGGCCAGCACCAACGCCCCGCCGACGGCCCCGATCAGCACCGTCGCCAGCGCGTAGAGTTCAGGCGTCAGGCCCAGCCGGACGGCGGAAAACACCACCATCGGGAGGGTGGAGGCGCCCGGGCCGGAGACGAAGCTCGCCACCACCAAATCATCGAGGGAGAGGGTGAAGGCGAGCAGCCAGCCCGCCGCGACGGCGGGGGCGATCAGCGGCAGGGTGATGGTGGCGAAGACGCGCCAGGGCCGGGCGCCGAGGTCCATCGCCGCCTCTTCCAGGCTGAGGTCCATGTCGGACAGCCGCGACTGCACCACCACCGCGACATAGGCCGCGCCGAAGGTGGCATGCGCGATCGCGACGGTGCCGGCGCCGCGCCCGGCCGGGAAGCCGAAGGCCGCCTCCAGCGCGACGAAGAGCAGCAGGAGCGAGAGGCCGGTGATCACCTCCGGCATCACCAGCGGCGCCGCCATCATGCCGGCGAACCCGCCACGCCCGCGGAAGCGCCCGAAGCGCGCCAGCGCGAAGCCGGCCAGCACACCGAGGATGGTCGCCATGGTCGCCGCGACGGCGGCGATCCGCAGCGAGAGGAACAGCGCCTCCATCAGCGGCGCGTTGCTCCAGAGGGAGGCGTACCAGCGCGTCGAGAAGCCCGTCAGGCTCGTCACCATCCGGCTGTCGTTGAAGGAGACGACGACCATCAGCAGGATGGGCAGGTAGAGGAAGGCGAAGCCGAGCCCGAGCGGGACCAGCAGCCGGCCCATCCGCCTCACGGCTTCGCCGCCCGATTCTGGAACAGCGCGATCGGCAGCACGACGGCGAGCAGCAGCACGACCGCCAGGGCCGCGGCGAGCGGCCAGTCGCGGTTCTGGAAGAACTCGGTCCAGAGCACGCGCCCGATCAGCTGCGCGCCAGGCCCCCCGAGCAGCTCCGGGATCACGAACTCGCCGACGGCCGGGATGAAGACCAGCAGGAAGCCCGCGACCACGCCGGGCAGCGAGAGCGGCAGCGTCACGGTGAGGAAGGCCCGCCAGGGCCGCGCGCCCAGGTCCTCGGCCGCTTCCAGCAGCGCGGGGTCCTGCTTCACCAGCGTGGCGTAGAGCGGCAGCACCATGAAGGGCAGGTAGCAATAGGTGATGCCGACATACATGGCGAGGTCGGTGTAGAGCAGCTTCAGCGGCTCGGAGAGCAACCCGAGTCCGATCAGCGCGCCGTTGATCCAGCCATCGTCCTGCAGCAGCCCGATCCAGGCGGTGATGCGCAGCAGGAAGGAGGCCCAGAAGGGCAGGATGACGGCGAGCAGCAGCGGCTCGCGCCAGCGCTCCGGCGCGCGTGCGATGGCGAGCGCCATCGGGTAGCCGATCAGCAGGCACAGCGTGGCGGAGACAGCCGCGACGCGCAGGCTGCGCAGCACTGCCTCGGCGTAGAACGGGTCTTCCAGCAGCAGCGCGAAATTCGCCGGGTTCAGCGCGAGCGCGAAGGGTGGGATGCCCTCCACGCTTTCGGCGAAAGCGATGGCGAGAACGATGGCGAAGGGCGCGGCGAAGAACAGCAGCATCCACGCCACCGGCAGCGCGAGCACCAGCGCGCGGCGGGTGGCCGCCGTCATTCGGGCAGCACCATCACCGCGTCGGCGTCCCAGGTCACGGCAACCCGGTCGTCCCAGTCCACCGGCCGCGCCGTGATGCGCCGCAGGTTGGGCTGGCTGACGCGGATCGTCCGGCCGCCAGGCAGCTCGACATGGAACATGAAGAAGTCGCCGTAATAGGCGATGTCGCGCACCCGGCCGACCAGGCGGTTTTCGTCCGTCGTGGCGTCGGGTGCCGCCCGCTCGATGTGCAGCCGCTCCGGCCGCAGTGCCACGAAAACCGGCATCCCCGCGGGTCCCGGAGCGGGGGCGGCGGAGACGAATGCCATGCCGAGCTCCGCGGACCTGATGCGCGCAGCCTCGGGCCCGCCCGCCTCCACCACACCGTCGAAGATGTTCGCCGTGCCGAGGAAGTCTGCGACGAAGCGGCTGTTCGGGAACTCGTAGACCTCTCCCGGCGTGCCGACCTGCACCAGGCGGCCGTGATCCATCACGGCCAGGCGCGTCGCGAGCGTCATCGCCTCCTCCTGGTCGTGGGTGACGATGACGAAGGTGGTGCCGGTGCGCTCCTGGATCGCCTGCAGCTCGAACTGCGTCGCCTCGCGCAGGTTCTTGTCGAGCGCCGAGAGTGGCTCGTCGAGCAGCAGCAGCTTGGGTCGCTTGGCCAGCGCGCGGGCCAGCGCGACGCGGGCACGCTGGCCGCCCGACAGCGCCGCGGGCCGGCGTTCCCCGAACCCCTCCATGCGCACCAGTGCCAGCATCTCCGCCACCCGGTCGCGGATCGCGGCGCGCGGCGCGCCTTCCATGCGCAGCCCGTAGCCGATGTTCTGCGCGACGCTCATGTGCGGGAACAGCGCATAGGACTGGAACATCATGTTGACCGGCCGCGCGTGGGGCGGCACGCCGGTCATGTCCTGCCCGTCCAGCACGACGCGGCCGGAATCAGGCTCGGTCAGCCCCGCCAGGATGCGCAGCAGCGTGGACTTGCCGGAGCCCGAGCCGCCGAGGAGGGCGAAGAATTCCCCCCTGTCGATGTCGAGCGAGACATCGTCCACGGCGGTGAAGGCGCCGAAGCGCCTGGTGACACCCTCGATGCGCAGGAAGGGCAGGTTATCGGCGGTTCGGCTCACCGCCCCGCCTTGAACCGCGCCCACATGCGCGACCGCGCGCGCTCGGCGGCCTGCGGCACCGGGCCGATGGTGAAGAAGCTCGCCTTCAGCTCGTCCGGCGGAAAGACCGCCGGGTCGTTCGCCACCTCGGGGTCCACCAGCGCGCGGCTCGCCGGCACGCCGTTCGGGTAGCGGACGTGATTGGTGATGCTCGCCATCACGTCGGGCTGCAGGAGGAAGTTGATGAAGGCGTGCGCGGCCTCCGGGTTCGGCGCGTCGGCGGGGATCGCCAGCAGGTCAAACCACAGCTGCGCGCCCTCCCGCGGCGCGACGTAGCGCACCGTGACGCCGCGGTTCGCCTCGCGCGCGCGCAGCCCCGCCTGGATCATGTCGCCCGAATAGCCGAAGGCGAGGCAGGACTGGCCCGCGGCCATCGCCTCGATCGCGCCGCCGGTCGAGAAGTTGCGAATGAAGGGACGGATCGCCATCAGCGCGCGCTCCACGTCCCGGAGATCGGCCTCCGCAGTGCTGTTCGGGTCGCGCCCGAGATAGCGCAGCACGGTCGGGATCACGTCGATCGCGCTATCCATCATGGTGATCCCGCAGCGCGCGATCCGCCGCGCATGGGTCGGGTCCATCAGCAGCGCGAGGCTGTCCAGCGGCGCGTCCGGCGCCAGCGCACGGATGCGGTCGGGATTCACTCCCAGCCCGATCGTCCCCCACAGGTACAGCGCACCGAACCGGTTGTCGGGGTCGGAGCTCGCGATCTGCCGCTGCAGCACGGGATCGAGGTTGCGGAGATTCGGGATCAGGTTGCGGTCGAGCGGCCGGAAGCCGCCCGCGCGGGCGAGGCGCGAGAAGGTCGGCTCGTTCGTCGGCACGACGATGTCGAAGCCGCTGCGCCCGGCGGACAGGCGGCCTTCCAGCGTCTCGAGGCTGTCGAAGACGTCGTAGCGCACGCGGATCCCGGTCTCGCGCGTGAAGCGCTGGACCATGTAGGGGTCGATGTAGTCGTTCCAGTTGAAGACATTCAGCACGCGGTCCTGCGCGCTTGCCGGCGCGGCGAAGAGCGCACCGAGACAGGCACCCAGCAGCATCAGGCGTCGCAGCAGCATCACGGAATCCCCGGCCGAATCGCGCCGAAATTAGCACGGGGGTCGCGGTACGCTACGCACCCGCGGATAGGATTTTGTTCTTGACCTGCCGAGGCCGGCCGCGCTACAACGCTTCTGCCACGGGGCGTCGTGCGTCTGCACGCCGACCCTCCCGGGCCCCTCCAAACATTCCGTCGTAACCCGCAGGCCACAGTGCCTGCGCGTCGCACACCGCAGGCCGCAAGGCCCCGCGGCGCTTGCGCATGCCCGGAGCCCCGCATGCCCTTCGACAACGCCTCGCTCACCTCGCTCGTCGCCACGGGCGGCTTCACGCTCTGGCTCTATCGCACGGACGACAGCCGCGCGACGGCCCTCGCCGCCGGCTATTTCGCGCCCGCTGCCGCCAGGCTCGCGGCCGGCGACGTCATCTTCCTGCAGGCCTCGGACGCGCTGACCTTCACCACGGTGCGCACCGCGACGACGATCGCGTCGGGCCTGGTGGCGGACAGCTTCGCCGCGCCCTTCCGCGTCAACCGCTCCGCCGCGCAGCGCTTCTCGGTACGGCAGATGGCGAGCGCCGTGGCGATGACGCTGCTGCTCGCCCCGCTCGCCGGCGGGATCACCGCGGGCGGGCCGCTGCCGGCGCAGGCGACCGTGGGCGGCCCGGTGGCGCAGGTCGCCTTCTCGGTCCGTGACGCCGCCGGCGCGACGGTGGCGGGACCCGAGACCGTCGCCGTCGCCAACGGCAGC
>NZ_JAKJIB010000083.1 GCF_021864505.1 Falsiroseomonas oryziterrae
GCGCCAGCGGCGTCGCGACCCAGGCCCCCGCCCTGCTCGACGCGCTGCGGCCGGCGCTGGACGCCGCCGGCTGGCCCACCGAACTCGTTGTCGCGCGACAGGCACGCGTGGCGCTCGGCGACGACGTCGGCGAGGCGCTCGGCGCCGCGGCGGTCGCCGTGCTGATCGGCGAACGCCCCGGCCTCTCCGCCCTCGACAGCATGGGCGTCTATCTCACCTGGGCGCCGCGCCGCGGCCGCAGCGATGCGGAGCGGAACTGCATCAGCAACATCCGCGAATCCGGCCTCCCGCCGGCCGAAGCGGCGGCAAAGCTGGTCTGGCTGCTGAACGCCGCACGGCGCCTTGGCGCGACAGGCGTCGCGCTGAAGGACGAGCAGCCGGCGGCGATCGAGGGCGCGAGGCCGCTCAGCCTCGGCTGACGATCGCCTTCAACTGCGCCATCGCGACCTTGCCGAGCGCCGTGCGCGGCAGGGACTCCACCGTCACCACCTCGCGCGGATGCTTGAAGCGCGCGATCCGCCCTTCGAAATGCGCCAGCACCCGCGCCGCGTCGAAGCCCGGGCCGGGCACGACCACGGCCACCGGCACCTCGCCCCAGCGCGGATCGGAACGGCCGACCACGGCGCCCTCCGTGACGCCCGGCGCCTCGCCCAGCACGCGCTCGACCTCCGCCGGGTAGATGTTCTCCCCGCCCGAGATGATCACGTGCTTGAGCCGGTCGGTGAACCACCAGCGGCCATGGTCGTCGATGCGACCGACATCGCCGGTCGCGAACCAGCCGCCAGGCAGCAGCGCGTCGTCGCGCTTCCAATAGCCGCGCAGCACGGACGGACCACGCACCTGGATCTCACCGGTCATCGCATCAAGCCGACACTCGGCGTGCATCGCGGGTCGGCCGATCGAACCCGGCGCGGCCAGCGCCTCCGCCCGTGTCTGGACGAGTGCGATCGGGCAGGTCTCCGTCGCGCCATAGATCTGCTGCACCGGCACGCCCTTGGCGTGGAAGGCCTCGATCAGCGGCACCGGCACGTCCGAGGAGCCGGCGCCCACGGCGTGCAACGACGAAAGATCGGCCGAGAGCCAGCGCGGATGTCGCACCAGCGCCGCCATAACCGCCGGCACGACCAGCGACAGCGTCGGGCGATCCCGCTCGACCGCATCGAAGAAGGCATCCGGATCGAAGCGCGGCTGCAGGATGACCTCGGCGCCCGCATAGAGCGCCGGCGTGGTCTGGATGTTCAGCCCGCCGACATGGAACAGCGGCAGCATCGTCAGCACGCGGTCGGCCGAGGTCAGGTCGAAGGCATGCAGGGCGTTGAGCGCATTGAACAGCAGCGCGCGCTGATCGAGCACCGCCCCCTTCGGCCGCCCCGTCGTGCCGGAGGTGTAGACGAGCAGCAGCGGGTCCGCGTCCTCCCCTGTCGCGGGCACGCGCTCTCCGCCCGACAGGGCGTCGACCTCCATCACGCCGCAGCCGCCGGGGGCGGCCTCGCGTGCGGCGGCAAGCCACTCCGGCGTGGCGCAGAGCAGGCGCGTGCCGGAATCCTCCAAGATGAAGCGCCATTCGGGCGCGGCGAGGCGCCAGTTCAGCGGCACCTGCACCGCGCCGAGCCGCGCCAGCGCCAAGAGCAGCACGAGCTGCGACGGATGATTCTGCCCGAGGAACCCGACGCGGTCGCCGCGCCCGACGCCCCGCGCGCTTAGCGCCGCCGCCGCGTCCTCGATCCGCGCGGCGAGCGCGCCGTAGGTGACCGCGTCACCCTCGAAGCGCAGCGCGACCTTGTCGGGCGCGTGGTCGGCATGCCGCTCGATCCAGCGCCAGATGCTCAATCCGTCTCGCCCTTCTCGTAGAGCGCGTCGCGCCCGATGCGGTCCAGGCAGAGCTCGGCCGTCCAGGGCAGCATCAGCGACCCACAGCGGCTGTCGCGGTAGATCCGCTCGAGCGGCAGCGACTTCAGCATGGCCTGCCCGCCGCAGGTTCGGATCGCCAGCGTCGCGATGGCGTTGGCGTTCTCCATCACCGTGTGCTGCGCCGCGAGCGCACGCAGCACCTGTTCCTTTGTCGGATCGGGGCCCGCTTCGGTGATCGCCTGGAACCAGAGCGCCTTGGTCTGCTCCAGCATCACGCGCATCTGCGCCACCGCGATCTGCTTGGTCGGGTACATCCGCCGCTTGACCGACGGCGTGCCCGGCTGCTCGCCGCGCAGGTAGCGCACGCAGAAATCATGCGCGGCCTGCGCCAGCCCCATGTAGGTCGGCGTCAGCGTCATGAACATGTGCGGCCAGCGCGACGCCGCCTGGAAGTAGAGGCCGGGCGGCATCAGCGCCGCGTCTTCCGGCACGAAGACGTCGCGGAACACCAGGTTGCGCGAGACGGTGCCGCGCATCCCCAAGGGGTCCCACTCGCCCTCCACCGTCACGCCCGGCGCCGTCGCCGGCACGCCGAGATAGAGCGTGTCGCGGCGCGACAGCTTCTCCTCGCCGTGCTGCTCGGTGCAGAGGATGCCGTAGTAGTCGGCGTGGCCAGCCAGGCTCGCGAAAATCTTCTGACCGTTGACGAGGAACCCGCCCTCGACGCGGCGCGCCGTGGTCCCGAAGGCGGCCGCACCTGCAGCCGCCGCGCCGCCTTCCGAGAAGGGCTGCGAATAGACCGCGCCGTCGCGCAGGATGCGGTCGTAATGGACGCGCCGACGCCGGCGGTGCTCGGCCCGCGTCGCCTCGTCCATCTCGAGGTCCTCGGTCAGCGCGCCGGTCCAGAGCGTACTGCAGACATGCATGTTCCAGGTCAGCGCCGTCGCGCCGCAATAGCGCCCGATCTCCGCCGCGGTCAGGCAATAGGCGCGGAACCCGGCGCCCACTCCGCCTTCCTCGGCCGGGATGCAGACGCCGAGCAGCCCCTCGGCGTGCATGTCGCGGTAGTTGTCGGTCGGGAAGGATGCCTCGCGGTCCCAGCGTGCCGCGCGCGGCGCCAGCACGCGCTGCCCGAACTCCCTTGCCTTCGCCGTCAGCGCCACTTCCTGCGGCGTCAGCCGGAAGGCGACCGGATCGAAGATCGGCGCGTCGGCCGTGGTCGCGGTCGGCAGCGCATCCATCGGCGTCACTCCGCGAGGAACGGGAGCAGCGCGGCGCGGAACGCCGCCGGCTGCTCGAGATGGATCATGTGTCCCGCGCCCGGGATCACGACGATCCGCGCCCCGGGGATGGCCTCGGCCATGCGCTGCATCGTCTTGGCCGGTGCCGCCTGGTCGCACTCGCCTGCGATCAGCAGCGTGGGAACGGCGATGCGCGCCAGATCCGCGCGGCGGTCGAAGGTCGTCAGACAGCGGACCGTATCGCGATAGACCTGCTCCGGGATCGTCGCCATCGCCGCGGCGGCCTTCGGTATGGCCTGCGGGTCGGCGCCCGGCTCGAACATGCCCGTCAGCATCTCCGGCGCCGCCTCCGCCATGCTGCGCCCGCCTTCCAGCGGTCCCAGGCGCGCCTTCAGGAAGGCCTCGGCGAAGGACGGGTCGCGCCCGCCGAAAGCCGGCGTGGTCGCGTAGAGCACCAGCTTCGCCACGCGCTCCGGGAAGGTCGCGGCGAATTCCAGCGCCAGCATCCCGCCCATCGAGTGGCCCACCAGCGTCGCGCGCCCGATTCCGCGCGCATCCAGCGCATCGCGCAGCGCGACCGCAAGGGCCGGGAAGGTCGTCTCCTGCAGCGGCGCCGTGCCGCAGAAGCCCGGCATCGGCCAGTCGAGCGCATCGGGCACGACATCGCCCCATGACGGCCCGCCGATCCCGTGCAGAAGAACGACGCTCATGCGACGATAACCCCGTCCTTCACCACCGCCTCGCCATCCAACTCGATCGTGCAGCCGAAGACGGGGATGTCGAAATGCCCGTCTGTGTAGCGTCCCGCGAACTCGTTGGCGCCGGTCGAGAACAGGAAGTTCCCGGATGCCGCGCGCAACTCGGTGCCGTTCACGTCGCGCCGATCGTGGAACAGCAGCGCCTCGCGCCGCGCGCGCGGGTTGAGCCCCCAGCCGACATGGCTGACCGCATAGGCGCTGCGGTCGTCCCAGCCGGCCAGGTGCGCACGCATCAGCCGCGCATCGACGCCCTCGCCCTCGATGGCCTCGATGTGATCGTCGCGCAGCGTCAGGCGCACCGGCGATTCGACGTAGCGCTTGAAGGTCAGGTTGGCGTCGCCCGGCGCCAGCACGAGCGTGCCGTTCACCGTGCCCGCTTTCGGAAACGCCACGACAACGCCGCCCGGCCAATGCGCGACGGTGCCGGGCCGGTCGGTCCAGCCCCAGACGCCGGCGCTCGGCGCATCCGTCAGATCCACCGAAAGGTCGGTGCCCGCCGCGCTCGTCACCCGCATGCGTCGCGCCGCGCGGAGCCGCTTCAGCGCCGCCTTCGCCACGGCCTCGTCCTCCGCGCGTGGCACCAACCGCTCCAGCACCTCCGGATGCTCGTCGCTGACCATCATCACACGCGGACCAGCCGCCAGGATCTCCTTCAGCTCCGGCGCATGCAGCAGCCCTTCGAGCGTCAGGTCGAGGATCAGCGAGGACGCCTTCAGCGCCGCCAGCACCGATGGATGCCCCTGCAACGCACGCGACGCGCCGGTCGATCGCATCGGCATGGCCGCGGCCGGCGGGGTCGGCACGATCAGCCGGAAGGCGCGGCAGCCGAGCCGGCGCGCGGCAAGCTCCGCAAGGTCGAGGTTCAACGGCCGCGACTGGCTCTCCCCCAGCACGCAGACCGCCTCCCCTGGCGCCGCCTTGCACAGCCGCAGCACGGCCTCGAAAGCGTCCAGCCACTGCGGCTCGATCCGGTCGTCGCGCAAGCGGACGGGCCTCCCTGTGCTCGCCGCGATCCTAGCGCTGGCGGCGCTTGCATGAAAAGTCATATATTCGCGCCATGGCCGCCCGCTTCGTGGACGACTACCTGCTATACCTGCTGGCGCGCGCCTCGCACGCCGCCTCGGCGGGCTTTCACGCCCGGCTCAAGGCGCGCGGCGTCCCGGTGCCGGTCTGGCGCGTCGTCGCCACCCTACAGGGCGCCGAGCGCGGCGAGACCGTCGGCGCGCTTGCCGCCGCCTGTCTCATGCAGCAGCCGACCATGACCAAGCTGCTCGACCGCATGGAAGCCGAAGGCCTGGTGCGCCGCCGGCGCGAGGGCCGCCAGACCCGGATCGCACTGACCCGCGCCGGCGCGAAGCTTGCCGCCGACCTCGTCCCCGAGGCCCGCGCGCACGAGGCCACGCTGCTCGCCCGCCATGCCGAGGCCGCGCCCGCGCTGAAGGCGCTGCTCCGTACCCTCGCCACCCCTTCCGGCTAGGCCCTCGCCTCACCACCTGCGCGCCATGCCGCCGATCGAGAAACTCAGCCGCATCGCCTTGGTCCTCCTCTGCGTCGCGGCCGTGGTGCAGATCCTCGCCCTCGTCTTGCGCTGACGCGCGCGCCCGGCGAGGGTGCGCGCGACGGGAGGGCACGGCATGCAGGTCGGCGTGATCGGATTGGGCGCGATGGGCATGGGGGCGGCGAAGTCCTGCCTGCGCGCCGGGCTCGCCACCACGGGCTGCGACCTGCGCGACTCCGCGCGGGCCGAGTTCATCGCGGCGGGCGGCGCCGCCTGCGCCAGCCCCGCGGAGCTCCCGCAGGGCACCGAGGCGGTGCTGCTCCTCGTCGTCAACGCCGCGCAGACCGAGGCCGCGCTGTTCGGCGAAGCCGGCTGCGCGCCGCGCCTCGCGCCCGGCGCCGTCGTGATCTCCTCCGCCACCATGTCGCCCGCCGATGCCCGCCGCCTGGCGGCGGAGGCCGAGGCGCGCGGGCTGCTCTATCTCGACGCGCCGGTCTCGGGCGGCGCGGCCAAGGCGGCGATGGGCGAGATGACCGTGATGGCCTCCGGCAGCGCCGCCGCCTTCGCGAAGGCGAAACCCGTGCTCGACGCGGTGGCGGCCAAGGTCTGGACGCTCGGCGACCGGCCGGGAATCGGCGCCACGGTGAAGGTCGTGCACCAGTTGCTCGCCGGCGTGCACATCGCCGTGGCGGCCGAGGCGATGTCGCTCGGCATCCGCGCCGGCGCCGATCCGCGCCAGCTCTACGATGTCGTGACCAGCGCCGCCGGCAATTCCTGGATGTTCGAGAACCGCATGGCCCGCGTGCTGGAGGGCGACGACGCCCCGCGCTCGGCCGTCGACATCTTCGTCAAGGATCTCGGCCTGGTGGCCGAGATGGCGCGCGGCCTGGACCACCCCGTGCCGCTGGCGGTGCAGGCGCAGCAGCTCTTCACCGCCGCCTCCGCCATGGGCCAGGGCCGCGCCGACGACGGCTTCGTGATCCGCGTCTGGCAGGCGCTGACGGGGATCCCGTTGCCGAACGACAAGGCGCCGTAGCGCGTCCCGCCCAAGGCCAGGCACCAAACCGGGCGTCCCCGCAAGACTGCGGAGCGGCCTTGCGGGGAATTCTCAGGCCAGCGCCGCCTCCACCGCGCGCGCCACCGCCAGCAGCCGCGCATCGCCCATCGTCTCGCCCATCAGCATGAACCCGACCGGCGCCTCGCCGGCCGCGTGGCAGGGCAGGCTGATCGCGCAGCGGTCGAGGAAGTTCGCGACCGTCGGGTTGCGCAGCAGCAGCAGGTTGATCCGGCCGTACTCGGCCTCCTCCTCCACCTCACTCAGGGCGGGGGGAACCAGCGGACAGGTCGGCATCACCACCGCGTCGAAGGCCGCGGTGCGCGGCGCGATGGCGGCGATGATCCGCGCCCGCGCCTGCGTCAGCTCGATGTAGTCCGCCGCCGTCATCGCCTCGCCGCGCCGGATGCGAGCCAGGATGCGCGGGTCGTAGGCGGCGGCCTTGCGCGCCACCAGGTCGCGATGCCAGGCCCAGGCCTCGCTCGCCGCGAAATTCGCCTTGGACATCGCCGCCGGGATCTCCGCCAATTCCGGCACCTCGAGCCGCTCGATCCGCGCACCCGCCGCCGAGAGGCGCGACAGCGCACGCTCGAAGGTGGCTGCCACCGTCGCGTCCCAGCCCTCCGTCACATAGCCCTGCAGCACGCCGAGACGCAGCCCCGCCACCGGCGGCACCGGCGCGGGCTGCCAGGCCTCCTCGCCCGCCATCAGGGAATCGAGCAGCGCGCAGCAGGCGACCGACCGCGCGAGCGGCCCCAGGCTGTCGAGCGTGAAGGACAGTGGCAGCGTGCCGGTCAGCGGCACGCGCCGCGCCGTCGGCTTCCAGCCGACGATGCCGCAGAGCGCCGCCGGGATCCGGCACGACCCGCCGGTGTCCGATCCCAGCCCGGCGAAGCCCATCCCGTCCGCCGTCGCCACCGCCGCGCCCGAGGACGACCCGCCGGGCAGCCGCCCCGTCGCACGATCCCAGGGGCTGCGCGGCGTGCCGTAATGCGGGTTCACGCCCAGCCCCGAGAAGGCGAACTCCGTCATGTTGGTCCGCCCGAGCACGACGAAGCCCGCGCGCTCCAGCCGCGCGACGGAGGGCGCCGTCGCGCGTGCGGCCGGCGCATCGTCCAGCGCGACCGAGCCGCCGCGCGTCACCACGCCCGCCTGGTCGTACAGATCCTTGATGCTGATCGGGATGCCCGCCCAGGGGCTCGCTGCGCGGCCGGCCGCTCGCAGTGCGTCCATGGCGCGCGCCGCGCCGCGTGCCGCATCGGCCTGCACCGCGATGAAGGCGCGCGCGCCCTCCCCCGCCGGATCGGCGATGCGCGCGAGCGCCTCCTCGACCAGGGCGACGGAGGTGGTGCGGCCGGCGGCGAGTGCTTCGGCGGCCTGGGCGATGGTGGAGAAGGTCATGCGGGCATCCGGCGAGAGGGCGCCGGATGCTGCGGCGGCTCGCGGTCACCCGCAAGCCGCGGTCATCACGCCTTCGCGGGCGGCTGGCCGGCGTCGTTCGCCGGTGGATTGGCGAGGATCAGCTGCACCGCCCAGGGGTAGAGAAGGAAGCCGACCGCCGCGGCGGGCACCAGCGGCACCTCGGGCATCTCGGCGGTCTTGGCGCTGCTGTCGTCGTCCATCGGCTGCTCCCCACCTTGGCGCGACAGGCACAGCGCCGCAACGCAGCATGAGTTCCCGCCAACGCCGATTTGACAGCGCCCGCCGCCCCATCCGTATGATGACCCCACGACCAGGCGGCCGAGACGCCCCGGTCAGGGAGGGAGACGATCATGATCCTCGCGCGCGCCCTGCGGGCCGCGGCCGTTGCCGCCGTCGCACTGACCCCGTGGCTCTCTGCGCCCGCGCAGGCGCAGGAATGGCGCGGATGGAACATTCATGCTGCCGACTACCCGAACGGGCGCGGCATGGACCGCTTCGGCGAGCTCGTGCAGCAGCGGACCAACAACCGCATCCGCATGCGCACCTACCACTCCGCGCAGCTCGGCCAGCAGGACGAGGCGATCCAGCAGATGCGTCTCGGCTCGATCGACTTCGCGAACTTCAACCTCTCGCCCTTCAACAACCTGGCACCGTCCACCCAGGTGGTGACCCTGCCCTTCCTGTTCCGCGACGTCGCGCACATGCAGCGCGCCATCGACGGCATCGCCGGCGAGGAGATCGCCCGAGACCTCGAGCAGATCGGCATCATCGCGCTCGCCTGGTACGACGCCGGGGCGCGCAGCATCTACACCGTGCGCCCCGTCCGGACGCCGGCCGACCTGCGCGGCATGAAGATCCGCGTGCAGACCTCCGACCTCTGGATCGACCTGATGCGGGCGCTCGGCGCAAACCCGACGCCGCTGCCCTTCGGCGAGGTGTTCACGAGCCTTCAGTCCGGCGTGGTCGACGGCGCCGAGAACAATTGGCCCTCCTATGAAAGCACCCGTCACTTCGAGGTCGCGCGCTTCTACACCACGACCGAGCATTCCAACGTGCCGGAGGTGCTGGCCGTCTCCCGCCAGCGCTGGCAGCGGCTGAACGAGCAGGAGCGCAACATCCTGCGCGACGCGGCGCGCGAGAGCGCGACCTTCCAGCGCCAGCTCTGGGCGGAGCGCGAGCAGGTCTCCCGCCGCCGCGTGGAGCAGGCCGGCGTCACGGTGATCGAGATCGCCGACCGCCGCCCCTGGTCCGAGCTGATGGCCCCCGTCTACCAGAAGTACACCGGCAACAACCCGCGCCTCTCGGGCATGGTGCAGCGCATCCGCGAGATGCAATAGCTCTGCCGTCCTGCCTCGCCGCTCGCTTCCCTCCCCCGCCTGCGGGGGAGGGTCAGGGTGGGGGCCCGAGGATCGGCCCGCCCTGATCCACCGACGCCACCATCAGCCACGCCCCCGGCCCTCCACCGCAGGCGGGGTAGGCAGCGGGCGGCCCGGGACCAGGCATACGCCGTGATGCGCCACTTCTCCCGCGTGCTCGACCTGTTCTGCCGGCTGGTGATCGTCGTGGCGGGCGCCGCGCTGGTCGGTCTCGTCGCGATGATGGGCTGGCTGGTGTTCGGCCGCTACGTGCTGAACGACACGCCGACCTGGGTCGAGCGGGCCGCCACGCTCTCGATCCTCTGCATCGCGTTGCCGGTGGCCGCCGTCGGCGTGCGGGAACGCTTCCACCTCTCCGTCCTCGGCTTCCGCGAGGCGCTGCCGATGCAGGTCCAGCGCTGGATCGCGGTGGGCTGCGACGCGCTGGTCGGGCTCTTCGGCCTCGCGATGATGGTCTATTCGCGCGAACTGGTGGACATGGTCTGGACCTTCCGCATCCCCCTCCTCGGGATCAGCCAGGGCTGGACCTACGTGCCACTGATGGTCTGCGGCGGCCTCATCACCCTCTTCGCCATCGAGCAGGTGCTGCTCGACATCCTCCGCAAGGAAGGGCCCGAGCAGCGCGGCATCAAGGCCGCCTTCCTGGAGTAGCGGCGCGTGGAAGTCGGCCTCATCCTGATCATCGCGGTCTTCCTGCTCGGCGTCGTTGCCGGCATCCCGGTTGCCTTCACCCTCGGCATCGCGGCACTCGCCGGCTTCCTGTGGGAAGGCATCAACCCCGCCGTCGCCTTCCAGCAGATGGCAGCCGGCATGAGCATCTTCTCGCTGCTCGCCATCCCCTTCTTCATCTTCGCCGGCGAGTTGATGCTGCATGGCGGCATCGCGCGACGCCTGGTGGCACTCGCCTCCGCCTGCGTCGGCTGGATGCGCGGCGGTCTCGGCATGGTGGACGTCTCCACCTCCATGCTGTTCGGCGGCATCTCCGGCTCCGCGGTGGCAGATACCTCGGCGACGGGGACCATCCTGATCCCGGCCATGAAGGCCAAGGGCTACGGCACGGACTACGCCGTCAGCCTGACCGTCACCTCCTCCATCGCCGGCATCCTCATCCCGCCCAGCCACAACATGATCCTCTACTCGCTGGCGGCGGGCGGCGGGATCTCCGTCTCGGCGCTGTTCATCGCGGGGATCGTGCCCGGCATCCTGATGTGCCTGTTCCTCGGCCTCGCCGCCTATGTCATGGCGGTGCGCCGCGGCTACCCGGCGGAGCGCTTCGGCGGCGTCCGGCACCTCGCCTGGACCTTCGTGGACGCGTTGCCGGGGCTGATGACGGCCATCATCATCCTGGGCGGCGTGCTGTCCGGCATCTTCACCGTGACAGAGAGCGCGGCCTTCGGCGCAATCTGGGCGCTGGCCGTCACGATCCTCGTGTACCGCGCGCTCTCGTGGAAGGACTTCAAGGTCGCGGTCGCGGCCTCCGTCCGCACCTCCGCGGTGGTGTTCCTGCTGGTCGGGACAGCCACGGCCTTCGCCTACCTCCTTGCCCTCTACCGCCTGCCGGAGCTCCTGACGGATGGGATGCTGGCGATCAGCGACAACCCCATCGTCATCCTGCTGCTCATCAACCTGTGTCTGCTGCTGCTCGGCTCGGTGATGGACATGGCGGCGCTGATCCTGATCACCACGCCGATCTTCCTGCCGGTGGTCACCGCCATCGGCGTGGACCCCGTCCAGTTCGGCATGATCATGATGATGAACCTCGGCCTCGGGCTCACCACGCCGCCGGTCGGCGCCGTGCTGTTCGTCGGCTGCGCCATCGGGCGCATCCCGATCGAGGCGGTGATGCGCACGATCTGGCCGTTCTGGGGCGCCATCCTGGTGGCGCTCGCTCTCACCACCTACTGGCCCGCCGTCTCCCTCACCCTGCCGCGGCTCCTGCTCGGCTACGGCGGCTGACACACGCGAACGGGAACATCCACCATGCACGACAAGCCCGTCCTGCTCACCGGCGCCTCCGGCGCGCTCGGCCGCATGCTCGCACGCGAGCTCGGCGCGCGCGGCTACACGCTGCGCCTGACCGACCTCGCGCCCTTTCCCGATCCGCTGCCGCCGCGCGCCCGCTTCGTCCGCGCCGACCTGAACGAGGCACTGGCCATCGTCCGCCAGGCGGAGGGCTGCTCCACCATCCTGCATTTCGGCGGCAACGCGACGGAGCAGCCCTACGAGACCATCCTCGAGCCCAATATCCGCGGCCTCTACCACATCTACGAAGCCGCCCGGCGCGAGGGCGCACGCGTCGTCTTCGCCTCCTCCAACCACACCATCGGCTTCCACGAGCGCCCGCAGGCGCCGGAGGAGCGGCTCGACTTCGACTGCGCCTTCCGCCCCGACGGCTACTACGGCCTGTCGAAGGCGTATGGCGAGCTGATGGGCCGGCTCTACTGGGACAAGCACGGGGTCGAGAACGTGAACCTCCGCATCGGCTCCTGCCTGCCGAAGCCGACCAATGCGCGCATGCTGGCGACCTGGCTGTCCTATCCGGACCTCGCCGACCTCGCGGAGCGCTGCATCCTGGCCGAGCGCGTCGGGCATGCCGTGATCTGGGGCGCGTCCAACAACCCGCAGAGCTTCTGGGCGAAGGACCACCGCGACCGGATCGGCTGGCAGCCGAAGGACAGCGCCGAGGCCTACCGCGCCGAGATCGAGGGCGTGGTCAGCGGCGACCCCGTCGAGGAGCGCTACCAGGGCGGCTTCTATTGCCCGATCGAGTACTCGCGGAAGGGCGGCTTCTCCCCGCGCGATCCCTTCGCGCTCGACTGATGGAGCTTCGCGCCGGCGACGCCGTCGCGGTCCTGCGGCCCGACCTCGGCGCCGCGCTGACGCGGCTCGACCACGCCGGGCGACCGCTGATCGTGCCCGTACCCAACGGCGCGGATCCCAACACCGGCTTCCACGGCGCCTATGTGATGGCGCCCTGGACCAACCGGCTCGATGCCGGCCGCATCGTGGTGGCCGGCATCGAGCACCGCATGGCCATCAACCGGCCTGACGAGAACACGGCGCTGCACGGCTTCCTGCGCGAGCTGCCCTGGTCGGTCGAATCGTCCGGGTCCGACCACGCGGTGCTGGCCTGCGCCTTCGACCGTGCGCCCTTCGCCGGCACCGCGCGGCTCGAGGTGCGGCTCGCGGACGACCACCTCGCGCTCGCCCTCCGGCTCACCAACCGCGGCGCGGCACCGACGCCGATGGGCCTCGGCTGGCATCCCTTCTTCCCGCGCCCTGCCGGCACGCGGCTCCACGCCGCGACCCGGATCGTCTTCGGCCGCGACGCACGCACCCTGCCGGTGGCACCGCGCCCCTGCGCCGGGCTGAACGGGGGCGATGCGGTGCTCGTCGGGCTCGACACGCATTTCGCCGGCTGGGATGGGCACGCCCGACTCGACTGGCCGGATGGCCGCGGACTGACGCTGGGCGCCAGCGGCGCATGGGCGACGAACCTGCAGGTCTTCGCGCCACCCAGCGGCAGCGTCATCGCGGTCGAGCCCGTCAGCCACGCGCCGGATGCGCCGAATCGCCCGGCCGCCGCGGCGCATGGCGCGATGCATGTGCTGCCGCCGGACGGCAGCATTGAAGGCTCACTGATGATTCATTGGCACCGATGAGGCCGTTCGCGGGAACAATCGCCGCGACGTGACGTTCGCTCCGGCAACCGCGCGCACATCATCCGCGCGGCAGCACGCCGGATGCGGCGCGCGGCATCGGGAAGCGGATCGCATCGCACGGGTCGCGATGCCGGTCGGTTCAGCGCTTCGGGGGACGGTGGTGCGCGACATGACGCACGGCGGCGCCGGGATCGGCGACGGGACGGCCCGTCGCCGCGTCCGGGACCGGAACCCCAGACAGGAGCGACACGGCATGAGTGACGAGATGGAGCAGGACCAGGCCAACGAGGAGAACGTCGGCACCGAGCAGCAGGAGAAGCCGCGGCGCCGCACCGCGACGCGCCGCGCCTCGACCGGCACGCGCAAGACCACCCGGAGCGCCGGCAGCGCCTCGGGCCGCGGCAAGTCCGCCTCCGGCGCGCGGAAGAGCACGGGCGCGCGCG
>NZ_JAKJIB010000084.1 GCF_021864505.1 Falsiroseomonas oryziterrae
GCGGCCCCGCTCGGTCGGGCTCTTCCTGCACGGCAACGAGGCGCGGTCGCAGGGCGGTCCGTCGGTGCGCGTGCCGCGCCTCGCGCGCGAGCTGCGCGACCGGGGGCTGGAGGCGGAGTTGCGCAGCCACCCGGCCGAGCACGCCTTCGCCGGCCTCGACGTGGTGCATGCCTTCAACGTCTGGGCGCCGCACACCGCCCTCGACCTGCTGCGCAGCGCGCGACGCGCCGGCGCGGCGACGGTGCTCTCGCCGATCCTGCTCGACCTGTCGCGGCGCGGCTTCTGGCATGACGGGCTGCTCGACCTCTTCGCGCGCCACGCGCCGGGCGCGGAGGCCGAGGCGGCGATCGCGGAGTTCCGGGCGGCGTATCGCAAGCCCCTGGCGGCGGACGGCCCCGGCATGGAGCCGGTGCCCGGCTACCACGCGGCGGTGCGCGAGATGGGCGCCCTCTCCGACGCGCTGATCCTGCTGAGCGAACGTGAGGGCCAGCGCCTCGCGGCGATCGGCGTCGACACCTCCCGGGCCAGCGTCGTGCGGAACCCGGTGGATGCGAGCCTCTTCGCCAACGCAAGCCCGGAGCCGTTCCGCACCTATCTCGGGCTGCGCGACTTCGTGCTCTGCGTCGCGCGGATCGAGCCGCGCAAGAACCAGCTCATGCTGCTGCAGGCGCTCCGCGACACCGGGCTGCCGCTGGTGCTGCTCGGCCATTCGCCCGACCCCGCGTATCGCGCGCTGGTCGAGCACCATGCGATCCCGGAGCTGCACATCGTCGACCGGCTGCCGCCGAACTCGCCGCTGCTCGCCTCCGCCTTCGCCGCCGCCCGCGTGGCGGTGCTGCCGAGCTGGAGCGAGGGCGCGCCGCTCGCCGCGCTGGAAGCGGCGGCGGCCGGCGCGGCGCTGGTGCTGAGCGACGAGTCCGGGGAGAGCGAGTATCTCGGCGCCTACGCGCGCTACTGCGATCCCGCCGATCCGGCCTCCATACGGCGGGCCGTGCAGGAGGCCTGGGAGACGCGACGCGACGCCGCCGCCATCGACGCGCAGAAGGCCTTCGTCGCCGAGAGCTTCGGCTTCGAACGCCATGCGGCCGAGACCGAAGCCGTCTACGCGCGCGCTCTCGAATCCGCCGCGGGGCGCGCGGCCACGACCGCCGCCGCCGGACTGCTGCGCCTGCCGCCCGCCGATGCGCCGGAACGGCTGCCGATCGTCCTCGACGTCACCACCAGCGCGCATCACCGCGGCCGCTGGACGGGAATCTCGCGCGTCGAGGCGGCGCTCGCGCTCGCGCTCGCCGGGAATCCCCGCGCCGACATCCGCTTCGTCACCTGGAACAACAAGTCGCGCGCCTTCGGCGAGGTGCCGCTCGAGGCGATCCGGGACGGCAGTCTCGGCCGCGTGCTCGCGCAGCTCGACAGCGGACCGGTCGCGCCGCCCGCGCTGCCCGAAGGCGCGCACCTCGTCGTCGCGGGCAGCGCCTGGATGCAGAACGCGGTCTACGCCGAGAGCGTCGTCGGCTTCGCCCGCGCGCACGGCCTGCGGCTCGTGCCGGTGATCCACGACATCATCCCGACGCGCTTCCCCTTCTGGTTCGACGACGGCTACGCGCCCGTGTTCCAGGCCAACCTCGACCTGCTGCTCGGCAACGCCGATCACGTGGTCGCCGTCTCGGAGTCGACGCGCCGCGACGTCGAAGCCCATGCGGGCTCCGTCCGCCAGCTCGTGCTGCCCGAGGTCTCGGTGCTGCGCGAGGGCGACGAGATCCACCAGGCAACGCCCGGTGACGTCGAGCCGCCGGCCGAGCTGGTGGCGCGCTTCGGCGGTCGGCCCTTCGTGCTGAGCGTCGGTGCGATCCACCAGCGCAAGAACCACAAGCTGCTCTACGATGCCTGGCTGCGGCTGACGGAGCGGATGGGTTCGCGCTGCCCGCACCTCGTGATCGTCGGCGGCGTCGCCTGGAACGGGCACGAGGTGGCGCGGGCGCTGCGCGGCGATCCGCGGCTGCGCGACCACGTCACCATCCTCGAGGAGGTAGACGACGCCGCGCTCGCCTGGCTCTACGAGGCGTGCCTCTTCACGGTCTACCCCTCGCTCTACGAGGGCTGGGGACTGCCGGTGGCGGAGAGCCTCCGGCACGGAAAGCTGTGCCTCGCCGCCGACACCTCCTCGGTGCCGGAGATCGCGCCCGGGCTGGTCGACCTGCTCGATCCGCTGGACGTGATGGCGTGGGTGACGCGCATCCAGTTCTACGCCGGCAGCCGCGCGGCGCGCGAGGCGGCCGAAGCGCGGATCGCTGCCGGCTACCGCGCGCGGCCCTGGTCGGACAGCGCGGCGCAACTGCTCGACATCCTCGGCAGCGCGCCGCCGGCGCCGCCGCGCCCCCTCATGCCGGGCGGCCTGGTGGATCTGTCCGACCGCATCGCGGCCAGCCGCGTCCGCGGCCCGGGCTGGTTCCCGACGGAACGCTGGGGCTGCTGGGCGCGCAGCACCGAAGCGGAGCTCCGCTTCGAGCTGCCGCCGGGCCGCGACGATCCGCTGGCGCTTGCCGTCCTCGCCCGTGCCCTGTCCCTGCCCGGCACGGCCTTCGAGGTCCAGGTCCTCGCCAATGGCGTCGCGGTGGCGCGCTGGAGCTTCCGCGGCGGCGACATCCGCGTCCTGCACGCCATCATCCCGGCCGACATCGTCGCGCAGGCGCCGGTGCTGCATGTGACGTTCAGCAGCCCTGCGCTCGTCGCGGTGCGCGATGTGGTGCGCAACGACGATGCACGGCTGGTCGGGATCGGCATCGCGAAGGCGCTGCTTGCCCCGGTCGCCTCGCTGCGCGATGCGGCGGAGCCCTTCGCCGGGGCGCAGCAGCGCGCCCGGCTGCTGCCCGGCCGGCCCGTGCATCTGCCGCGCGACGCGGCGCTGGCCAAGACGCTGCTGGTCGGGTCCTGGGCGTCGGATCCCGACTGGGGCGTCTGGTGCAGCGACCGCCGGCCGCGGATCGAGATCGCAGTGTCGAACCTCCCGGGGCGCGCGATCGAGGTGGAGCTCGGCCTGCGCCCGGTGGCCAGCGCGGAGGCGCCGCTGCCATTGCTCGCGATCGCCAACGGCATGCGCGTCGGCGAATGGGTCTTCCGCAGCGACGAGGTCACCCGCATCCGGCTGTCGATCCCACCCGAAATCCGCAACCTCGCCGACCCGATCGTGCTGGAGCTCGTGCCGGGCGGCGCGGCATTGCGCCATGCGGGCCAGGCGCAGCCCTTCGACTTCGCGGTTTCCCACGTCACGGTCGAGCCCGATGCGCCACCCGCGCCCCTGGAGGCGCCCTCGCCGCACGCGGCGAAGTCGGCCGCGAAGCCGGCGCAGCGGAGCACCCGGCCGAGCCTGCCCGCCGCCGAGGTCGTCTCCTTCTGCCTCGCCGGTCCCGTGCTGCCGCGCGGCGTCGCCGCGCTGCTCGGCGACGGCTGGTTCCCGCCCGAGCCCGGGGGGTGCTGGAGCCGCAACGAGGCCGGGACGCTGCGTCTCGTCGGGGGACCGCCGACGCCGGATCTGAGGGTCTTCGCCGTCGTCCGCACCGTCGGCGGGCGGCACGACAGGCCGGCCGAGGTGGCGCTCGAGCTGAACGGCGAGCCGCTCGGGCGCTGGCTCTTCCCCGATGGCGACCTTCGCCTCGCGGAGATCGAAGGACTGGCCGCGCGGCTCGCGGAGGGTCGCGACGCCCAGCTGCGGTTCCGTCGGATCGGCGCGGCCTCCCCGAGCCGGCTCGGGCTCGGCGACGACACGCGCCAGCTCGGCGTGCTGCTCGTCGCTCTCGTCGCGGTGCCGGCCGAGGATGCCGAGGCGCGCGCGGCGGAGCTGGTCGCGGCCGCCGGCTTCGGTCGTCCCCGCCCGCTTTCCGTCCCGAAGGCAGAGCTGCCGCCGCCCGAATTCACCTCGGGTGCCGAGGTCTTCGACTTCGCGGGACCTGAGCCGGAGGGGCTCCGCCTGCTCAACTGGTGGGACGCCGAGGCCGATGGGCGCTGGTCGCAGGCCGAGGATGCGGCGATCTTCCTCGACCTGCCGACGGGACGCAGCCCGACCGGGCTCAGGATCGAGATGCTCGCCCGCGTCTTCGGCACAGAGCGGCAGGGCCCCGCGCAGCTCGAGCTGACGATCGGCGCGGGCCCGCCCTGCAGGCTGGTCTTCGAGGGCGACGGCTTCGTGCAGCAGGCCGCGAGCCTCGACCTCGCCGGCGCGGCGCGGCACGGCACGGAATTGTGCATCCGCCTCCGGCGGCCAGATGCCGTATCGCCCGCGGAGATCGACCCGCGTTCCGCCGACGATCGCCGGCTCGGGGTGATGGTGCGCTGGCTCGGCGTGGTATGGCACTGAGCCGGGCGCGACGACGCCGGATCGCGACGAAGAGGATATCGAGATGCGCGTGGCGATGATCGGATCGGGGTATGTCGGGCTCGTCTCCGGGGCCTGCTTCGCCGATTTCGGCCACGAGGTCGTTTGCGTCGACGTGAACGCGACCCGCATTGCGGAACTCCAGGCGGGCCGCATCCCGATCTACGAGCCGGGGCTGGACGCGCTGGTCGCGACCAACGTCGCGGCACGGCGCCTGTCCTTCACCACGGACCTGCAGGCGGCGATGGCAGGCGTCGAGGCGGTGTTCATCGCGGTCGGCACGCCATCGCGCCGGGGCGATGGCCATGCCGACCTGTCCTATGTCAGCGCGGCGGCGCGCGACATCGCATTGGCGATGACCGGCTATGCGGTGGTGGTGACCAAGTCGACCGTCCCGGTCGGCACCGGCGACATGGTGGAGCGCATCATCCGCGAGGCACGGCCGGAGGCCGAGTTCTCCGTCGTCTCGAACCCCGAATTCCTGCGCGAGGGCGCTGCGATCGAGGATTTCAAGCGCCCCGACCGCGTCGTGGTCGGCGCCAATGACGATCGCGCCAAGGCCGTGATGGCGGAACTCTATCGCCCGCTCTCGCTCAACGCCGCGCCGATCCTCTTCACGGACCGGCGCACGGCGGAGCTGACGAAGTATGCTGCGAACGCCTTCCTCGCGACCAAGATCACCTTCATCAACGAGATCGCCGACCTGTGCGAGGAGGTCGGCGCCGACGTGCAGCTCGTGGCGCGCGGCATCGGCATGGACAAGCGGATCGGGTCGAAGTTCCTCCATGCCGGTCCGGGCTATGGCGGCTCCTGCTTCCCGAAGGACACGCTGGCGCTAATCCGCAGCGCGCAGGACCACGGCGTGTCGCTGCGCGTCGTCGAATCCGTCGTGGCGGTGAACGACGCGCGCAAGACGGCCATGGCGCGCAAGGTGGTGAAGGCCTGCGGCGGGTCGGTGCAGGGCAGGACCATCGCGGTGCTGGGCCTCACCTTCAAGCCGAACACCGACGACATGCGCGACGCGCCGTCGATCACCATCATCGATGCGCTGCAGCGCGCCGGCGCCACGATCCGCGCGCACGACCCGGTCGGCATGGACGCCGCGAAGGCGGTGCTGCAGGACGTGACCTATGCCGAGGACGCCTATGACTGCGCCGAGGGCGCCGACGCGGTGGTTCTGGTCACCGAATGGGACGCCTATCGCGCGCTCGACCTCGCGCGGCTGAAGCAGCGCATGCGCGCGCCGGTGCTGGTAGACCTGCGCAACGTCTACCGGGTGGAGGAGATGGCGCGGCACGGCTTCGACTACATCCGCGTCGGCGCGAAGCCGCATCTGCGGGGCGAACCGGCGGCGAGCTACTGAGGGGACATCGGGGCGGCGGGATTCGAACCCACGGCCTCCTGTACCCAAAACAGGCGCGCTACCAGGCTGCGCCACACCCCGAGGCCGGCCGCAACCTAGGCAGGCCCGAGGGCAGGAGCAAGACGCGACCGGACGAGGCCCCGGGCCGCCACGGGCGGCCCCGCGCCGCGACCGACCTCACGGCTCGTCGCGCCATGTCTGCGGCGCGCAAGCCAAGCGCCCGACGGGCGCGCCCGGCGGCTGAGGACACGATCAGGGACTGCTTCCGAACATCCGGTGCAGGACCCGGTCGCCGACCCGGATGTCGAGCCGCTCCGCGATGCCGCCCTGCAGCTCGAGCGTCGCGCGCACCGGCCCGCGGCTATCGATCGGCGTGAGCGAGAGCGGCACCGTGCGTTCGGCGATCCGGTGGATGCGGCCATCGGCCGCGATGAACAGCATGTCGAGCGGGACGAGCGTGTTGCGCATCCACATGCTGCTCTCGCGTGGGCTCCCCCAGTCGAAGATCATGCCCTCGTTCGCCGGCACCTCGGTGCGGAACATCAGGCCGACCGTCTGCTGGTCGGGCGTCAGCGCCATCTCCACCGTGAAGTCGTGGCGGCGCCCGTCGCGGGTGACGATCACCATGCGCTCGGTCGGCAGCCGCGGCTGCGGGCGATCCACGCCGGGCTGAGCGAGCGCGCGCCCGGCGGCGAGCAGGCCGAGGGCGGAGAGGACGGAGCGTCGGAGCATCATGCGGCCGAGGATGCCACGGCCTCGGGCGGCGCCGGAAGGTCGCGCAGCGTCTGCGCGGCCAGTTCGCGGATCTCCGCGCGCACCGGACCGGGGCGCGGCGCGTCGGCGAGGGTGGTGAACCAGTGCTCCGGCGGGTTGCGTCCGGCGGCGCGCGACCACGCGAGGCCGCGCAGCACCGCCTCCGCGGCCGGCGGCAGGCGCGGCGGGATCGCGATGCCGTTGAGCGTCGCCCAGACGCCGGCCCAGCAGCGCGCGACCGACCACGGGTTGTAGCCCCCTCCCCCCAGCACGATCAGCCGCGGCGCGAGCGGCAGCAGCGCCGCCGCGACGGCGCGGTGCGATGCGTTGGAGAGCGAGAGGCGCGACAGCGGATCCTCCTCGACCGCATCCGCGCCGCACTGGAGCATGATCGCCTGCGGGCGCAGGTGGCGGATCAGCGGCAGCACGGCATGGCGCAGCAGCCAGTCCATCTCGCTGTCGTTGAAGCCGTCGGGCACCGGCAGGTTGCGCGCATGCCCGCCGGCGCGGTCCTCGACACGGCCGGTGTGCGGCCAGCGCCCGGCCTCGTGGATCGAGACGGTGAAGACGCGCGGATCCTCGGCGAAGGCGAGTTCGACGCCGTCGCCATGATGCGCGTCGATGTCGAGGTAGAGGATGTTGGTCAGCCCCTGGTCGAGCCAGGCGAGCAGGCCGAGCACGGCGTCGTTCAGGTAGCAGAAGCCGCTCGCGCGGTCCGGCATGCCGTGATGCGTGCCGCCGCCTGGCACATGCACGACCCCGCCGCGCGCGGTCAGCGCGGCGGCGAGGATGGTGCCGCCGGCGCCGGTCGCGGGCCGGCGGAACACCTCGCGATAGACCGGGTTGCCATGCGCGCCGATGTGGTGGCGCGCACGCGCCTCGGCGCTCACCGCCTGCTCGGCCTCGGCGCGCATCAGCGCCGCGACGTAGTCGCGCGTGTGGAAGCGGGTCAGCTGCTCCGGCGTCGCCAGCGGGCTGTCGCGGTACTGCTCCGCGCGCACCCAGGCCATCGCCCGGATCAGGTCGAGCGTCGTCGAGACGCGGGGGATCGCCAGCGGGTGCTTCGGGCCGTAGGTCGAGCCGCGATAGATCTCGGAGCCGATGAGGATCGGGGGGGTCACGGCGCCAACATGCCTCCGCGGGCCGCCCTTGCAACCCGGCGCGGTCCGGGGCAAGCACGAGCCACACATCGGGGGGAGCCCATCGGGGGCTGAGAGGCGGGCAACCGCGACCCCACGAACCTGATCCGGGTCATGCCGGCGAAGGGAACGGTGTCCGTGCAGAGCGCGCCCGCGCCGGGCTTTCGCATCGAGCTGCCGCAGGGCTTCGGCTTCGGGGCCACGCCCGTGCTCGCGCCTCTGTCGCTCGAGGTCGCCGCCGGGCGCATCACGGCGCTGCTCGGCGCGTCGGGATCGGGGAAGTCCACGCTGCTGCGGCTGGCCGCCGGGCTGATCTCGGGCGGGACGGTGCAGGCGAGCGATGGGCAGGCCCTGCGCGGCCGTGTCGCCTGGATGGCGCAGCAGGACCTGCTGGTGCCGTGGCGCGATGCGCTTGGCAACGTGATGCTCGGCATGCATCTGCGCGGGGAACGTCCCGACGCCGCGCGGGCCCGCACGCTTCTCGCCGAGGTGGGCCTCGCCGAGGCGGATGCCGCGAAGTCCCCGGCACAGCTCTCGGGCGGCATGCGCCAGCGGGTCGCGCTCGCGCGCACGCTGATGGAGGACCGGCCCGTCGTGCTGATGGACGAGCCCTTCAGCGCGGTGGATGCGCCGACGCGCCACCGGCTGCAGGAGCTGGCCGCGCGGCTGCTGGCCGGGCGCACCGTGCTGCTGGTGACGCACGACCCGCTGGAGGCGCTGCGCCTCGCCGACCGCATCTTCGTGCTGACGGGATCGCCGGCCGCACCGGTCGCGCTGGGTGTCCCGGCGGGTGCGCCGCCGCGGCCCGCGCGCGACCCGGCGCTGCTCGCGGCGCAGGCTGAGCTTCTCGAACGGCTGGCGGCGGCATGATGCGCGGGCTGCTTGCCGCGGCGGGCCTGGTCGCGCTCTGGCAGGGCTTCGTCTGGCTGACGGAGGTGCCGCCCTTCCTGCTGCCCTCGCCGGGCCGCGTCGCGCAGGCGCTGGCCGCGAGGTGGGACAGCATCGCGGGCCATGCGCTCGTGACGGGCATCGAGATGCTGGCCGGCCTCGCGCTCGGCGCGCTGCTCGGCGCGGCGATGGCGCTGACGCTCACGGCCTGGCGCGGCGGAAGGCGCTGGCTGCTGCCGCTGCTGCTGGTCTCCCAGGCGATCCCGGTCTTCGCCATCGCGCCGCTGCTCACGCTCTGGTTCGGCTTCGGGATGGCGAGCAAGGTCGCGATGGCGACGCTGATCATCTTCTTCCCCGTCGCGACCGCCTTCTACGACGGGCTGCGCCGCACCGAGCCGGGCTGGATCGACCTGGCGCAGACCATGGGCGCGTCGGGAGCCGCGACGCTGTGGCGCCTGCGCGTCCCCGCCGCGCTGCCGGCCCTCGCCTCCGGCTTGCGCGTCGCCGCGGCCGTCGCACCGATCGGCGCGGTGGTGGGCGAATGGGTCGGGGCGAGCGCGGGCCTCGGCTACCTGATGCTGCACGCGAATGGCCGCAGCCAGACCGACGTGATGTTCGCCGCCCTCTTCGTGCTCGCGCTGATGGCGCTGGCGCTGTGGTTCACGGTGGACCGCCTGCTGCGCCGCGCCATTCCCTGGCAACCCGACAGCCTGCTTTCCGGGAGAGATCCATGATCCATCGCCGCGCCGCGCTCGCCTTGCCGCTGCTTGCCCTGCCTGCGGTGGCGCGCGCGCAGGGACCCACCCAGCTCACGCTGCTGCTCGACTGGTTCATCAACCCGGACCACGCGCCGATCCTGGTCGCGCAGGAGCGCGGCGACTTTGCCCGCGCCGGCCTCGACGTCAGGATCGTGGCACCTGCCGATCCCAACGACCCGCCGCGGCTGGTCGCGGCGCGGCGCGGCGACATCGGCGTGTTCTACCAGAAGAACCTCCACCTCGCGGTGGACCAGGGCCTGCCGCTGGTGCGCATCGGCACGCTGGTGGCGACCCCGCTGGCCACGCTGACGGTGCTGCGCGACGGGCCGATCCGCAGCCTCGCCGACTTCCGCGGCCGGCGCGTCGGTTTCTCCGTCGCCGGCTTCGAGGAGGTGGTGATGGGCACGATGCTGGAGAGCGCGGGGCTGCGCCTCTCCGACGTGCGGCTGGTGAACGTGAACTTCGCGCTCTCCTCCGCGCTGATGTCGGGCCAGGTGGACGCGATCGTCGGCGGCTACCGGAACTTCGAGCTGCACCAGCTGGAGATCGAGGGCCGCCCCGGCCGCGCCTTCTTCCCCGAGCAGCACGGCCTGCCCGTCTATGACGAGCTGATCTACATCGCCCATCGCGACCGGGCGCGCGATCCCGTGCTGCGCCGCTTCATCGACGCGACCGAGGCGGCGACGCATTTCCTGGTGAACAACCCCGACGAGGCCTGGCGCATGTTCATCGCGAACCGCCGCGAGCTCGACGACGAGCTGAACCGCCGCGCCTGGCGCGACACGATCAACCGCTTCTCCTTCTCGCCGGGTGCGCTCGATCGCAACCGCTACGAGCGCATGGCGCGCTTCCTGGCGGATCGCCGCCTGATCCGCAGCGTGCCGCCGCTCGACACCTATGCGGTGGAGCTGCCGGCGGCGCCCGCGCGATGAGCGTGCGCCTGCTGGTGGATGCCGATGCCTGCCCGGTGCGCGACGAGGTTCTCCGGGTCGCGAACCGGGTGGGGCTGGAGACGATCTTCGTCACCAACGGCTCGCGTCCCATCCGCCCGCCGGGCGGGCTCGCGCGCGTCGTCGTGGTGACGGAGGGCGCCGACAAGGCGGATGACTGGATCGCGGAGCAGGCGAGCCCCACGGATGTCTGCCTGACCAACGACATCCCGCTCGCGGCGCGCTGCATCGCGCAGGGCGCGCTGTGCCTGTCCTTCAAGGGCCATCCCTGGACGGAGGACAACATCGGCTCGGCGCTGGCCGGGCGCGAGCTCGCGCGGCACCTGCGCGAGATCGGCGTCGCGGGCGGGCCGGCGCCGATGCAGCAGGCGGATCGCTCGCGCTTCCTCAATGCGCTGGACGCGGCGGTGCAGGCGGCGCTGCGGCGCGCGAAGGGCTGATTGGCGGCGCGTCGCGGCGCGCGGTAGCCTTCGCCTCGAAGGAGGAGGGCCATGCAGGACGCCGCAACGCTGCCCGGGCGCGACTTCGAGGGCGTGCCGGTCATGCCGCCGCTGGACCCCTCCTGGTCCATGCGGCGCATCCGGCTCTCGACCGGCGCCGACATCGCCTTCACCTGGCGCGCGGGAACGGGGCTGCCGCTGCTGTTCCTGACGGCCAACCGGACGACACGGCGCATCTTCGACTTCGTGCTGGCGGAGATGGAGCCGGCCAACCCGGTCGCGGTGCCCGACTACCGGGGCTTGGGCGAGAGCAGCGGGCCGACGGTCGCCGACCTCGACGACCATCTCGACGACCTCGAGGACCTCTGCGACGCGCTGGGCTGGGACCGCTTCGCCGTGGTGGGCCAGGCGACCGGCGCCACGCTCGCGCTGCTGCTGGCGACCCGGCTGCCGGACCGCGTCGCGGCGCTGGCGGCGGGCGACGTCGCGGTCGGGCTGCGGGCCGATGTCTTCGACCTCTTCCTGCAGCAGGTGGAGCGCCACGAGGCGGGCTTCGCGACGCGCAGCGAGGCGCTGGCCGAGACGCCGTTCCGGGCCGAGTGGTCGCCCGAGGTGGCCCGGCACTGGGGCGACACGGCTCTGGAGAGCACCGGGGACGGGCGGCTGCGCTGGCGCTACCACCGGGACTCGATCGTCGCGACGCAGCGCGCGCTGACCGAGGATCTCTGGCCGCGCATCCGCGTCGCGCAGCCGGCGCTGCTGTTCCATGGCGAGCATTGCACGGTGATCGGGCAGGAGGAGATGCGGCGGGCGCGGAAGAACATCCCGCAGGCGCGCTTCGCGACGCTGGCCGGCGCGAACCACCGGCTAACCCAGGACAGCCCGGCGGAGTTCTCGCGGATCGTGTCGGCCTTCCTGCGCGAGGAAGGGGTGCTGCGCTGAGGCGACGGCGCTTTACCGCTTTGGCACTTTACCGCTTGGGGCTGCGTGGGAAGCAAGACGCGGCTTCGGACAAAAGGATTGAGGTGCGCGGGTGGGCCCACCCTCACCCCAGCCCTCTCCCGCCCAGGCGGGAGAGGGAGATGGTGGGCGGGTTTCGGACGAATCGGCGGCTCCATTCGGGTGATCCCACCCTCGCCCCGGCCAGCCGGCGTAAGCGGCGTTCCGCCGCAACGCTGGCGTCCGACGCCTTCGCCGTCGCACCACCCGCCCTGCGGGAGAGGGGGACAGCAATGGTTTCGGACAAATTCCCCCTCGGGCCATCGGAAGAGGGGCTGCAACCCTCGCGTGCAGTTCGGGCTGGCAGGCGTGGCGGACGCGCGGTTTCGGACGAAGTTCCGGGGCTCCGGCGACGACCGGCGGCGCGCGGAAGCACGAACCCCCTCCCCGACCAGCCGCCGTAAGCGGCAGCCGGCGGCGAATTCGGACAAAGGGGCTAAGCTGACCGGGACGCGGATCGGACGGATGCGGATGTCAAAGAGCCGCGACCCTTGCGGATCACGCCCCATAGGATCATGTTCCTGTCACGTTCCGCAACCGCGTCCTGCGCGGGTCAGGCCGCAACCGCGTCCTGCGCGGGTCAGGGCAGATGCTTGTGCGCGCCGTCGCAGAGTGGCGACTTCGCCGTGTGCTTGCAGCCGCACATCCAGGCCCGCCCGTCCTGTTCCGCCGTCCAGGCCAGCGGCGAAAGCCCCGTGCCCTTGTGGCTGCCGTCGCAATAGGGCTGCCGCTTCGAGAGGCCGCAGGAACACCAGTAGTAGGTCTTCCCCGCCTCGACCTCGACGGCATAGGGCGCCTTCTGCGCCACCACCGGCTTCTGCTGTTCCGACATCGCTCTGGTCCCCCCGGACGCTCGAACCCCTGGCCTCGCGCACCGGCGCAGGAGGCGGCGCGCGGGCGCATCTCTGGCGGCGAATGTCCGCGGCGGCAACCTCCCCGGGACACGAGAGTGTGAGGGGCGCGGCGCATCCGGGCGCTTGCGCCCAGCCCGCCGCGGGCCGGCACTCATGGCGCGGATCCGCCGCCGCCGGCAGATTGACCTGCAGCAATGCGCAGGACGGACGGCGCCGCGATCCTGCTCGCCACCCGCGGCGCTGGAGGCCGCGACAGGAGGACATGCCATGCAACGCCGTGCGCTTCTCGCCGCCGTCGCGCTGGCCGGATTGCCGGCCGCCGCGATCGCCCAGCCCCGCATGACGGAGGCGCAGCGTCGCCAGTTCCACAGCGAAGTGCTGGGTCGCGACTTCGGCGCGCTGCCGCCCGGCGCGCAGCAGCGCGTGTCGGAGGCGTTCCGCGCCGGCACGCCGGGCCTGCCGGACGAGGCGGTGCGCCAGCGCTGGGACGCGATGTCGGCCGAGCAGCGCGGCGAGGTGCTGGTGATGCATGAGCGCCGGCGCGGCCGCGGGCCGGGCCGCGGCCCGGGCCCT
>NZ_JAKJIB010000085.1 GCF_021864505.1 Falsiroseomonas oryziterrae
CCGAGGGACGCCGCGCGGCCGCCGCTGTGGCGCGGGCCGCGCTGGAGGAGGCGGAGGCGGAACTCGCAAGGCTGCACGGGGCGGCCGGCACCGCCGATCTCGCCGCGCTGCGGGAGGCGGTGGAGCGCGCGGCGCGCCGCGACGCGCTGGCGTCGGCGCTCATGCAGGAAGAGGCCAGGCTGCGGGAGCAGGCGGATGGGCTCGACGAAGCAGCGCTGCGCGCCGAGCTCGACGGCTTCGATCCGGACCGGGCCGCCGCGCGCCTCGTCGCGATCGAGGCGCGGCAGCACGAGCTCAACGCGGACCGCGAGCGGCTCGGCGGGGAGCGGCAGCGCGTGGAGGGCGAGGTCGAGCGACTGCGGGCCGGCCGGGACGCGGCGGCCTTCGCGCAGGATGCGCGCCAGGCGCTGGCCGAGGCGCAGGCGGCGGCCGAGCGCTATGCCCGGCTGCACCTCGCGCGACGGCTGCTGAAGGCTGGGATCGAGCGGCTGCGCCAGGAGCAGCAGGGCCCGATGCTGCAGGCGGCGACACGGCATTTCGCGCTTCTCACCGGCGGGCGCTACGTCCGGCTGGCCACCGAGGAGGATGATGGCGGCGCGCCGGTGCTGCGCGCGCTGCGCCCCGACGGCACGGCCTGTCCCATGGACCAGTTGAGCGAGGGCGCGCGCGACCAGCTCTACCTCGCGCTGCGGGTCGCCGCGCTGCAGATCCAGGCCGAGGCCGCCGAGCCCCTGCCCTTCATCGCCGACGACCTGCTGGCGAGCTTCGACGAGGCCCGCGCGCAGGCCGCGCTGCGGCTGCTCGCGGAGTTGGGGCGGCAGGTGCAGGTCATCCTCTTCACCCATCACGCGCATGTCGCGGAGCTTGCGGCGGGCCTGCCGGGCGCCGCGGTGCTGCGCCTGCCGGCGGCGGCGGCTCTTCCGGTCGCCTGATCGACCGGCCTAAAGTCGCGCCCGAGGAGAAACGCCCGCCATGGACGCCGTCACGCTGCCGCCCGTCATCCGCCTGTCGCCCGAGGACGGCGTGGTCATCGCCCGCATCGCATTGCCGCCGGGCACGCCGGTCGGCGAGAACGTCGCGGTGCGCGACCGGCGCATCCCGCCCGGGCACAAGGTCGCGACACGGGCGCATGCGAAGGGCGAGGCGATCCGGCGCTACGGCCAGATCATCGGCTTCGCAACGGAGGCGATCGCGCCGGGCGACTGGGTGCACACCCACAACTGCGCCATGGGCGACTTCGCCAAGGACTATGCCTGGGGCGTGGACGCGAAGCCAACGCTGCACGTGCCGCAGCCCGCGACCTTCATGGGCATCCGCCGCGCCGACGGACGCATCGCGACGCGCAACTACATCGGCATCGTCACGAGCGTGAACTGCTCGGCGCATGTCGCCGACCTCATCGCGGACGCCTTCAAGCGCAACCCCTTTACCGGCCACGACCCGCTGGCCGAGTTCCCGAACGTGGACGGGGTGGTGGCGCTGACCCACAAGACCGGCTGCGGCATGACGATGGGCGAGCCGCTGCGGCTGCTCCGCAAGACGCTGGCCGGCTTCGCGCGGCACGTGAACTTCAGCCACGTGATCGCGATCGGCCTGGGCTGCGAGGTGAACCAGCTCGGCCCGATGCTGGAGGAGCAGAAGCTCAGCGGCCGTCTGCGCAACATGGACATCCAGGAGATGGGCGGCACGCGGAAGACCGTGGAAGCCGGCATCGCCTTCGTGCGCGAGGTGCTGGCCGAGGCGAACCGCGTGACGCGCGAGCCGGTGCCGGCCTCCGAGCTGATCGTGGCGCTGCAATGCGGCGGCTCGGACGGCTATTCGGGTATCACGGCGAACCCGGCGCTCGGCGCGGCCTCCGACCTCGTGGTGCGGCACGGCGGCACGGTGATCCTGTCGGAGACGCCGGAGACCTATGGCGCGGAACACCTGCTGACGCGCCGCGCCGTCTCGCGCGAGGTGGGCGAGAAGCTGGTCGCGAAGATGCGCTGGTGGGAGGAGTACACGGCGCGGGAGGGCGCCGAGATGAACGCCAACCCTTCGCCCGGCAACAAGGCGGGTGGGCTGACGACGATCCTCGAGAAGTCGCTCGGCGCGATGGCGAAGGGCGGCACGACGAACCTGACCGCGGTCTACGATTACGCCGAGCCGGTGACGGCCAAGGGCTTCGTCTTCATGGACACGCCGGGCTACGACCCGGTCGGTGCCACGGGCCAGGTGGCGGGCGGAGCGAACCTGCTCTGCTTCACGACGGGCCGCGGCAGCGTCTTCGGGATGAAGCCCACGCCCTCCATCAAGCTCGCCACCAACACGCCGATGTACGAGCGCATGTCGGACGACATGGACGTGAACTGCGGCACGATCCTGACCGGCGAAGAGAGCGTGGCGCAGTGCGGCGAGCGGATCTTCGAGCTGATGCTGCGCGTCGCCTCGGGCGAGAAGACGAAGAGCGAGGGCTACGATTTCGGCTCGAGCGAGTTCGCGCCCTGGGTGATCGGCGCGACCATGTGAGGGCGCGTCACCGCCCCTGTGCGAGCTGCGAGATCAGCTCGCGCACATGGAAGCAGCCCGCGACCTGATGGCCGGCGTCGGGCCGCAGCGCCGCGGAGGGTGTGGTGATGCGCGACGCCCAGTCCTCGCACGCTGCCCGGCTGTCGAAATAGCGCGTCTCCAGCGCGGTGCCGCCGGCCAGCGCGACCAGCACCAGGGCCACCCAGCTTCCCATTCGGCGTCTCCCTCGGCCGCTACCCGCAACGCGTCAGCCGCATGAAGGTTGGCGGTCAGCCCTTGCTGCGGCGTGCCTCCTGCATGAGCTCGATCTGGAGTTGCTGGATCTCCGCAAGGCGCTCCCATTGGCGGCCGATCAGGTGGTCCAGCTTCTCGTGCAGGTGGCGGATCTCGAGCTCGGCCTTCAGATTGACGCGGTAGTCGTTGAGGGAGCGCATCCGGTCCTTCGCCTCCTGCCGGTTCTGGCTCATCATGATGATGGGCGCCTGGATTGCCGCGATGGTGGACAGCACGAGGTTGAGCAGGATGAACGGATAGGGGTCGAAGGCCCCTTCCCCCTCGGCTTGGTTCACGAGGATCCAGGCGGCCATCACACCAGCGAAGACGATCAAAAAGGCCCAGGACCCGCCGAAGGCCGCCAGCCCATCGGACAGTCGCTCGCCGGCCGTGCGCCGCTCGTCGAACTGCGCCTCGATGTTCTCCGCGATCGTGTCCTGCTTCGCGATGCTCTCCGTCACCTGGCGGTCGAGTTCGGTGAACTCGCCATGCTCCTCGCGCAGCAGCTCCTCAACATAGAGGCGGCGGAAGCTGTTGACCTGGGCGACATCCAGCACCGCGTCGTCGGAAAGGGCTGGATGCTCGCGGCGGATGCGCTCGACGAGGCCCGGGCGGAGGTTGCCGAGAATGGCGACTGCCTTGCGAGGCAATTCGCGACCGGTGATCGCGCAGACGGGACGTGGGACGACTTCGTCGGACCGAGGCTGCATGGCGGGCTCCTCCACGGTTCCCGCCATCCTAGGACCGGCCAGCCGGTCAGGGGATCGGGGCGCGGTCGATCCGGCTCAACGTCTCGTTGATGCTGCGATAGGTGGCCTCGATGGCCGTTACGCCGCGCGCGGCGAGACGCTTCGCGTGCATGGCGTGATAGGCCTCGGCCGCGGCGCGGCTTTCGAAGAGGTAGACGCCACCGGCACGCCCCTTCTCTGGCGATTCGGTCCAGATCTTCCAGAGCAGGCCCGACTGACCGGCGATATCCTCGGCCAGCGGCTTGAGCGCCTCGGTCCGGTCGGGACCGAAGGCGGTGTTCGGGAAGTCGAAGATCAGGAGGATCGGGCCGTCGGTCATCTGCGCTGCTGCTGGGGCTGCGGCGCCGGGCGCGGCGGCTCGAGCGTGGCCTCGATCTCCACGATGCGACCGACGTCGAACTGCAGCAGGCAGGCGGCGCGATCGGCGGCGGCCTCGGCGGCACGGTCGGGATTCGTGCCGGCGAAGTCGCAGCGTCGGTCGCGATAGGTCGCCCAGGCCGCCTGCACCTCGGACAGCGCCGCGCGGCGCCCCGGATCCTGCTGGGTGGCGAGCAACCGCTCCACCGCGCGATCGAGACGCGGCGCGATGGTGGCGCGCTGCGCATCCATGCAGCGCGCCGCCAGCGCCATGTCCTGGCTGTTGCCGACGCAGGTGCGGAGATTGCGGTCCACCTGGGCGCCGAGATCGTCCTGACGCGGCGCCTGCTGCGGCCGCTGCTGCTGCTGCGCGAGCGCGAGGCCCGGCACGAGCAGCAGCGCGAGGACCAGCGCGCGCATCAGTCGGAGGCGACCAGCTTCTGCTGCTGCTCGCCGAGGCCCTGGATGCCGAGGCGCATGACCTGCCCGGCCTTCAGGAACACCGGCGTCGGCTTCTTGCCGAGGCCAACACCCGGCGGCGTGCCGGTGAAGATCACGTCGCCCGGGTTCAGCGTGATGCACTGGCTGACATAGGCGATCACCTGCTTCACGCCGAAGATCATGGTGCGGGTGGAGCCGTCCTGCTGGCGCACGCCGTCCACGTCGCAGAACATCGACAGGTTCTGCGGATCGGGGATCTCGTCCTTCGTCACCAGCCAGGGCCCGAGCGGGCCGAAGGTGTCGAAGCCCTTGCCCTTGTCCCAGGCCCCGCCGCGCTCGGCCTGCCATTCGCGCTCCGACACGTCGTTGCCGACGGCGTAGCCCGCCACGTGGTCGAGCGCGTTCTCCTCCGACACGTACTTGGCGCGGGTGCCGATGATCACCGCGAGCTCGACCTCCCAGTCGGTCTTCACGCTGTTGCGGGGGATGACGACGTCGTCGTTCGGCCCGCTCAGCGCGTTGAGGGACTTCAGGAAGACGATCGGCTCCTTCGGGATGGGCGCGCCCGTCTCGGCGGCGTGGTCGGCGTAGTTGAGCCCGATGCAGACGAGGTTCTTCATCCCCGTCACCGGCGGGCCGAGCCGCGGGTTGCCGGTCACGGCGGGCAGCTTCGCCGGATCAAGGGCGGCGATCTTCGCCAGGCCGGCCGGCGACAGGGCGTCGCCGGACAGATCGGGGATCACGCCCGACAGGTCGCGGATCGTGCCGTTGGCATCGAGCAGGCCGGGCTTCTCGGCGCCGGGTGGGCCGTATCGGAGGAGTTTCATGCGTCGATCCCTAACGCGTGCGTTGCGTGCCGCCTAGACTGGACAAGCCGCTACAACATCCAGCCGCCGTCAATCACCATCGCCTGGCCGGTGACGAAGGTGCTTTCGTCGCTGGCGAGGTAGACGGCCAGCGCGGCGATCTCCTCCGCCGTGGCGAGGCGTCCCATGGCCTGGCGCGCGACGAAGGCGGCGCGCGCCGCCTCCACGCTGCCAGCCTGCGCGGCGTTGGCGGCGATGCGCTCGCCGAGGCTCGGCGTGTCCACCGTGCCGGGGCAGATCGCGTTGCAGCGGATGCCGTCGCGCACATACTCGGTCGCGATGGACTTGGTCAGGCCGATCACCGCGGCCTTGGTGGTGCCGTAGACGAAGCGGTTCGGCGCGCCCTTCAGCGAGGAGCAGGCGCTGGCCATGTTCACGATGGCGCCCCGCTTGCGCTCCAGCATGCCCGGCAGCACGGCGCGGACCATGCGCCACATCGACCGGACGTTCAGGTCGAAGGCGAAGTCCCATTCGGCATCCGTCGCCGTGAGCACCGTGTTCTGGTGCACGAAGCCGGCGCAGTTGAAGAGGATGTCGAGCGCGCCCGCCTCCTGCCCCGCCGCCGCGATCGCCGCCGGGTCGAGCATGTCGAGCACGCGGGTGGTGAGGCCCGGTGCGCGGAGTTCCGCGAGCCTGGCCGCGTCCTTGTCGGTCGCGATGACCTCCGCACCCTCCGCCGCATAGGCGAGCGCGGCGGCGCGCCCGATCCCCTGCGCCGCCGCCGTCACCAGCGCGCGGCGCCCTGCGAGACGTCCTGGCATGTGCGGTTCCTCCCTCTCAGTGATTGTGACGGGATTCGCCGCACGTCTCCAGGATGTTCAGGAACAGCGTCGCGCTCTCGAGGCAGGCGCCGGTGCCGAGCTGGCCGACATCGGCGCGGTAGATCTTCTCCCAGGGCGTCTTGTCCACCAGCTTCGGCGGCGTCCAGGCGGCGCGGCGCCGCTCCAGCTCCTCGGCCGGGATCAGCACGTCCACGCGGCGCGTCTTGAGGTCGATTCGGATCGGGTCGCCATGCCTGAGCAGCGCGATGCCGCCGCCGACCGCCGCTTCCGGCGTGACGTTGAGGATCGAGGGACTGCCGGAGGTGCCGCTCTGCCGTCCGTCGCCCATGGTGGGCAGCGCCTTGATGCCGCGTTTGATCATCTCGGCCGGCGGCTGCATGTTCACCACCTCCGCGCTGCCCGGATAGCCGACGGGCCCGCAATTGCGGATCACCAGCACGGTGCGCTCGTCGATGCCGAGCGAGGGGTCCTCGATGCGGGCATGGTAATCCTCCGGCCCCTCGAAGACGGCGACCTTGCCCTCGAAGACGTCGGGTGTCTCGGAGAAGAAGCGCTTGCGGAAATCCTCGTCGATGACGCTGACCTTGATCACCGCGTTGTCGAAGAGGTTGCCGGTCAGCACGAGGAAGCCCGCCTTCTCCTTCATCGGCTTGGCATAGGCGCGGATCACCTCGCGCTCGGGCGGCGGGACGTCCTTCAGGTTCTCGGCCACCGTCTTGCCGGTCACCGTCATCACGTCGCCATGCAGGCGGCCGGCGTCGAGCAGTTCCTTCATCACCGCCGGCACGCCGCCGGCGCGATGGAAGCCTTCGCCGAGGAAGCGGCCGGCGGGCTGGCAATCCACCAGCAGCGGGATGTCGGCGCCGACGCGCTGCCAGTCCTCCAGCGTGTGCTCGACGCCCATGTGGCGCGCGATGGCTATCATGTGGATCGGGCAGTTGGAGCTGGCGCCGATCGCGCTGGCGACGGCGACTGCGTTCTCGAAGGCCTTCTTGGTCATGACCTTGGACGGCTTCAGGTCCTCGCGCACCATCTCGACGATGCGCCGGCCCGTCCAATAGGCCATCTGCGCACGTTCCCGGTGCGGGCCCGGGATGGCGGCGCAGCCCGGCAGGCTCATGCCCACCGCTTCCACCAGGCTGTTCATGGACAGCGCAGTGCCCATGGTCGAGCAATGGCCCCAGGAGGTGGAGCTGGCGGCCACCATCTCGATGAAGCCGCGATAGTCGATCTCGCCGGCCGCGAGCAGGCGCCGCGCTTCCCACACGATGGTACCGGAGCCGGCGAGGCGGCCCTTGTGCCAGCCATCCAGCATCGGCCCGCCCGACAGCGCGAGGGCGGGGATGTTGACCGTCGCCGCCGCCATCAGCGCCGCGCCCGGCGTCTTGTCGCAGCCGATGGTCAGCACGACGCCGTCGAGCGGGTAGCCGTGCAGGATCTCGACCAGCGAGAGGTATTGCAGGTTGCGGTCCAGCGCCGCGGTCGGGCGCTTCAGTGTCTCCTGGATCTGATGGACTGGGAATTCGAGCGGCACGCCGCCGGCGTCGCGGATGCCTTCCCGTACGCGCTGCGCCAGGTGGATGTGGTGGCGGTTGCAGGGGGCGATGTCGGAGCCGGTCTGGCTGATGCCGATGATCGGACGGCCGGACTGCAACTCGTCCAGCGTCATGCCGAAGTTGAGCTGGCGCTCGCAGTAGAGCGCGGTCATCCCGGGGTCGGACGGATCGTCGAACCAGCGCTGGCTCCGCAGCTTGAAGGGCTTCTTGGTCTGGTCGTGGTCGTCCATGGCGTGCTCCCGCGCCGCCGGACCGGCGGCGCACGAGAATGAGTCGCCGTGTCGCCTGCGCTGTCAATCGCCCGGCAAGGGGCCCCTGTCGGCGACCCGCCACTTCGCTCTCGAGGCGGGCTCCGGCAGGCGGATCGCGTGTGATCTGCCGCCGAGCCAGGACCGGCGCAGGGCGTCCCACAAGGTGTCAGAGGGCGGGCATGACATCCGATCGTCCCGGGATAAGGTGGCGCGAGGCTTCCCCTACGCAGGCGTCGTGTCACCATGATGTCGCGCCGGTCTGATCTGCATGTCGTCTGTTGCACGCACGAGGACCGAGTAAGCTAAGGAGCCGGTCTTGCCGGGCACCGGATGCCGGCCTGATTCGCGGAGGGCAGCATGGCCGAGACCGCCGCCATCATCGTTTGCGACGACGAGCCCGACCTGCGGGAGGCCGTGGCGGAGTACCTCGCGCGCCGGGGCCTCGATGTCCGCCGCGCCGAGGACGCCGTGGCGCTGCGCCGGCTGCTCGCCGAGCGCCCGGCCGATCTGGTCGTGCTCGACATCACGATGCCGGGCGAGGACGGGCTGTCGGTGGCCCGGGCGCTGCGCGCCGAGAGCGATGTCGGAATCGTGATGCTCACCGCGGCGGGGGACGTCGTGGATCGCGTGGCGGGGCTCGAGGTCGGCGCCGACGATTATGTCGCCAAGCCGGTGGATCTGCGGGAGCTGCTGGCACGGCTGCGCGCCGTGCTGCGGCGGCGCGAGGCGGCGCATGGCGCGCAGCTGGCGGCCGCCGCGACACCCGCGGTTCCGGCCGGGAAGCGGGTGCGCATGGGACGCACCTGGCTCGATCTCGATTTGCGGCGGCTGACCGGGGCCGACGGCGCCGAGATCCCTCTCGGCCCCAGCGAATTCGCGCTGCTGCGTGCCTTCGCGGAACGCCCGGGGCGGGTGCTGACCCGCGAGATCCTGCTCGACCTCGCCCATCCCCGCGGCGACGAGCATTTCGACCGCTCGATCGACGTCCGCATCGCGCGGATCCGGCGCAAGATCGAGGCGGTGCCGGAGCGTCCGGCGGTGATCAAGACGGTGCGCGGCGCCGGCTATGTCTTCGATCCGACCGCCGAGGCCTGACAGCGGAACGGCCACGCCCCCGCCTCCGCGGGCGCGCACGGTCGAGGAGGAGGTCGCGCTGTTGCGCGGCGTGCTCGACGCCGCGCCAGCGCGGGTCTGCGTGATCGGCCGGGACCGGCGGTATCTCTATGTCAACCGGGAGTTCTGCGAGTTCGCGGGCCGTGGCGCCGCGGAGATCCTCGGCATGACCACGCTGCAGCTGATCGGCCCCGACCTCGTCGCGAAGCTCGATCCCATCGCGGAGCGCGCGCTGGCCGGCGAGGTGGTGCGGAGCGAGGGCTGGGTGGACTACCAGCGCAACGGCCGGCGCTACATCGCCTACAACTTCGCGCCCTTCGGCGAGCCCGGCCGGCGCGCCGACGCCTTCATCAACTCGATGCGGGACCTCACCGACATCAAGCTGCGGGAGGAGGAGGCCGCGGCCCAGCGCGAACAACTGCAGGCCATCCTCGGCGGCATCGCGGACGGGGTGAACGTCGTGTCGCCGGACGCGCGCCTGGTGCTCTGCAACCGCGGCTTCCTGCAGATGTACGGCTTCCCCGATCACCTCGGCGCACCCGGGACGCCGCTGGCCGATTTCGTGCGCAACCGCTTGCGCCGCGGCGAATTCTACGCGCACGAGGAGTCCGGCCGACCTGTCGAGGAGCTCGTCTCGCGCCGCATCGCCGAGATCATGACAGCGCCGGTCGGCCGCTTCGAGGAAATGCGGCCCGACGGGCGCTGCATCGAGGTGCGGCGCGAGAGACTGCCGGACGGCACGCGGGTGAACACCTACATCGACATCACCGCCCGCCGGGACGCCGAACGCGCGAGGCGGGCCGGCCGCGACGCGCTGCGACGCAACGAGCGCCTGTCGGCAATCGCCTCCATGCTCGCGGGCGTCGCGCATGAGATCAACAATCCGCTGGCCGTCGTCGCGGCGCAGTCGTTGCTGCTGGCCGAGGAGGCGGAGGGTACGCCCTTCGCCGAGCGCGCGGAGAAGGTCCGCGCGGCAGCCGAGCGCTGCGGGCGCATCGTGGCGAGCCTGCTCGCCAGCGCGCGGCGCAAGCCCGCGCGCCGGGATCCGGTGGACCTCGTCCAGGCGACGGAGATGGGGCTCGACCTGACGCTCGAGCCGGTAAGGGCTGCCGGGATCGCATTGGAGGTCGACCTCGCGCGCGACCTGCCGCCGCTGCTGGGCGATTCCGACCAGATCGCGCATCTCGTCGGCAACCTGGTCGGCAATGCGCGCGCCGCGCTGGCCGCGGCGCAGACGGCCGGGCGCATCGTGGTCAGCCTGCAGCGGGATGGCAGTTCCGCGGTGCTGCGGGTGGCCGACAACGGGCCGGGCGTGCCTGCGGCCCTCCGGGAGCGGGTCTTCGACCCGTTCTTCACGACCAAGCCCGACGGAGAGGGCACGGGTGTCGGCCTCGCGCTGTGCCGCACCATCGCGAAGGCGCATGGCGGCAGCATCGTGGTCGAGGAGACGGAAGGCGGCGGCGCCACCTTCGTCGTCAGGCTGCCCCTGCCGCACTGAGGGCGTGCGCGACGGGCGCCTGCATGCGCCTTGGGAAGGCCGGAGATGGCCGGCCTCCCGCGGCCGAAATCTACTGCATGTTGTAGTCGGTGATCTGGCAGGTATCCACGCGCCGGCGCTCATGCACCTGGCCATTGGCGTAGACGATCCGGATGTCGTTGATGCACTGCGCCTGCGGCAGCCGCACCACGAGGGTCTGGCCCGGCGCCAGGACGTTGGCGCCCAGCCGATCCGGCCCCCAGGAATTGTCGTTGGAGGAGGAGACGTAGATCTCGTTGATCGTGACGCCCGATCGGTTGTTCACGCGGAAGGACGGGTCGTTCGACTGCGCCAGCGCCGGCGCCGCAAGCCCGCCCAACACCAGCGCGGCCGCGAGGCCGCGGCGAAGCACCTGCATCATGATCCCCTGATCCCCTCGACTCCGCCATGGCGGCGGCAGCGCATTCGACGCCAGGGCATGATGCCGCGCAACGAAGCGGCAGGCGGCAAGCGGGAAGGTGGAGAAGATTTCAGGCGGCTTCCTCGAGGAAGACCTGAACCGCCTGGAACAGCGCACCACGATTGCGCTCGAGCCACATGTGGTGCGTGCCTTCGCCGAGCACGACCATGCGCTTGCCCGGCGATGCGGCGAGCCGCTCGAACAGCGCCATGCCGCGCGCCGGCGGTGCGGTGCGGTCCCATTCGCCCACCACGATCAGCGCCGGCGCGCGCACCGAAGCCGGGTCCCAGAACGGCCGCCCGGCGTTCCAGTATTCGCGCGCGTCGGCGACCGGGCCGTTCGGCACGCGCAGCACCTGCGGGTTCTGCCGGATGCCGTCGGGATCGAGCGCCCAGGTGACGCCGGCGAAGTGCTCGAACCAGCCAGGCGGCAGCAAGGCGGCGCGTCGGTCCTCCGGCGCCTGGGCCAGGATGCCTTCGCGCAGCTGCGCCTGCGTGAGCGGGCGCCACGCACCGAGCGCGTCCCCGGGATCGGTGCGGCTTGCCCCGTCGCGGAGCCAGTCGGGCGAGACGAGCACCAGCCGCTCGACCTGCGCCGCGTTCTCGGCGGCGAAGCGCCCGGCCAGCGCCGCGCCCCAGCCATGGCCGAGCAGCGACAGCCGTTCGAGGCCGCGCGTGCGGCGGATATGCGCGACCGCCGCGGCAAGGTCGCGCAGCGCCTCCGCGCCGCGCGCCACGGGTTGGCCCTGATCCGCTGCGCGCGCCAGTTCCTGCGGGCGGGAGGAGCGGCCGAATCCGCGGATGTCGAGGGTCCAGACGTCGAAGCCGCGGCTCGCGACATAATCGACCCAGGAGACGCCGATCAGCGGCAGGTCGAAGCTCGTCGAGGCGCCGAAGACCTCGCCGTGCACCATCAGCAGCGTCCGCGCCGGCGAGGATGCGGCGCCCTCTGGCCGCTTGGAGCGCAGGAACACCTCGATCCCGGCATCGCCGGTCGGCACCATGAATTCCTCGGTCACGATCTGCGGCTGCGCGCGCGCGGGCGTGGCGAGGGCCGCCGCGGTCACGATTGCGGGGGCGGCAAGCAGGAGGCGTCGCTGCATCGGGCCGACTCCAAGGCGTGTGGACGGCGCATGTAGCGCACTCCATGCGGCAGGCCCAGGCGCGGGCTGCGCTGCCGGCATGGATGCATCGGCCGCGGCCGGGCTAGAGGTCGGCCATGGACAGCGTCGCGACACTGCCGCGCGAACGGGCCGCCTGGCGCGCGGAAGCGCGGGCGATGCTGGCGCTCGCCTGGCCGCTGGTCCTGACGAACCTCTCGCAATTCGCGCTGACTCTGACGGATACAGTCTTCCTCGGCCGGCTCGGGACGGAGGAGCTGGCGGCGGCGACGCTTGGCGCCAACCTGTTCTTCGCGGCGCTCGCCCCCTGCTTCGGGCTGGCCATGGCCGCGGCACCGATGACGGCGCAGACCCGCGGGCGCGGACGCGGCTTCGTGCGCGGCATGCGGCGCGACGTGCGCGCGGCGTTCTGGGCCGTCGCGATCGCCACCCTGCCGGTCTGGCTGCTGCTGTGGCACGCCGAGGCGCTGTTGCTGCTGCTCGGGCAGGAGCCGCGCCTGGCCGAGCTCGGCGGACACTATGTGCGGGCGCTGATGTGGGGCATGCCCTGCTTCTGCGCCTTCGTCGTGCTGCGCGGCTTCCTGGCGGCCGAGCAGCGGCCGGGAGCCGCGCTCGCGGTCTCGGTCGCGGGCATCGCGCTGAACGTGCCGCTGAACCTCTGGCTGATCCATGGCGGGCTCGGGCTGCCGCCGCTCGGCGTGGTGGGCGCCGGTCTCGCTTCCTCGCTCTGCAACCTCGCCATGCTGCTCGGGCTGGTGGCGCTGATCGCGCGCGACCGGCACCTGCGGCGCTTCAGGCTGTTCGGGCGGCTCTGGCGCCTCGACGTGGCGCGGCTGCGCGAGGCGGCGGTGATCGGCCTGCCGATCGCGGGCGCGATGCTGCTCGAGATCGGCGTCTTCGCCTTCGCCGCGATCGCAATGGGCTGGCTGGGCGCGCTGGCGGTCGCGGCGCACGCGATCGCCGTGCAGGTCGCCTCCATGACCTTCATGGTGCCGATGGGGCTCGGCCAGGCGGCGACGGCGCGCGTCGGGCTCGCGATCGGCGCCGGCGACCGCGCGGCCGCGGCGCGGGC
>NZ_JAKJIB010000086.1 GCF_021864505.1 Falsiroseomonas oryziterrae
CGCTGTTGCACCGCAGCGACACATGTCGCACGCTCGCCGCAACGCGCAAGTTGAGATCGTCGAAGACAGCAGACTGCGACCATGAACCGTCGCTCGCTTCCCATCGCCGCGGCCGCCGCCGCGACGCCCGGCACGGTCGTCGCGCCGTCAGGCGCGGCTCGCGACGTATTCGTGGCGGCGCGTGTCGACCCAGGACAGCCGCAGCTCGACCGGCCTTTCGCCGATCGCATAGGCGACGCGCTCGATCCGCAGCACCGGCGCGCCGGCCTCGAGGCCGAGAAGCGCACCGACATCCGGGGGCGCCGACACGGCCCGCAATCGCTCCTCGGCGCGCACGACCGAGAGGCCGAAGCGGCGCTGGTAGAGGCCGTAGACGGTGCCATCGCGCCCCGCGAAGCCGGCCTCGTCCAGCCCGGGAAACAGCGCCTGCGGCAGCCACAACTCGTCCAGCATCACCGGCTCGCCCTGCAGGCGCTGAAGGTTCCGCGCGAACAGCATCGGGGCGCCCGGCGCGAGGCCGAGGCGCGGCGCGATCCGGTCGGGGCAGGGCAGCGCCTGGCGGAACTCGACGAGCGAGGTGGCCGGGTGCTCGCGCGGCCCGTCCTCCTGCACGATGTGGAAGAAGTGGAACAGGGTACGGTCCGGCCCGTGGTCCGGCACGAAGGTGCCCTTGCCCTGCCGCCGGACCAGCGCGCGCGCCGCGACCAGCTCGTCCACCGCGCGACGCACCGTGCCGATCGCCACGCCGAAGCGTTCCGCCAGCCTGGCCTCGGAGGGCAGGGGCGTCCCGGGCGGATAGTCGCCGGCCGCGAGGCTCGCTTCCAATGCGTCGCGCACGGAGCGCCAGAGCGATCCTTCCGAAGTCATATGGATCATATAGATGACCCGATTGATCCAGGCCACTCCGAAGGCTAGCCTGCACCGGGCACGGAGCCGGGGTCCGGCACCCCGGGCGGGCAAGGAGGGAACGAGATGACGATCCATTTCGTCGTCCACGACGAGGGCGACAGCGTGGGCGTGGTGGTGGTGGAGGGCCTCAAGGCCGGGACCCGCCTGAACGGCTGGATCATGGACCAGGACCGCATGATCGAGTTCGACGCGAAGTCGGACATCCCGATCGGCCACAAGCTGGCGATCAAGGCGATCAGGTCCGGCGACACGATCATCAAGTACGGCGTCGACATCGGCCGCGCCGTGAAGGACATCGGCGCCGGCGAGCATCTCCACGTCCACAACGTCAAGACGAAGCGCTGGTAAGGGAGCCGCCATCATGGGCATGAACCTCAAGGGCGCCGCCTTCGAAGGATGGCGCCGCGAGAACGGCCGGATGGGCGTGCGCAACCACGTCATCATCCTGCCGGTGGACGACCTCTCGAACGCCGCCGCCGAGGCCGTCGCCAACAACATCAAGGGCGCGATGGCGATCCCGCACAGCTACGGGCGGCTGCAGTTCGGCGCCGACCTTGATCTGCATTTCCGCACGCTGATCGGCACCGGCACCAACCCGAACGTCGCCGGCGTCGTGGTGATCGGCATCGAACCGGGCTGGACCGGCCGCGTCGTCGAAGGCATCGCGAAGTCCGGCAAGCCGGTCGAGGGCTTCGCCATCGAGCAGAACGGCGACATCAACACCATCGCGAGCGCCTCGCGCGCCGCCTACAAGATGGTCAAGCACGCCTCGCGCCTGAAGAAGATCAGGGCCGACCTGACCGAACTCTGGGTCTCGACCAAGTGCGGCGAGAGCGACACGACCTCCGGCCTCGCTTCTTGCCCGACGGTCGGCAACGCCTTCGACAAGCTCTGGGAGAACGGCAACACGCTGGTCTTCGGCGAGACCAGCGAGATCACCGGTGGCGAGCATTTGGTGGCGAAGCGCTGCCGCACGCCGGAGATCGCCGCGCAGTTCATGGCGATGTTCGACCGCTACCAGCGCGTGATCGAGGCGAACAAGACCAACGACCTGTCCGAGAGCCAGCCCACCAAGGGCAACATCGAAGGTGGGCTGACCACCATCGAGGAGAAGGCGCTCGGCAACATCCAGAAGATCGGCAAGAAGTGCCTGGTCGATGGCGTGCTGGACAAGGCCGAGGCGCCGACGGGCCCGGGGCTGTGGTTCATGGACAGCTCGAGTGCGGCGGCCGAGATGGTCACGCTCTGCGCGGCCTCGGGCTACGCGGTGCATTTCTTCCCGACCGGGCAGGGCAACGTGATCGGCAACCCGATCCTGCCGGTGATCAAGATCACCGCGAACCCGCGGACGATGCGCACCATGAGCGAGCACATCGACGTGGACGTGACGGGGCTGCTCCAGAAGCGGATGAACATGGACGATGCCGGCGAGGCGCTGCTCGACTGCATGCTGCGCACCGCCGATGGCGAGCTCACCGCCGCCGAGCTCCTCGGCCATCGCGAGTTCTCGCTCACCCGCCTCTACGAGAGCGCCTGAGGCGCTTCCGGACGGCCGGCCGCGCCTGGGGCGCGGCCGCCGTCCCCGGGCCGGGGCGGCATCGGATCCGGGGCACGGCCGGCGGTGCGGCCCCGGACGCTCCCGGGGAGCCGTCATGGGGGCGCCCCGTGGCGGCTCTCGGGCCGTCCGTTCCGGTTTGTTGATGGCCTCGGTTCGGCCTATATCTGGCGCGGAAAGAGGGGTTCCGATGATCGACTCCGTGCCGGGCCGCGGGCTGTCCGCGGCGCCCAGCCGCGCCCGATGCCCGACCGCCCGCAGGCCGCTGGCCTGACACGGCCGGCACCTGACCTGACAGCTTCTCCGGACCCTCTCCTGGCCCCCGCCCCGACTGACCATCGCGCATCGCGGACCCCGGCGAATCCCGGGGTCGCCCTGAGGACGACCACTTGAGCGACACCACGCCTGAGGATCCCAACGCCTCCGACATCGCGCCCGTCGGGCTCGAGGAGGAGATGCGGCGCTCCTATCTCGACTATGCGATGAGCGTCATCGTCAGCCGCGCGCTGCCGGATGCGCGCGACGGGCTGAAGCCGGTCCACCGGCGCATCCTCTACGCGATGCACGAGGCGGGAAACACGGCCGACAAGCCGCACCGCAAGTCGGCGCGCGTCGTCGGCGACGTGATGGGCAAGTACCACCCGCATGGCGACAGCGCGATCTACGACGCGATGGTGCGCATGGCGCAGCCCTTCTCGATGCGCGTGCCGCTGATCGACGGGCAGGGCAATTTCGGCTCGATGGACGGCGATGCGCCGGCGGCGATGCGCTACACCGAGGTGCGCCTCGCCCGCTCCGCCGCCGCGCTGCTGGCGGGGATCGAGGAGGACACGGTCGACTTCGTCCCGAACTACGACGAGTCGGCCGAGGAGCCGCGCGTCCTGCCGGCGGCCTATCCGAACCTGCTGGTCAACGGCGCGGGCGGCATCGCGGTCGGCATGGCGACCAACATCCCGACCCACAACCCGGGCGAGGTGATCGACGCCACCCTCAGGCTGATCGAGGAGCCGGCGACGAGCCTGCCGGAGCTCATGCAGATCATCCCCGGCCCGGATTTCCCGACCGGCGGCCTGATCCTCGGCCGGGCCGGCATCCGCAGCGCCTTCGAGACCGGACGCGGCTCCATCCCGATCCGTGCCCGCGCGGCGATCGAGGAGATGCGCGGCGGGCGTTCGATGATCGTCGTCTCCGAGATCCCCTACCAGGTGAACAAGGCGACGCTGATCGAGAAGATCGCCGAGCTGGTGCGCGCCAAGACGGTGGAGGGCATCTCCGACCTGCGCGACGAGAGCGACCGCGACGGCTTGCGCATCGTCATCGAGCTGAAGAAGGACGCGACACCCGAGGTCGTGCTGAACCAGCTCTACCGCTTCACGCAGTTGCAGACCTCCTTCGGCGTGAACTTCGTCGCGCTCGACGAGGGCCGGCCGCGCACCATGGGCCTGCGCGACGCGCTGCTCGCCTTCATCAAGTTCCGCGAGGAGGTGATCACCCGCCGCAGCCGCCACCGGCTGGAGAAGGCGCGCGATCGCGGCCACAACCTGATCGGGCTCGCCGTCGCGGTCGCCAACATCGACGAGGTGATCGCGCTGATCCGCGCGGCGCCGGACGCCAACGCCGCCAAGGCAGGGCTGATGGCGCGCGACTGGCCGGCGGCCGATATCGGCCCGCTGCTCGCGCTGGTGGACGACCACCGCAACGTGCTGACCGAGGCCGGCACCGTCCGGCTGACGGAGGAGCAGGCCAAGGGCATCCTGGAGCTCCGCCTGCAGCGCCTGACGGGCCTCGAGCGCGAGAAGATCAACGCCGAGCTGTCGGAGGTCGGCGCCACGATCCGCGAGCTGCTCGAGATCCTCGGCTCCCGCCCGCGGCGGCTCGAGGTGATGCGCGAGGAGCTGCTGGCGGTCCGCGCGCAGATCGCGACGCCGCGGATGACGGAGATCGTGGACGGCGTCGCCGACCAGGACGACGAGAGCCTGATCGAGCCGGGCACCATGGTCGTGACCATGACCCGCGACGGCTACGTCAAGCGCACCGCGCTCGACGTGTTCCGCGCGCAGAACCGCGGCGGCCGCGGCCGCACCGGGGCAGGGCGGCGCGAGGACGATATCGTCGTCCGTAGCTTCGTCGCGCATACCCACCAATGGGTGCTGTTCTTCACCAGCCGGGGCATGGCCTTCCGCGAGAAGGTCTGGCAGCTGCCGGAAGGCGGCGCCACGGGACGCGGCCGGTCGCTCCGCCAGGTGCTGCAGTTGCAGCAGGACGAGACGGTCACCGCCGTCCTGCCGCTGCCGCAGGACGAGGCGCTGTGGGAGAATCTGCACCTCGTCTTCGCCACCGCCTGCGGCAATGTCCGGCGCAACAAGCTTTCGGACTTCCGCAACGTCCGCGCGGTCGGCCTGATCGCCATGAAGCTCGAGGAGGGCGACAGCCTGATCGGCGTCTCGACCTGCCGCGAGGGCGACGACGTCATGCTCTCGACCCGCAACGGGCGCTGCATCCGCTTCCAGGCGGAGGAGGAGACGCTGCGCGTGTTCGCGGGCCGTGCCTCCGACGGCGTGCGCGGCATCCGGCTGCTGGGCGACGACAAGGTGATCTCGCTCGCCGTGCTGAAGCATGTCGAGGCGAGCCCGGGCGAGCGGCTGACCTATCTCCGCTTTGCCGCGCAGAAGCGCCGGGCCGCCGGGGAGGAGGTCGCCGAGCCGAACGGCAGCAGCGGTACCGCGGTGGAGGAGGTCGGCGAGGCGGTGGAGGCCGTCGCGGTGGCGCAGGACAAGCTGGACGCGATGGAGGAGGCGGAGGAGGTGCTGCTGACCGTCACCGATCGCGGCTTCGGCAAGCGCAGTTCGGCCTACGAGTATCGCGTCTCGGGCCGCGGCGGGCAGGGCATCACCGCCATCACGCTCAGCCCGCGGACGGGCCGTGAGGTGGTCGCGACCTTCGCGGTGCGCCACGGCGATGACGTGATGCTCGTGACCGATGCGGGCCGCCTGATCCGGCTGCCGACCAACCAGGTCCGGGTCACCGGACGCGCGGCACAGGGCGTGACGCTGCTGCGCCTCGACGACGGGGAGCGCGTGACCTCCTGCTTCCCGGTGATGGAAGAGGATGAGCCGACGGCCGAGGTGGCGGCGCCGCCTCCGGAGGCGACCGATGGCTGAACTCCGCATCGGCCTCTATCCCGGCACCTTCGATCCGGTGACGAACGGCCATCTGGACGTCATCGGCCGCGCCGCGCGGCTGGTGGACCGCCTCGTCGTCGGCGTCGCGATCAATGCGGGCAAGGGACCGCTTTTCCCGCTCGAGGAACGCGCCGAACTGGTGCGCGCCGAGACCGACAAGATCGCGGCCCGCACCGGTTGCGACATCGTGGTGCAGCCTTTCACCGGCCTGCTCGTCGGCTTCGCGCGGGAGGTCGGGGCAAGCATGATCATCCGCGGACTGCGCGCCGTGACCGATTTCGACTACGAGTTCCAGATGACCGGCATGAATCACCGGCTCGATCCGGAGATCGAAACGGTCTTCCTGATGGCGAGCGAGACGAACCAGTTCATCTCCTCGCGCTTCGTGAAGGAGATCGCGATGCTCGGAGGGGACATCTCGAGCTTCGTGCCGCCCTTGACCCATGAACGCACGCTGGCCCGCGTGCAGAGCCGAAAGGACGCCGCCGGATGACACTGCTTCGCCGTACGATTCTCGGCTCCGCCCTCGCGCTGCCGGCGGTCGCCGCCCGCGCCCAGGCGACCGATCCCGAGAACACGCTTCTGATGGAGCTTCGCCACGGGACGGTGACGATCCAGCTTCTGCCGGACATCGCGCCACGCCATGTCGAGCGGATCCGCACCCTGGTCCGCCGCGGCTTCTACGACGGCACGCCCTTCCACCGCGTGATCGAGGGCTTCATGGCCCAGGGCGGCGACCCTACCGGCCGCGGCACCGGCGGCTCCGACCTGCCCGACCTTCCGGCCGAGTTCGTGCCGGCATCCCGCGCGCGATTCCTGCGCGGCACCTGCGGCATGGCGCGCGCGCAGAACCCGAACAGCGCGAACAGCCAGTTCTTCATCATGTTCGCCCCGGCGCCGAGCCTCGATGCGCAGTACACGATATGGGGACGCGTCGTGTCGGGCATGGAGGCGGTGGACCGCATCAAGCGGGGCGACCCGGGGCGCAACGGGATGGTCGTGGACCCCGACCGTCTCATCCGTGCGCGGATGGCCGGCTGAGCCGGCCTTGCGCCCTGCCGCACCCCATGTGACATCCACCGCCCGACCGCGAGGAGCGCACCGATGAGCCAGGCCCTGGCGCCCGAGAACACCCTGCTGCTCGAGATGAAGGACGGCACGATCACGATCGAGTTGCTGCCCGACCTCGCGCCCCAGCATGTCGAGCGCATCCGGACCCTGGCCGCGCGCGGCTTCTACGACGGCACGCCCTTCCACCGCGTGATCGAGGGCTTCATGGCCCAGGGCGGTGACCCGACCGGGACCGGGACGGGCGGCTCTGACCTGCCGGACCTCCCGGCCGAGTTCAGCCCGCCGGCCAAGGCCCGCTTCGTGCGCGGCACCTGCGGCATGGCGCGCACCAACAACCCGAACAGCGCGAACAGCCAGTTCTTCATCATGTTCGCCCCGGCCCCGAGCCTCGACGGCCAGTACACGATCTGGGGTCGCGTGGTCGGTGGCATGGACCTCGTGGACAAGATCAAGCGCGGTGCCGGTCCGAACGGCATGGTGCGCGAGCCCGACCGGGTGAAGTCCATGCGCCTCGGCGGCGCGCCGGCCCCCGCAGCCGGGGTTGACAGCACCCCGGCCGCCGACGCCTAAGACCGCGCCCCGCCCGGTGCGTTGCGTGCCGGGCGACGCGTGAGCCCGTAGCTCAGTCGGTAGAGCACGTGACTTTTAATCATGGGGTCCTGGGTTCGAGTCCCAGCGGGCTCATTCATGCGTGCATTTCCATCGCGGCACGGGCGCGGTAAGCGCAAAGCGTGACCGATCGTTCCGCCATCCGCGCCCCGGCCCGGCTCGCCGTCATCGTCCCGGTCTTCCGGGAGCGCGACAATGTCGCGCCCCTCGTCGCCAAGCTGGATGCGGCGCTGGCCGGCATCGCCTGGGAAGCCGTCTTCGTCGACGACGACAGCCCGGACGGCACCACGGCCGCGGTGCGCGAGATCGCCGCGCGCGACCCGCGCATCCGCTGCATCCGCCGCGTCGGCCGCCGCGGCCTCGCCTCCGCCAGCATCGAGGGCATGCTGTCGGTCTCGGCGCCCTATGTCGCCGTGATGGATGGCGACCTGCAGCATGACGAGACCATCCTGCCCGCCATGCTGCGTGCGGTGGAGGAAGGCGCCGATGTCGCCATCGGCTCGCGCCATGTCGAGGGCGGCGCCGCCGCCGGCGGCTTCTCCGCGGCGCGCGGCGCGCTGTCGGATGCCGGCACGCGCCTGGCGCAGAAGCTCCTGCCGGTCCCGGTCGCCGATCCGATGAGCGGCTTCTTCCTGCTGAAGCGCGACCTGGTCGAGGCGGTCGCGCCGCGGCTGACGGGGCGGGGCTTCAAGATCCTGCTCGACATCCTGCTGACCGCGCCGCGCGGGCTGAAGGTGGCGGAGGTGCCCTACAGCTTCCGCGCGCGCGAGCACGGCGATTCCAAGCTCGACACCAAGGTGCTGCTCGAATTCGGCGGGCTGCTGCTGGACAAGGCGACGGGCGGCATCGTGCCGCTGCGCTTCGTCGCCTTCGCCGCCGTCGGCGCGATCGGCGTGCTGGTGCACATGCTGGCGCTCGCCCTGCTGGTCGGGTTGCTCGACATGCGCTTCGACCTTGCGCAATGGGCAGCGACCCTCGTCGCCATGACGGCGAATTTCGTGCTCAACAACCGCATCACCTACCGCGACGCCAAGCTGCGCGGGCCGGCGCTGTGGCGCGGCCTGCTGCTGTTCTACGTCGTCTGCGGACTGGGCGCGGCGGCCAATGTGGGCGTCGCGGCGCTGCTGGTGCGCGACGGCATCGTCGCCTGGGGCCTGGCCGGGGCAGCTGGCGCGCTGCTCACCGTGGTCTGGAACTACGCCGTCTCCTCGACCCTCGTCTGGCGCACGCGCTGACCTCCGGCCGGGGGTGGGCTATAGCCCGCCCATGAACCCCTGGCTCGCAGCGCTGGCCGCGGTCACGGCGCTGCGCCTCGTCGTCGCCGCCGTGGTCCCGCTCGCGCCCGACGAGGCCTATTACTGGGTCTGGTCGCGCACGCTGCAGGGCGGCTACCTCGACCATCCGCCGATGGTGGCGCTGTTCATCCGCGCGGGCACGCTGCTTGCCGGCGAGACGCCGATCGGCATCCGGCTCATGGGCCCGCTCTCGCTCGCGCTGGCGAGCATCCTGCTGGCGCGCGCCGCGGATGCGCTGTTCCCGCGCGAGCGTCCGGGCGCCTGGGCGGCCGCGCTGCTCAACGCGACGCTGATGATCGGCGTCGGCGGCATCCTGGCGACGCCGGACACGCCGCTGGTCTTCTTCTGGATTTGCGCGCTCTGGACGATCGCGCGGCTGCACGCGACGGGCGACGGGCGCTGGTGGCTCGCCTTCGGCTTCTTCGCCGGGCTGGCGCTGGCCTCCAAGTACACCGCCGTGCTGCTCGGCCTCGGCGTGCTGGGCTGGCTCATCGGCAGCCGGGCGGCGTGGCGCTGGTGGCGCGACTGGCGGCTTTATGCAGGCGGCGCGCTCGCGCTGCTGGTCTTCGCGCCGGTGCTCGCCTGGAACGCCGCGCATGACTGGGCGTCCTTCGCCAAGCAGGGGGGACGGGCCGGCGTGGACTCGCCGGGCATCACGCTGCGCTTCCTGGGCGAGTTGTTCGCGAGCCAGGTCGGTCTCGCGACACCCATCGTCTTCGTGTTGTGCGTGGCCGGGGTCGCGGGCGCGGTCGCCGCCTGGGCGCGCCGAGGGGATGCGGCCGGTGCCATTCTCGCCGCCTTCGTGCTGCCGGGGGTGGCGGTGTTCCTCTGGCAGGCCACCGGCAGCCGTGTGCAGGGCAACTGGCCGATCGTGCTGTATCCGGCGGCCTGCATCGCCGCGGCGGCCTATCTTCCCGCGCGCCTCCGCGGTTGGCGCTGGCCCGCGCTCGGGCTCGGCGCGGTCCTCGCCCTCGGCGGCTTCGCGCAGGCCGCGCTGGCGCCGGTCCCGCTCCCCCGCCGGCAGGACCCGACACTCGCGCGCCTCGGCGGCTGGGACGCCTTCGCCGAGGCGGTCGAGGCCGAACGCCGTCGGCTGGGTGCGAGCTTCGTCGCGGCGGAGGAATACGGCCTCGCCTCCCAGCTTGCCCTGCGCCTGCCGCCGGGCGTTCCCGTGGTCGCGCTGCACGACCGCTGGGCGCTGTTCGACCTGCCGAGGCCGCAGGCGGGCGTAACCGGCCTGCTGGTCCAGAGCGAAAGACGGGACAGCGCCCCCGACTGGCCCGGAGCCGAGCCGGCCCGCCGCCCCGAGGGGGCGCTCATCCGCGCCCGTCGAGGCGTCGAGGCGGAGCGGTACCGGACCTTCCGGGTGGAGACCCGGCCGGACCTGCCGCCCGCGGCAATCCTGCCGCGGCCGCTTCCTTGACGCGGCGGGGGTGCGAGCGAACCTTCATCGGCAGAAAGCCCAGGAGACCGACATGCGCATCCTCCGCCGGCGCGGCTGGGAGATCCCGGAGCGGGACGCCACGCCTGAACACCTCGTCACGAACCGCCGCGCCCTGATGGCGGCGGCCGGGGCGGGGGCGATGCTCTCCACCCAGGCCCAGGCGCAATGGCTGTTCCGCCGCGACCAGGGCGCCACCGATCCCTGGGCGCGGAACCCGGCCGACCTGCCCGACCTGCCGCCAGCGATGCGCAATGCCCGCTACCAGCCGGGCCGCGCCATGAGCCCCGAGCGCGAGCCCATCACCTTCAACAACTTCTACGAATTCGGCACCGACAAGGGCATCTGGCCGCAGGCTCTGCGCATGCCGATGCGCCCATGGACGGTGCGCGTGGACGGCATGGTCGAGCAGCCCGGCGAATTCGGCGTCGACGACCTGATCCGCCGCATCGGCATCGAGGAACGCGTCTACCGCCTGCGCTGCGTGGAGGCCTGGGCGATGACGGTCCCCTGGACCGGCTTCCAGCTCTCCAAGCTGCTCGAGATCGTCCGCCCGCTCGGCTCCGCGAAGTATGTGCGCTTCGAGACGGCCCAGCACCGCGAGAGCATGAGCGGACTGCGGCAATCCTGGTATCCCTGGCCGCATATCGAGGGCTGCACGATCGAGGAGGCGGCGAACGAGTTGACCTTCATGCCGGTCGGCCTCTTCGGGCGCCCGCTGCCGCCGCAGAATGGCGGGCCATTCCGCGTGGTCTTCCCGTGGAAATACGGCTTCAAGTCCGGCAAGTCGGTCACGCGCATCACGCTCACAGACCAGCGTCCGAAGAGCTTCTGGGAGACGTTGCAGGGCAACGAATACGGCTTCTGGGCCAATGTGAACCCCGAGGTCGCCCATCCGCGCTGGAGCCAGGCGACCGAACGCCTGATCGGCACGAACGAGCGCGTGCCAACGCGGCTCTTCAACGGCTATGGTGAGTTCGTGGCGGGTCTCTACACCAACCTGCAGAGCGAGCGGCTCTGGGCGTGAGCGGCACGGGCGCGAGCGCGGCGGCCGACCACCGCGCGCGCGTCCTGCTGGTCGAGGACACCGCCTCCCTCGCCGCCGTCTATGGCGAGTATCTGCGCGCCGCCGGCTACGACTTCGAGCATGCGCGCAACGCGGCGGAGGCGCGCGCCATGACGGACGCCGCGCCGCCCGACGGCGTGCTGCTCGATGTCCGGCTGCCCGACGGCGACGGCCTCTCCGTCCTGCGCGAGTTGAAGCGCGGCCATCCGGACGTCGCGGTCGTGGTGATGACCGCGCATGGAAGTGTGGCCACCGCGGTGGAGGCGATGCGCGCCGGCGCCTCCGACTTCCTGGTGAAGCCCTTCGCGGCCGAGCGCCTGGCCGTCACGCTGTCCAACGCGCTCGAGCGCGCGGCGCTGAAGCGCGAGGTACGCGACCTGACGGCCGGTCGGCCGCGCACCGCCTTCCAGGGCTTCGTCGGCGCCGCACCGGCGATGCAGGCGGTCTACCGTGTGCTGGAGACGGCGGCGCAGTCGAAGGCCACCGTCTTCATCACCGGCGAGAGCGGCACCGGCAAGGAACTCGCGGCCGAGGCGGTGCACCGCCTCTCGCCGCGCCACAGCGGGCCCTTCGTCGCGATCAACTGCGCCGCCATCCCGCGCGACCTGATCGAGAGCGAGGTGTTCGGCCATGTGCGCGGCGCCTTCACCGGCGCGGTCGCGGACCGGATCGGCGCGGCGCAGGCCGCCGATGGCGGCACGCTGTTCCTCGACGAGCTCTGCGAGATGGATCTCTCGCTGCAGGGCAAGCTGCTGCGCTTCATCCAGTCCGGCACCTTCCAGCCGGTCGGCTCCACCCAGCTGCGCCGGACCGATGTGCGCTTCGTCTGCGCGACCAACCGCGACCCGCTGGAGGAGGTGAAGGCCGGCCGCTTCCGCGAGGATCTCTACTACCGTCTGCATGTCGTTCCGCTGCGGCTGCCGCCGCTGCGCGAGCGCGGCGAGGACGTGATCGCGATCGCCGAGGCGATGCTGGCCCGCACGGCGGCCGAGGAGGGCAAGCGGTTCCGCGGCTTCTCCGACGACGCCCGCCGCGCGCTGCTGGCGCATCGCTGGCCGGGCAATGTGCGCGAGCTCGAGAACGTGGTCCGCACCGCCGTTGTGCTGCACGACGGCGAACTGGTGGAGGCCGCCATGCTGCCGCTGCGCGAGCCGCCGCCCGCACCGCCTGTGGCGCCGCCGTCGCTGCCGCCACCGCAGCGTAGCGCGAGCCCGGTTTCTGCCTCCGAAGCCGCGCGGCTGATCCGGCCGCTCGCCGAGATCGAGCGCGAGGCGATCGAGCGCGCGGTCGAGCTCTGCGACGGCAACATCCCGAAGGCCGCCGCGCATCTCGGCATCAGCCCCTCGACGCTCTACCGCAAGCGCGCCGCCTGGGAGGCCGCGGCGGAGTAGGCGCCTGCCCCGGGCCTTCAGGCCTCGAGGCCGAGCCTGCGCCGCGCCAGCGCGATCACGCGCATCGCCTCGGGCCAGAGACCGTACGGCGCGAGGGCGGCGGAGTCGGCCCAGGCCGCCTCGGTCACGTCGCCGCCGGGGTGCGGCTCGCCCGACGTCCAGCGCGCAACGTAGTCGATGATGGTGTAGTGGAAGCGCGGGCCGCGGCCGACCTCCCCGGGCGTGATCGCATCCACCACGGCGAGGAGCTCGAGCGGCCCGACCTCGATACCGGCTTCCTCGCGCAACTCGCGCCGCGCCGCCTCCTCGGCCGGCTCGCCGAGGCGCTGCGCGCCGCCCGGCAGCGACCACTCGCCGCGCCGCGGCGGCCGGCCGCGCCGGATCAGCAG
>NZ_JAKJIB010000087.1 GCF_021864505.1 Falsiroseomonas oryziterrae
CGCCGAGGTGAGCGCGCCCGCGGCGCCAGGCCGAGCCACCGGCACCGCGCTGCAGGGCCTGGCCGGCGCGGCCCCGGCCGCCGCCGCGCGGAGCTGACCCCCACACGGGCCGCGCCTCCGAAGCAGGCGCGCCCTTCACTTGCTGGCATGGCGGTTGCTTTCACCCGGGCCGCGGCACCTCGCCGCGTGACCGAAGGGATGCCGCCATGCCCCTCTCCCGCCGCGCGCTGCTCGCCGCGCCCACGCTCCTCGCCGCGCCGGCCATCGCGCAGTCGCTGACACCGATCCGCTTCACTCTCGACTGGCGTTTCCAGGGCATCCATTCCTGGTACTACTTGGCCCGCGAGCGCGGCTGGTTCCGCGAGGCTGGGCTCGACGTCACCATCGACCAGGGCGAAGGCTCGGCGGCGACCATCACCCGCGTCATGTCCGGTGCCTATGATGCGGGCTTCGGCGACATGAACGCGATCATCCAGCAGGCAGCCAACCGCCCCGGCGAGCAGCCGCTGATGGTCTACCAGATCTACAACCGCGCGCCCTTCGCCATCCTGGTGAAGGCAGGGAGCCCGATCCGTGGGCCCCGCGACCTGGAGGGCCGAAGCCTCGGCGGGCCGACCGGCTCCGCCGCGCTGGCGCAGTTCCCGCTCTTCGCGCGGCTGAACGGGATCGACGCGTCGCGCGTGCGCATCGTCAACATGTCGCCCACGCTCCAGGAGCCAATGCTGATCCGCGATCAGGTAGATGCGGTCGCCGCCTTCTCGCTGACCTCCTGGCCTAACTTGATCGGCCTCGGCATGAATCCCGACCGCGACTTCCGCTGGTTCATGTTCGCTGATTTCGGGATCGAAGCCTATTCGAACGGTGTCATGGTCAGCCAGCGCCTGGCACGTGACAACCCGAACGCGGTGCGCAGCTTGGTTGCCGCGGTGAACCGCGCGATGGGCGAGGTGGTGCGCAATCCGGCCCTCGGCGCGCAGTTGATGCAGCGCGTCGAATCCACGATCAACCTGGGCGTCGAGCAGGGCCGCATCGAATATGCCTGGCGCGTCGCCATGGCGACCGACGAGACGCGCCGCCTCGGCCTCGGCGACCTCGACGAGGCCCGCTTGACGCGCGCGATCGGCCAGACGGTCGAGGTGTTCTCCCTCCCGCGCACGCCGGCGCCGGCCGAGGTCTTCAGCCGCGCCTTCCTGCCGCCACGAGACGCACGCGACGTGCCGACGACCCAGAGCTGACGGACTGCGGCGCGCCAGCGGTGACGCTCCTCATCCGCGGCGCCCGGGTGCTCCGCCCGGGCGCCGACCCGCATCGCCCACCCGTCGCCGACGTCCTGGTCGAAGGCGCGCGCATCGCGGCGATCGCCGGGCTCGACGACCCGCCGCTGCTCTCGCCCGGCGTCGAGATCCTGGATGCGCGCGGGAAGCTGCTGATCCCGGGGCTCGTCAGCGCGCACTATCATTCCTACGACGCGCTGCTGAAGGGTCGCTTCGAGGACACGCCCTTCGATGTCTGGGCGCTGCACTCCCAGCCGGCCTATTGGGGCACGCGGTCGAAGCAGGAGCTGCGCCTGCGCACCCTGCTCGGCGCGATGGAGGCGCTGCGCGCGGGCATCACCACCGTGCAGGACATGAACAGCCTCGTCCCGCAGGACGAGGAGACGCTCGACGTCATCCTCTCGGCCTACGAGGAAGCCGGCATCCGCGTGGTCTTCGCCGCCGCGCTGCGCGACCTGCCCGACCTCGACATCGCGCCCTTCCTGCCTGCTGACCTGCCGCCCGAAGTCGCGGCGATCGTCGGCGGCGCGCCGCGCGACCCGCGCGCCGATCTCGACTTCGTCGCCACGCAGCTGTCCCGCGTCGCGGCGCATCCGCGCCGCCACTGGGCGCTTGCCGCCTCCGGTCCGCAGCGCTGCTCGCGGCGCCTGCTCGAGGGACTGGCCGCGCTGTCCGACACGCACGGCCTGCCGGTCTTCACCCATGTCTACGAGACGCGGGCGCAGCTGGCAAAGGCGCGGCGCATCTATCCCGACGGCTCCATGATCACCGCGCTGCGCGAGGCCGGGCTGCTGACGCCGCGCACCACGCTGGCGCATTGCGTCCACATCACGGAGGCCGAGATCGCAACGCTGGCCCAGGCAGGCACCGGCGTCGTGCTGAACCCGCTCGCCAATCTCAAGCTGAAGAACGGCGTCGCCCCGGTCGCGGCGCTGAAGCGCGCCGGTGTGCGGCTCGCGCTCGGCTGCGACAACAATTCCTGCTCCGACTGCCAGAACCTGTTCCAGGCGATGAAGCTGACCACGCTGCTGGCGGCCGGCTCGGACGCCAATCCGACCGGCGTGCTGGCCTGCGACGCGGTGGAGGCGGCGACCACCGGCGGCGCCCGGGCAGTCGGCCTCGCGGGCGAGATCGGCGCCCTCGTGCCGGGGATGCGCGCCGACCTGGTGCTGCTCGACCTCGACGACCTCGCCTGGCAGCCCTTCGCCAGCGCCACGCGCCAGCTGGTCTATTCCGAGGCCGGCCGCGCCGTGCACACCGTGCTGGTGGATGGCCGCGTCGTGCTGCGCGCCGGGCGCCTCACGACCGTGGACGAGGCCACCTTCCGCGCCGAGCTCGCCGAGGCGATGGAGGCGGTGGAGCGCGACCTCGTCGCGCTCGGCGCCCGCGTGGCCCCGGCCATCCCGCCCTTGCTCGCTGCGAACGAAACCCTGTCGCGCCGCGATCTCGGCATGGATCGGCTGGCGCCACGCTGACGCTCGCGTCGCGTCGCGCCCTGGCGTAGCCTGTCCTCCGCTTCGCGGAGGTCCCGCACCGCGCCATGCGCGCCCTGCTTGCTCTCCTGCTCGTGCTCGCCATGCCAGCCGCGGCGCAGGCGCCTACGCCCTTTGCGGCGCGCATCGAGCTCGCCTCCGGCTCGGCGGCCGCGCGGGGGCCGGGCGCGCCAGGCTGGTCGGGCCTCCAGCAGGGTGCGGTCCTCCCCGCCGGCACCGCGCTCCGCACCGGTCCGGGCGGACGCCTCGTCGCCGCGCTGCCGGGGACGCTGGTCGCACTCGACTCCGGCGGCGCGCTGGATCTCGCGCGGCTCGAGACGACGGCGTCGCAACTGATCCTGAACAGCGGCACGCTGGCGCTGGTGGTGACCCAGTTGCCGGGCGCGGCGCTGCAGGTCGCCACCCCGCGCGGCGTCGCCGAGCTGCGCACGCCCGGCCGCTACCTCGTCGAGGCCGGGGACGCGATCCGGCCCACCCGGCTGTCGGTGTTCACCGGCAGTGCGCGCCTTGCCACCACGGCGGGCACCGTCCCGACGGAGGCCGGCCAAGCCACCTTCGTCCCGCCGGAAGGGCTCGCGCGGCTCGGGCCGGCCGGACCGCAGGCCGCGCTGGTCGGCTGGCTTGCCGGCGAATCGCCCGAGCCCGGCAGCATCGTCCGCCCCAACGCGCCGCCCGAGGCGCCGCGCCCGGCGCCGTCGGTGGTGCTCGAGACGCAGGTGCTGGTGCCCTACCCGGTATTCATTCCGGTCCACCCGCATGCCTGGCCGCGACCGCCGCAGGGACCGGGCGGCTGGCCGCATGGCCCTGCCGCGGTGCAACCGCCGCAGACATCCTTCGTGCCGCCGCCCTTCTCGGGCGGTCCTCTGCCGCCGCTCGTGGCACCGGCTCCACCGCCCGTCCTGCCACCGGCCGCAGCGCTTCCGATGCCGGCTCCCCGTCCGGCGCTGCCGCCCGTCGGCCAGCCGGCGCCCGGCATCCGCGGCACCGCGACCTTGCCGGGCCCGCAGCGCTGAGCGCTACACCTTGTGGGCTTCGAGCGTGCTCGGGTGGAACAGCTCCTCCGGCGCCAGCACACGGTCGGAGAGCCCCTGCGCATGGTGGTGGCGCAGGAACCACTCGAAGACGTGCCGGTTGGGCCGGAGGCCGTAGCTGAAGAAATCCTCGCCCATCATCGCCCGCGCCCGGCGCAGGTTCTCCTCCACGAAGGGCAGCGTGACCTTGGTGGCGGAGGTGTCGGTCAGCCGCTCCAGCGCGATCCGCTTCGACCGCTCGAAGGCCTTCACGACCGCGCCCGGCAGCCATGGATGCCGCTCGACGAGCGTCCTGCGGATGCCGAGGACATGCATCACCGGGAAGATGCGGGTCTTCGCATACCAGGCCATCGCCTCCGTCGTCGGGTCCTCGAACAACCAACGGATCATCGGGTCGCCGCGCTCGAAGCAGGAGGGCGCGCGCGGCCCCATCACGCCGTCGAGCTCGCCATCGGCGAGCATGCCGGAGATGGTCTTCCCAGCCGGCGCGTCCTCCACGCGCACGCCCTCGGGCAGCGCGACGGAGAGCTTCTCGATCCGCCCCGGCGTCTCGTAGCCGCCGCGCACCCAGGCGATGTCGCGCTGGTGCACGCCGTATTCCTCCTCGAGGATCGCCCGCGCCCAGACATTCGCCGTCAGCTGGTATTCCGGCATGCCGATCCGCTTGCCGCGCAGATCGGCCGGCGAGCGGATGCCGCGATCCGTGCGCACCACGATGCAGGTGTGGCGGAAGGCGCGCGAGGGGAACACCGGCACAGCGACATAGGGGCTGTCGCCCCGCGCGACCCGCAGCGCATAGGAGGACAGCGACAGCTCGCAGATGTCGAAGGCCTCGTGCCGCATGGCACGGAAGAAAATCTCCTCCGGCTCGAGCAACATGAAGTGCGGGTCCACCGCGTCGATCTGCACCTCGCCCAGCACGAGGGGCATCATCCGGTCATAGGGACCGACCGCGACGGAGAGCTGCAGGCGGCTCATTCCGCGGCCTGCGCCGGAGGTGCCCCGACGAATCGCGACCGCTCGAGTTCCGTCGTGCCGAGCGTCCGCCAATCCACCGTCTTCGGCACCACGCCCTCGAAGCTCGCGATGTCCTTCAGAGGCACCCGCGGCTCGGTGCGGCCGAGCGCCGGCGCGCCCTCGGCCACCGCCTTCGCCGCCTCGATCATCAGCCGCCGCCACTGCACGATCGCGACGTCGGACGCACCGAGCCGTTCGGAGGTGCGGTCCGCGATCGCGCCCATCCCCTCCCACATCGCCATGTCCTGCGCGGGGATGCCCTTAATGCCGGTGAAGTTGCCGGCCCGCATGAAGTGGCGATCCTGCAGGTAGTCGTTGTCGCGCGTGCGCAGCCGCGCCCAGCCGCGCTCGGGGAAGACATCCACGCCCGGCGTCAGCGCGAGGAACTTCCGCCACTCGGCGGTCGAGGGCACGTCGGGCCCGTCGCCCCAGGCCATGAAGTGGAACATGCAGGTGTGGTCGTCCACCGGCACCGTCACCTGCGCGACGTTGTAGCTGGCATTCGGAGGGATCAGGCTGATCACCGGCGCGACGAAGGTGGTGATGCGGATGTAGTCATGCGTCGCCGCGTTCTGGATCGGCCGGCGGATCGCCGCGTAGCGGAAGCCGTAGGAGGTCAACTGCACCTGCAGCCGCGGCGCCTTGTCCGTGCTGGGCCGCGTCCAGTTCTTGGCGTTCGCCCCCGCCCGCCCGACGCGGGCCGGCACCATGTCGGACGAATGCAGCGACGACGAATGCGCGGAATCGATCTGCCCCTCCACCACCTGCGCCCAGTTGCAGGCGACGCGCGCCGTGCCGATCGCGACGCGCGTCTCCGGCGTCGGCGCGAAGGGCGGCGGCTCGAACTCCGGCATCGCCTCGCGCGCCCCCATCCAGGCCCAGACGAAGCCGCCCGCCTCGGCGGTGGGATAGGCGGGATGCCTGAACTTCGCCGCCGCGCAGGCCTCGGGCGGCTCGCTCGGCATCTCCACGACGTTGCCGTCGGCGTCCACCTTCCACCCGTGATAGAGGCAGCGCAGCCCGCCTTCCTCGTTGCGCCCGTAGACGAGGCTCGCCTTGCGATGCGGGCAGAACTCGCCGACCAGGCCGACACGGCCCTCGGCGTCGCGATAGGCGACGAGGTCCTCGCCCAGCACGCGCACGCGCACCGGCTTCCCCTCCGGCTCGTCCACCTCCTCGGACAGGCAGACGGGCAGCCAATGCGCGCGCATCAGCCGGCCCATCGGCGCGTCGCCCTCGACGCGACACAGCAGCTCGTTCTCGGCGGCGGTCAGCATGGGCGTCCTCCTTGCCGCGTATTGCTTAGGTTCCTAACTATGTGGCTGCCTTCCGGCGAGGACAAGCAGCGAGGATCCGCGTGGTCGAGGACGTCTTCACGCCGCTGCGCGTCGCCGGCGCCGCGCGCATCGCCGAGGACATCCATCGCTTCGACCTCGTTCACCCCGATGGCGCTGCCCTGCCGGGCTTCACCGCGGGCGCGCATCTGAAGGTCCGCACGCCGAACGCGCTGGTGCGCCGCTACTCGCTCTGCTCCGACCCGAACGACACCGGCGCCTACAGCATCGCGGTGAAGCGGGAGGCGGGCGGTGCCGGCGGCTCCGCCGCGATGTGCGATGCGCTGCGGGCGGGGGACCTTCTGCCCTGCACCGCGCCGCGCAACGACTTTCCTCTGTCGGGCCGGCCGGTCTCGCGCGTGTTCATCGCCGGCGGCATCGGAATCACGCCGATCATGGCGATGATCCACGAGCTGGAGGGTACCGGCGGCCCGCCCTGGAAGCTTTGGTATCTCACCCGCTCCCCCGCGCACACCGCCTTCCGCGACGAGCTGCTGGCCTTCGGATCGAAGGTCGTGTTCCACCACGATGGCGGCGATCCGGACCTCGCCTTCGACCTCTGGCCCGTGCTCGAGCAGCCGAAGGGGCGCCACGTGCATTGCTGCGGCCCGCGCGGGCTGATGCAGGCGGTGCGCGACATGACCGGCCACTGGCCATCCGCCGCCGTCCACTTCGAGGATTTCGGCGCCGCCGCCGCGCCACGCGCCGAGGACGCACCGTTCCGCGTGCGGCTCGCCCGCAGCGGCACGACGGTCGAGGTGCCGGTCGGCACGACGATGCTGGACGCGCTTCGCGCCGCCGGCCACGCCGTGCCCTCGTCCTGCGAGGCCGGCACCTGCGGTACCTGCCGGACCCGGCTGCTCGGCGGCTCCGCGGACCATCGTGACCTCGTGCTGATGGAGCACGAGAAGGTCGGTTGGGTGATGCCGTGCGTGTCCCGCGCGGCGCCCGGCTGCGCCGAGCTCGTCCTGGATCTCTGAACCTTGCCGGCGACGCCGCGCGACCGCGTCAGGTCATTGACGCAGCCGCCTGATCACGAAATCGTAAACGGGATACGATTCTACGGTTGACAGTATACGCAATCATGCGCGTAAAGGTTGCGAGTGCCGCCAGGCGGCACTCACAATTACGCGAGGTGCCTGCGTGTCTGCAACCGTTTCGACCACTCGTTCCACGCTCATCCAGGCCGAAGCCTTCGATGCCGCCAGCGCGGGGTACGCCTGGCAACGCACCGCCGACCCGACCGCCGCCGGCCAGATGGCGGTCACCGTGCGCCCTGGCCTGTCCTCCTCGGGCAGCACCATTCCGGTCAGCGCCGACGGCCATCTCAGCTACTCGGTCGACTTCGCGGAGGCGGGCACCTACCGCATCCTCCTGCGCGGCAAGGCGACCGGGCAGCTGGTGGACAGCGACACGCTCCGCGTCGGCTTCGACGGCAAGGACCTCACCGGCTCCGACGGGCTGATCGGCGCGAACCTCGGCTACGACTGGATGACCGAGCCGAGCCTGACGATCACCGTCACCACGCCCGGCACCCATACGATCGATGTCTGGGCCCGCGAGTCGGGCTACCAGCTCGATGCCATCTACGTCACGCCGAACCTGGCCGAGCGCCCGGGCGAGATGCAGGCCGTGCGCGCGGGCACCTTCTGGGACGCGGCGGGCATCAACACCCATGTCAGCTGGTACGGCACCGGATACGGCGACGTCGCGCAGGTGCAGCGCGCGCTCGACTATGTCGGCATCCGCAACCTGCGCGACGCCATGCACCAGACCGCCGACGGCCCGCGCTTCGACGCCCTCGCCAAGGCCGGCTACCAGTTCAACCTGCTGATGTCGCCCGAGCTCGGCACCATGCAGGAGCAGCTCGCCCTCATCGCAGGGCGCGGCACCGCGGTGCGCTCGATCGAGGGGCCGAACGAGGTCGACCTCAATCCCTTCAGCTATGCCGGGCTGACCGGCTACCAGGCCGCAGCGGCCTATATGCGCGACCTCGATCTCGCCGTGGCGGCCAACCCGACCTTGGTGAAGCTGCCGGTCTTCCAGGCGAGCATCGCCTACCCCAGCGCCAACGGGAATCTCGGTGCGCTCGGCGCGCCGGCCGACTACGCCAACGCGCACATCTACTTCAACAGCGGCAAGCCACCGAGCGAGATTGTCGACCAGATGATCATCGCCGCGCAGCGCGACGCGCCTGGTGCGCCGGTGGTCGTGACCGAGAGCGGCTACTACACCGGCGGCACGGAGACCTGGGGGCGAGTCTCCGAGGAGGCGCAGGCGAAGTACACGCCGCGCATCCTGCTCGAGTTCTTCTCCCATGGCGTCGAGCGCACCTTCCTCTACGAGCTGATCGAGCCCTTCGCGAACCCGACGAAGTGGGACAGGACGCTCGGGCTCTTCCACGTCGACGGCACGCCGAAGCCGGCGGCCGACGCCGTGAAGACGCTGATGTCGGTGGTGCGCGACGACCCGGCGGCGAGCTTCACGCCGGGGACGCTGGACTACCGCCTGCAAGGCATGCCGGCCTCGGCCGAGGACCTGCTGCTGCAGCGCTCGGACGGCACCTTCGTGCTCGCGCTCTGGAACGACGTGAAGGTCTTCGATCCCGCCACCAACCAGCCGGTCTACGTGCCGCCCGCGCCGATCACGCTGAGCTTCGGCGACAGCGTGAAGAGCATCGTCATGACCGACACGCTGACCGGCGCCAGGACGACGCTGGCCGCGGGGCCGACCCTGCGCCTCGACGTTCCCGATCACGCGGTGCTGCTGGAAATCCAGAAGGACGGCTCCGTCACGGCGCCGCTGCCGAGCCCGACGACGACGAAGACGCTGAGCTTCCAGCAGGGCGCGAACGGCTACGCCGGCACGCGCGACACGGAGCTGCGCCAGGCGGCGGCCACCACCTCGCAGGCCACCGCCACCAGCCTCAGTATCGATGGCGATGCCCCGAGCGGCACCGGACAGGACCAGCAGGGCCTGCTCCGCTTCGACGGGCTGTTCGGCACCGGCTCCGGCCAGGTCCCGCTCGGCGCGACCATCCTCTCCGCCACCCTCGCCCTGCAGACCACCAATGCCGGCGACGGCGCCGCCCTGCACCGCATGACCAAGAGCTGGGCCGACACCGCCACCTGGAGCTCGATGACCAACGGCATCCAGCCCGACGGCATCGAGGCCAGCTCCACCCCCGACGCCACCACCGGCCGCGTCGGCGCCCTCGGCACCACCACCATCGACGTCACCAAGAGCGTCCAGGCCTGGGCCGCCGGCGCCGCCAACAATGGCTGGGCGCTGCTCCCGCTCGGCAACGACGGGTGGGACTTCCTGTCCGCACAGGGCGCCACCGCGCCCCGCCTCACCATCACCTACGAAACCGGCACTTCGAGCACCACGACAACCACGACCACGACCTCGCCCACCACGACAACGACGACGCCGACCTCGGCAGGGCCGCGCACGGCGCTCGACATCGACGCCTTCGGCAGTTCCGCCCCGGTGGCTGTGTCGGGCGCCGCGGGCAAGGACATGGCGGACGACCCAGCCATCCTGCTGCACCCGACGGACCTGACGAAATCCGTGGTGCTGGGCATCGACAAGGACCCGCAGGTGGGACGGCTCTACGCCTTCAACCTCGATGGCGCGATCCTGGCCGACGCCGATGTGGGGAACCGCGTCACCGCGGTGGACGTGCTCTACCAGTTCCCGACCGCGAACGGAGCCAAGGTGTCGCTGGTCGGCATCGCGGATTCCACCAAGGACCAGTTGATCTTCTACAGCTACGACTTCGCCGCGCGGACCTTCACCAAGCTCGGCCAGGTCGCGACCGGCTTCGACCCCTATGGCATGGCGCTGGGCCGGGTCGATGGCGAGGACTATGCGTATGTGACGGACCGGAACAGCGGGAACACCTATCAGTTCCAGATCGACTGGAACGCCGCCGGGCCGCTCGGCTCCCAGATCACCGGCAGCAACGTGCGCACCATCCCGGTGGGCTCGCTGTCCGAGGGTCTCGTCGTGGATGACCGCAACGGGGTCCTCTATATCGGCGAGGAGAGCACGGGGGTGTGGCGCTACGACGCCAGCGCGAATGGCGGCACGGCGCGGGTCGCCATCGGCACCGTTGCCGGCGAGATGGAGGCGGACGTAGAGGGACTGGCGCTCTACCACGGCCCGAACGGCATCACCTACCTCATCGCCTCGTCGCAGAACGAGACCAGCGCGATGCAGCCGACGCAGTTCGAGGTCTATGACGTGACTGGCGGCGTGAACCGCGCCTGGCTCGGCCACTTCACGCTGGACGAGCCGGGCGGCGCGGCAGACGTCAACTTCACCGACGGGCTGGACGTGACGAACGTGAACCTGGGCGGGAACTACACCCAGGGCCTGTTCGTCGCGCACGACGCGACCACGACGGCCGCCTCCTCGCTGTACCGCTTCGTGCAGTGGGAGGACATCGCCGGTCCGATGGGCCTCGTCATCGGCACGGCCTTCGACCCGCGGGTGGACCAGTATCTCTGATCCATCGTAGCAAGGACGGCACCGCCGCCCGCATCAGGCGTGCAGCAGCGCGTCGTAGCGGGCGGCGACCTGCGCGCGGAAGACCTCCGGGGCGAAGCGGCGGCGCGCGGCCGCTTCCCCTTTGCGACCGAGCCGCTCGCGCAGCGCCGGATCGCCGAGCAGGCGCACCAGCGCCGCGGCCAGTGCGGGCGCGTCGGCGGGCGGCACGATCAGCCCTGTCTCGTCCTCGATCACCACCTCCGGCATGCCGCCTACGCGACTGGCCACGACCGGTCGGCCGAGCGCCTGCGCCTCGGCCAGCGCCATGCCGAAGGATTCCAAGGCTACAGATGTCTGGACCACGACATCCATCGCGGCGAGCCAGGCCGGCATGTCGGGCCGGAAGCCGGTCATGACGACCCGGCCCCGCAGCAGCTCCGCCTCCGCCATGCGGCGCAGGCGGTCCGCATAGTCGCGCTTGTCCTGCAGCGCCGCGGCGCCAACGATCCAGAAGCGCGCCGTCGGGAAACGCCCGGCCAGCATCGCCGCCGCCTCCAGCAGCACATGCTGCGCCTTGCGCGGCTCCAGCACGGCGAAGAGGCCGACATGCGGGCCCGGGCCAGCCAGCAGCACCTCGGCCGCGGGCGCCGGCGGCTCGGCGGCGAAGAAGCGCGCATCCACGCCGTTCGGCACGACCGCGCAGCGCGCCGGATCGGCGCCGAGCGCCAGCGCGAGGTCCCGCGCAGCGGCGGAGACGCAGACCACGCCCGACGCGCCGCGCAACGCGACCCGCATCGCCGCGGCATAGAGCGGGCGTGCCGGCAGCGTCTCGTGCACATGCAGCAGCATCGGGATGCGGAGGCGGCGCGCAGCACGCATGGCATACAGCGCCGAGACCGGATGATGCGCATGGAGCAGGTCGATCCGCTCGGCGCGGCACGCCGCCTCCAGCGCGGCCGCGCAGCGCATCCAGGCCGCCGGATAGCGCGCCAGCACGCGCGGGTCGGCGGTGATCCGCATGCGGTCGAAGGGGCAGGCCACGACGCGGATGCCCTGCGCGCCAGCGGCCTCCGCGAGCCCGCCCACGGCAGGGCAGGCCAGCAGCGCCTCCCACCCCTGCGCAGCGGGTCCGGCACCGAGGGTGAGCAGGATCCGCTCGACGCCGCCCAGGAAGCCGACGCGGTTCACCATCAGCACGCGGCGCGGCCTGCGCGGTGCGGTCGCGGCAATCTCGGCGCCTGTCGCGATGAGCCCGTCGGCCACGGTCAAGCCACCTCCCGGTACACGTCGGCGGTGGCGGCGGCGACACGGCGCCAGTCGAAGCGGTCGCGCGCATAGGCGCGGCAGTCCTCCGCGGCGGGCAGGCGCGCAGGGTCGGACAGGGCGCGCTCCAGCGCGGCCGCGATCTCCGCCGCGCCGGTTCCGGCCGCGACGAGAGCGGGCGACAGCGTCGCAACCACCTCAGGCAACCCGCCTTCCGGCGTCACGACCACCGGCGTGCCGGCCGCGAGCGATTCCGCCGCGACGAGCCCGAACCCCTCGAGCGCGAGAGTCGGCACCACGCCGAGGTCGGCAGCGCGGTAGGCGAGCGGCAGGTCCTCGTCCGCGACGCGGCCAAGGAAGCGCACCGAGTCCCCGAGGCCCGCCGCCTGTACCTGCGCCTCGAGCTCGGCGCGCAACGGGCCGCTGCCCGCGATGCAGAGCAGCAGGTCGGGCTGCGTGCGGCGGAGCATCCCGACCGCCTCGATAAGGTTCCCAAGGCCCATGCGGCGCACCAGCCGGCGCACGCTCAGCAGGATCGGGCGATCGGCAGGCCAGCCGAGCCTCGCGCGCGCCTCGGCGCGGCTCATCGCCACCGCGAAGCGCTCGACATCCACGCCGTTCGGCACCACGCGGATCGCCGCGGCAGGCACCCCGTAGTCCGCCTGCAGCAGCCGCCCGAAGGCCTCCGAGCAGGCGATGATGCGGCTCGCCCGCCGATAGACCAGCGCCTCGACCACGCGCTTGACCCCGACGGCCAGGCGACCCTGCCCTTCGATCGCGCTCTCCAGGGCCCAGGGCCCGTGGAAATGCACGACCAGCGGCAGGCCGCGAAGGAGATCGAGCACCGGCAGCGCGTAGAGCGCGAAATGCGCGGCGACGACGTCAGGCCGGCGGAAGTGGATCGCCTCCCGCACGGCGCGCCGGACGCCGCGGGCGCGCTGCG
>NZ_JAKJIB010000088.1 GCF_021864505.1 Falsiroseomonas oryziterrae
GGTGAGCTGGTGACTGGAGTCCGGCCGTGCGCTCTTCCGATCTAGGCCGGCCGGACCGCCGGCCGCGCCCGCAGCACCATCACGCTGGCCAGGGCCAGCGCCGGCAGCAGCGCGAGGTTCAGCGCCGCCCAGCCCGCCCCCGCATGCACCGCGCCGGAGGCGAGCGCCGTGCAGGCCACCGTCGCGAAGACGATGAAGTCGTTGGCAGCCTGCGCGCGCACGCGCTCGGCCGGGCTGTGCGCCTCGCCGAGCAGGTTGGTCGCGCCGGTGAACATGAAGTTCCACCCGACACCGAGCAGCACCAGCGCCACGGTGAAATGCGCGAAGCTCTCGCCGGCGAGCGCCACCGCGACGCAGAGCGCATTGAGCACCGCGCCCGCCACGATCACGCGGCGCGTGCCGTAGCGGGCGATCAGCCGCCCGGTGACGAAGCCCGGCGCGAACATCGCGACCGCATGGGCCTGGATGACGGTGGCGCTCGCCACCACGGCGAAGCCGCAGGCCATCATCTCGATCGGCGTCGAGGTCATGACGAGGTTCATCGTGCCATAGGCGATCGCGCCGGTGATGGCGGCGGTCAGGAAGGCGGGGCGGCGGACGATCTCCATCACCGGCGTCGGGCTCGCCTGGCGCGGCGGCGCCGGGGGAAGGCGTACGATGGTCAGCACCACCAGGCAGATCACGGGGAGGATCGCGAAGATCAGGTAGGTGCCGAGGAAGAGGAAGGGCAGGAAGAGGTCCTTGCTCTGCTTCACCAATTCCGGCCCGGCGACCGCGGCGATGACGCCGCCCGCCATGACCAGCGAGATGGCGCGCGGGCGATAGGCCGGGCTCGCCACCTCGGCGGCGGCGAAGCGGTAGTGCTGCGCGATGCCCATGCCGATCCCGGCCGGCAGCGCGCCCGCGACATAAAGCCAGAAATCCGCCGTCCAGACGCCGGCGGCGAAGACGAAGCAGCCGATCAGCGAGGCCAGCGCGCCGAGCGAGAAGCCGGCGCGCCGGCCGAGCCGGCCGAAGACGATGCCGGCCGGGATGGAGGCGGCCATCACCGCGACCATCTGCACCGCGAAGGGCAGCGTGGCCAGCGCCTTGTCGTCGGCCAGGCTGTAGCCGACGATCGGCCCCATCGCGACCTGCCCCACGACCGAGGCGTTCATCAGCGCCTGACAGCAGAAGAGCAGCATCACGTCGCGCTTCATCGCGCGATCCTCGGCACTCATGCGAAGTGGCTCCATCCGCCGGCGCCGAGTTCGATCGCGCCGCCCGACGCATCCAGCACGCGGACGCCCTCGCCGTCCAGGAATCGGCCGATGCGGGTGACGCGGGTCTGGGCCGCCTCGGCCGCGGCCAGCACGCGCGGCGCGTCCGCAGGATCGGCGGCGAAGAGCAGTTCGTAGTCGTCGCCGCCGCCCAGGATCCGCGGCAGCAGCGACGGATCGGCGGCGAGCGCAGCCCGCGCCGGATCCGACAGCGGCACCGCCGAGGCGCGGATTTCCGCCCCGCAGCCGGCGGCGCGCGCGAGATGGCCGAGGTCCTGCACCAGCCCGTCCGAGACATCCATCGCCGCGCGCGCGATGCCGGCCAGCGCCTGGCCGAGCGCGAGGCGCGGCGTGGGTAGCCGGTAGCGCTCCGCCAGATGCGCATCCGGCGCAAGCCGCCCGGTCAGCGCGAGCAGCCCGAGCGCGCCGTCGCCGATGGTGCCGGAGACCCACACATCGTCCCCGGGCCGCGCGCCGACGCGCCGCAGCGCGCGGCCCGGCACGACGCTGCCGACGATGGTGAGCGTGAAGCTCGCGGGGCCGGGTGTCACCACCGTGTCGCCGCCCAGCACCGCGAGGCCGAATTCCGCCTGATCTTGTGCGAGCCCATCCGCGAAGGCGGCGATCCACGCCTCCTCCGTGCCCTGCGGGAAGCCGCAGGTCATCAGGTAGCCGAGCGGCGCGGCCCCCATCGCGGCGAGGTCCGAGAGGTTCACGCGCAGCAGCTTGCGCCCGATCGTCGCGGGCGGGTCGTCGGGCAGGAAATGCACGCCGGCGACCATCGCATCGGCGGCCAGCACGAGCTGCCGCCCGGGCGGCGGATCGAGCAACGCGGCGTCGTCCCCGAGCGCCAGCGCACCCTCCCCCGCCAGGGGGCGGAAATGACGCGCGATGAGCTCGAACTCGCGGGGGAGCGGCATGCTAGGCGGCGGGGCGCGGGAGGGGCCTTTCCCCTCCCGGACCCTCCCCACCACGGGCCAGTGGGCCCTTGGAACCCATGAGTTTATGGCCGAAGGCGAGGGGGCCTTGGCCCCCTCGCCTTCGGCCATGACTGATCGAGGTCCAGGAGCCCGCCGGCTCCTGGCGGGAGGGGTTCGGGGAGGGCAGCGCCCTCCCCGCACGCCCGCCACCCACGCCGCTATCCCCGCGCGAACTCGTCGGCGCGGAAGCGGCGGGCCAGCGCCTCCAGCACGCCATTGGCGAATTTCGGCTCGTCGCCGGCGAAGAAGCCGTGGGCGACGTCGAGATACTCGTTGATCACGACGCGCATCGGCGGGTCGTGCGGCTGCATCAGCTCGGCGCCCGCCGCGCGCAGCAGCGCGCGCAGCACGGGATCGAGCTTCTCGAGCGGCCAGTCCTTCGCCAGCACCTCGGCCAGCGCCGCGTCGATCGCCTCGATGTTCGTCGCCGCCGCGCGCACCAGCCGCGCGAAGAGCCGGACATCGGCATCCGGCACGCGGCCTTCCGGATAGCCTTCCTCGGCCTCGTTCGGGCCGAGGCGATGGCGGACGAACTGCTCGATCACCGCCTCCGGGCTCTCGCCGGCCTGCTCGGACTGGAACAGCGCCTGCACGGCGGCGACGCGCGCGCCGGTGCGGGGGCGGCCGCGCGCGACCGGGGCGCGCTGTGCGGGGGCCTTCATGCCAGCCACCGGCGCGCGAGGGCGATCTGGCCGATCAGCGCATGCGCCGCCTCGGCGCCCTTGTTCATGCGGTCGTCGCGCGAGCGGGCTTCGGCCTGCTCGAGCCGGTCGACCGTCAGCAGCCCGAAGCCGACCGGCGCGCCGCTTTCCGCCGTGATGTCCATCACGCCGTGGCAGACCGCGTCGCAGATGAAGGTGTAGTGGTCGGTCTCGCCGCGCACGACGCAGCCGAGCAGCAGGAAGCCGTCCCAGCCGCCACGACGGATCGCCATGCGCAGCGCGGCGGGAAGCTCGTAGGCGCCGGCGACGTCCACCACCTCGACCCGCGCGCCGATGTCGGCGAGCACGGCTTCGGCGCCGCGGCGCATGCCGCCCACCACATCGGCGTAATAGGGCGCCTGGATGACCAGCACGCGCGCCGGCGGGCCTTCGAGGCGGGCGGCCTCGCGCTCCGGCGAATCCTTGGTGCTCACTTCGCTTCCTTCGGGATGGGCCGCGTCTCGACGACGCTGAGCCCGTAGCCTTCCAACCCCACGACGGGGCGCGGGTTGTCGGACAGGCGCACGATCTCGCGCAAGCCCAGATCGGCGAGGATCTGCGCGCCAATGCCATAGTCGCGCAATTCCGGCGCCGCGGCCCGGCGTTCCCGCCGGGCGCGCACCGCCTGGGAAAGGCCGTCGGGCCGCCAGTCGCGCAGCAGCACGACCACCCCCCTGCCCTCGGCCCCGATCGCGTGCATCGCCGCGTGCAGTTCGCCCTCCGCACGGCCGGCGACGAGGTCATGCAGCATCGAGGCCGCGTGCATCCGGACCAGCGCCGGCTCGGGCCGAGCCAGGTCGCCCTTCACCAGCGCCAGATGTTCCCCGGCATCGAGCGTCGAGGCGTAGACGATGACGCGCCAGGCGCCACCGACGCCCTCGATCGTGCCCTCCTCGACGCGCCGCACGAGGCGTTCGGTGCGCCGGCGATGCGCGATGAGGTCGGCGATGGTGCCGAGCTTGAGGCCGTGGCGCTGCGCGAAGGCGACGAGGTCCGGCATGCGCGCCATCGTCCCGTCGTCGTTCATGATCTCGCAGATCACGCCGGACGGGTTCAGCCCGGCGAGACGCGCGAAGTCCACCGCCGCTTCGGTGTGCCCGGCGCGGACCAGCACGCCGCCGTCGCGCGCGACGAGTGGGAAGACATGACCGGGCGTCACGATGTGCTCGCGCCCGATTTCCGGGTTGATAGCGACGGCGACGGTGCGCGCGCGGTCGGCGGCCGAGATGCCGGTCGTGACGCCGTCGCGCGCCTCGATCGAGACGGTGAAGGCGGTCTGGTGACGGGTGCCGTTCGACTGCGCCATCAGCGGCAGGCCGAGCTGCTCGACGCGGCTGCGCGTCATCGCGAGGCAGATCAGGCCGCGCGCATGGCGGGCCATGAAGTTGATCGCGTCGGGCGTCGCGAACTGCGCGGGGATGACGAGGTCGCCCTCGTTCTCGCGGTCCTCGTCGTCCACCAGGATGAACATGCGGCCGCGCCGCGCTTCCTCGATCAGCTCCTCGGCCGGCGAGAGGAACTCGGCGAAGCTGGTGCGCGTGGCCTCGACGTTCACAGCTGGAACTCCCGCAGGCGGGCCACGTAGCGGGCCATCATGTCGATCTCGATGTTGACCCGCGATCCCGGCTGCAGCGTCCCGAAGGTGGTCACCGCCGCGGTATGGGGGATGATGTTGACCCCGAAGCTCTCGCGGTCAACCTCGTTGACCGTGAGCGACACGCCGTCCACCGCCACGGAGCCCTTCGGCGCGACGTAGGGCGCGAGCGAAGCGGGCACGCGGAAGCGCCAGCGCACGGAGCCGTTCTCCGGCGTCGCCGCGATCACCTCGGCCACGCCGTCCACATGGCCGGCGACCAAATGGCCGCCGAGCTCGTCGCCGATGCGCAAGGACCGCTCGAGGTTGACGCGCGTGCCCGGCTTCCAGCCGCCGAGCGTGGTCTTGGACAGCGTCTCGGCAGAGGCCTCGACCGCGAACCAGTCGCCGCCGAGCTCGACCGCCGTCAGGCAGACGCCCGAGCAGGCGATGGAGGCGCCGAGCGCCACCGGCGGGTTGGCCAGGAAGGCCGGCGAGGTGCCGATGATCAGGCGGTGGTCGTGGCCGCCGCCGATCGGCAGCACCTCCCGCACCGTGCCGAGGTCGGTGACGATGCCCGTGAACATCCTACTCTCCTTCGGCCTCGAACTCGGTCAGCCAGTCCGGGCCGAGCGGGCGTGACGCGGTCCGGCGGAATCTGGGCATGGATGCCAGCGTCTCAACCGGCAGCGGATAGGCCGCGGGCTGGCCGTCCCCGCCCATGACCCCGGGCGCATGGAACCAGGCGAGGCGCTGCGCAAGCCCCTCCCGCAGCAGGGCGGCCGCGATCCCGGCGCCGCCCTCGGCCAGCACGCGCGTCACGCCGCGCTGGGCCAGGGCGCCGAGCAGGCCCCGCATGGCCATGCCTTCGGCGCCGCGGGCGACCTTGATCACCTCCACCCCGGCCTCCTGGTAGGGGGCGAGGGCCGAGGGCGGGTGGCCGGGGACGGTCGCCAGGATGGTCGGATGCACGCGGGCGGTCGCGACCAGCCGGGCGGTGACCGGGGTGCGGAGGCGGGCATCGGCCACCACGCGCAGCGCCCGGACGGGCGCGGCGCCGGCCAGCCGGCAGGTCAGGTCCGGGTCGTCGGCCAGCACCGTCCCGCTGCCGACCAGGATCGCGTCGTGGCGGGCGCGCATCGCATGGGCTTCCCGCCGGGCGGCGGGGCCGGTGATCCACTTGCTCTCGCCGGCCGCGGTCGCGATCCGGCCGTCCAGCGTGGTGGCGAGCTTCAGTGTGACAAGCGGCAGGCCGAGCGTGATGCGCCGCGCGAAACCGGCGTTCACCGCGCGCGCCTCGGCCTCCAGCAGCCCTTCGTCCACAACGATGCCGGCGGCGCGCAGCATGTCGAAGCCGCGCCCATCCACGCGCGGGTCGGGGTCGCGCATGGCCGCGACGACGCGGGCCACGCCCGCGCCGATCAGCGCGTTGCAGCAGGGCGGCGTGCGGCCATGATGGGAGCAGGGCTCGAGCGTGACATAGGCGGTCGCGCCGCGCGCCGCCACGCCGGCGCGCCGCAGTGCCTCGGTCTCCGCATGCGGGCGGCCGCCCGGTTGGGTCCAGCCGCGCCCGACCACCTGCCCGTCGCGGACGATGACGCAGCCGACCGCCGGGTTGGGCCAAGTGTTGCCAAGCCCCCGCGACGCGAGCGCGAGGGCGGCGCGCATGTGGCGCTCGTCCTCCACGGGTCAGGTCCCGTCGATCTGCCCGAGGAACTGCTGGAAGTCCTTCGCCTCGCGGAAGTTGCGGTAGACGCTGGCGAAGCGGACATAGGCGACCTGGTCGACGTCGCGCAGCGTGTCGAGCACGACGTCGCCGATGCGACGACTGGTCACCTCGGAATCCGCCTCGACCTCCAGCCGGCGCTGGATGCCGTTGACGATGCGCTCGATCCGCTCCTCGTCGAAGGGGCGCTTGCGGAGCGCGATGCGGACGGAGCGGGCGAGCTTGTCGCGGTCGAAGGGCACGCGGCGGCCGTCCGACTTGATGACGGTCAGCTCGCGCAGCTGCACGCGCTCGAAGGTGGTGAAGCGGTTGCCGCAGGCCGGGCAGGACCGGCGCCGGCGGATCGAGGCGCCGTCCTCGGCCGGACGGCTGTCCTTCACCTGCGTGTCCTCGTTGCCGCAGAAGGGGCAGCGCATGGCGCGTTTGCCTCAAGCGCCGGCGCGCGCAGCCGCGCGCTTGGCTTGCGCCGCGCGGCGGGTGCGCCCGGCGGCGCTGTCATGTGGGCGGCGCCGGCCGCGTGGCGGACGGACCCTGCGATGGCGGTCCTGGGTTTGGTCAGGGGGCGCCATCTGGTTGGTCAGGCGTAGATCGGGAAGCGGCGGCAGAGCTCCAGCACGCGCGCCTTCACGCGATCCTCGACGGCGGCGTTGGCCTCCGGCGCATTGGCGCTGGCGAGCCCGTCCAGCACCTCGCCGATCATCTGCCCGACCTGGCGGAACTCCGCCTCGCCGAAGCCGCGCGTGGTTGCGGCGGGCGAGCCGAGCCGGATGCCCGACGTCACCATCGGCTTCTCCGGGTCGAAGGGGATCGCGTTCTTGTTGCAGGTGAGGTGCGCGCGGTTCAGCCCGCCTTCCGCGACCTTGCCGGTCAGCCGCTTCGGCCGGAGATCGACCAGCACGAGGTGGTTGTCGGTGCCGCCGGTGACGAGGTCGAGGCCCTGCGCCTTCAGTTCCTCGCCCAGCGCCTTGGCGTTCGCCACCACCTGCCGCGCATAGGCGCGGAACTCGGGCTTCAGCGCCTCCCCGAAGGCCACCGCCTTGGCGGCGATCACATGCATCAGCGGCCCGCCCTGCAGGCCGGGGAAGACGGCTGAGTTGAACTTCTTCGCCAGCGCCTCGTCGTTGGTCAGGATCAGGCCGCCGCGCGGCCCGCGCAGCGTCTTGTGCGTGGTCGTCGTGACGACATGCGCGTGCGGGAAGGGAGACGGGTGCGCGCCACCCGCCACCAGCCCGGCGAAATGCGCCATGTCCACCATGAAGTAGGCGCCGACCTCGTCGGCGATGGCGCGGAAGGCGGCGAAATCCCAGTGCCGCGCATAGGCGGAGCCGCCGGCGATGATCAGCTTCGGCCTGCTCTCCAGCGCGATGCGGCGGACTTCCGCCATGTCGATCAGCTGGTCCTCGCGGCGCACCGTGTAGGGCACCGGCTTGAACCACTTGCCGGAGAGGTTCGCCGGCGAGCCATGCGTCAGATGGCCGCCCGCCGCGAGGTCGAGGCCCATGAAGGCGTCGCCCGGCTGCAGCAGGGCGAGGAACACCGCCTGGTTGGCCTGCGCGCCGCTGTGCGGCTGCACATTGGCGAAGCCGCAGCCGAACAGCTTCGTGACGCGCGCGATGGCGAGATCCTCCGCCACGTCCACGAACTCGCAGCCGCCGTAGTAGCGGCGGCCCGAATAGCCCTCGGCATACTTGTTGGTCAGGACGGACCCTTGGGCCTCCAGCACGGCGCGGGAGACGATGTTCTCGGACGCGATCAGCTCGATGCCGTCCTGCTGGCGCGCGAGTTCCTTGCCGATCGCGGCCGCGAGCTCGGGGTCGGTCTCGGCGACGGAGGCCTGGAAGAACCGCGCGGGCGTCATGGCCGGGGTGGTCTCGTTCATGGGCGCGGGCTCCAGTCGGGGGTGAGCTTGCGGACGCGGCGCTCGTGGCGACCGCCGGCGAAGGGGGTGGCGAGGAAGGCGCGCAGCGCGTCGAGCGCCACTTCGGGGCCCGTCACGCGGGCGCCGAGGGCCAGCACATTGGCGTCATTGTGCTCGCGCGAAAGCCGGGCGGTGGTGGCGTCCTGGGCCAGCGCGCAGCGGATGCCGGGATGGCGGTTCGCGGCGATCGAGATGCCGATGCCCGTGCCGCAGACCAGCACGCCGAAGCGCGCCCGCCCGTCCAGCACGGCGCGTGCGACGGCATCGGCGAAGTCCGGGTAGTCCACGCTTTCCGGCCCGTCGGTGCCAAGGTCGAGCACGGGGTGGCCGGCCTCCTCCAGCGCCGCGCGCAGCGTCGCCTTGAGACCGACGCCGGCGTGGTCGGAGCCGAGGGCCACGGGAATGGATGCCGTCATGGTCCATGGGTTACCACGCCCTGTGGCCGCGCGGAACGCCGGCCCCAAGCTGTTGGGTGCAACCCAGGCCCGCAGGGAGGGCTGCCTCTGGCCGCCGGGGCCGTGGGGCAAGGCCTCCTCCAGGCAGGGCGTCGCGCAGCAGGCGATCGCGCCGCTTGGCCCCCTGCCCCGTCCCGTGCCACGACTCCGCGTCACGAGACCCGGAGGAAGGCCGTGAGCCACACCAATCCCGAAACCATCGCGCTGCATGCCGGCTGGCGGGCCGATCCGACGACCGGCTCCGTCGCGGTGCCGATCCACCAGACGACGTCCTTCCAGTTCCAGGACACCGGCCACGCCGCGCGGCTCTTCGCGCTGGCCGAGCTCGGCAACATCTACACCCGCATCATGAACCCGACCGTCGACGTGCTGGAGAAGCGCGTCGCAGCGCTGGAAGGCGGGGTCGCCGGCCTGGCGCTCGGCTCGGGGCAGGCAGCGACCACGTTCAGCGTGCTGAACCTCTGCGAGGCGGGCGACAACATCGTCAGCTCGACCGACCTCTACGGCGGCACCTGGAACCTGTTCGCCAACACGCTGAAGCAATTCGGCGTCGAGGTGCGCTTCGTGGATCCGGCCGATCCGGAGGGCTTCGCGCGCGCCACCGATGCGCGCACCCGTGCCTGGTACGCCGAGACGCTGCCGAACCCGAAGCTGCAGGTCTTCCCGATCGCAGAGGTCGCGGCGATCGGCCGGAAGCTCGGCGTGCCGCTGATCATGGACAACACCGCCGCACCCATCATCTGCAAGCCGCTCGCGCTGGGTGCCGCGATCGTCATGCACTCCACGACCAAGTGGATCGGCGGCCACGGGACGAGCATCGGCGGCATGGTCGTCGATGGCGGCAACTTCGACTGGGAAGCCCATGCTGAGCGCTTCCCGACGCTGAACAAGCCCGATCCGAGCTATCACGGCGCGGTCTGGACGCAGGCGGTGAAGCCGCTCGGCCCGATCGCCTACATCATCCGCATGCGCACCTGCCTGCTGCGCGACCTCGGCGCGCCGATGGCGCCGATGAACGCCTTCATGTTCCTCCAGGGGCTCGAGACGCTGCCGCTGCGGATGGAGCGGCACTGCGCCAATGCGCTGAAGGTCGCGGCCTATCTCGCCGGGCACCCCGCGGTGTCGCACGTGATCCATCCCTCGCTGATGGAAGGCGAGGCACGGCGGCGCGCGGACGCGGCGCTGAAGGGTGGCTATGGCAGCCTGATCGGCTTCGAGCTGAAGGCCGGTGCCGAGGCCGGCAAGCGCTTCATCGAGGCGCTGAAGATGTTCTACCACGTCGCCAACATCGGCGATGCGCGCAGCCTCGCGATCCATCCGGCGACGACCACCCACAGCCAGCTCTCGGTGGACGAGCAGGCGGCGTCGGGTGTCACCCCCGGCTATGTGCGCCTGTCCATCGGGATCGAGCACATCGACGACATCATCGCCGATCTCGATCAGGCGCTGGCCGCGGCGGGCGGCGGGCTGAAGGCGGCCGCGGAATGACGGCATTCGACAAGCCGGCGGGGCTCTCGGTCGAGACGCCGCGCCAGCCGGGCGCCTTCCCGGCTGTTCGGATGCGCCGCAACCGGGTGGATGCCTTCACGCGCCGCCTGGTGGCGGAGAACCGCCTCTCGGTGGACGACCTGATCTGGCCGATCTTCGTCATCGAGGGCACGGCGACCGAGACGGCGGTCGCCTCCATGCCCGGGGTGAAGCGCGTCACGCTCGACCGCCTCGCCGCCCATGTCGAGCCGGCGGCGAAGCTCGGCATCCCGGCGCTCGCGCTGTTCCCGGCAACGCCGGCGGAGAAGAAGGACGCCGAGGGGACCGAAGCGAAGAACCCCGATAACCTGATGTGCCGCGCGGCGCGCCTGCTGAAGCGGGAATTCCCGGAGCTCGGCTTGGTCGGCGACGTGGCGCTCGATCCCTACACGGATCACGGCCATGACGGCGTGCTGCGCGAGGGGCCGGGCGGGCACTACGTCGCCAATGACGAGACGCTCGAGATCCTGACGATCCAGTCGGTGATCCAGGCGGAGGCCGGGATCGACGTCATCGCGCCGTCGGACATGATGGACGGGCGCATCGGCGCGATCCGGACGGCGCTCGACGCGCGCGGGCTGATCCACACGCGGATCATGAGCTACGCGGCGAAATACGCCTCGGCCTTCTACGGGCCGTTCCGCGACGCCGTCGGCTCCGGCGGGGCGCTGAAGGGCGACAAGAAGACCTACCAGATGGATCCGGCCAATTCCGACGAGGCGCTGCGCGAGGTGGCACTCGACGTAGCTGAGGGCGCGGACATGGTGATGGTCAAGCCGGGCATGCCCTATCTCGACATCTGCCGGCGCGTGAAGGACCAGTTCCGCGTGCCGACCTTCGCGTATCAGGTGTCGGGCGAATACGCGATGATCATGGCGGCGGTGCAGAATGGCTGGCTCAACCGCGAGAAGGCGATGCTCGAAAGCCTGCTTGGCTTCAAGCGCGCCGGCTGCGACGGCGTGCTGACCTATTTCGCCGTGGAGGCGGCGGAGGTCCTGCGGCGTGGCTGAGGGCGGGGCGCTGCGGCGCCCCTGGCACGGCGCCTCCGACCGGCCCGACGACCCGGCGGTCGCGGCGCTGCGTTTGCAGCGGGCGGAGGTCGAGGCGCTGCTCGCCTTCCGTCACGCCGAGCCGGGCGAGGAGGAGAACCTGGCCTGGTGGCGGCTGCAGCGGCTGCGTGCGGCGCGGCGCGCGGTGCTCGGCGAGGCGGAGCGCGGCAGGCTGCCCGCCCTGCCGCCGCCGCCGGCCCATGCGCTGTCCTGGTGGCAGGGGGTGAAGTTCCGCCTCAAGCGGCTGCGCCCGGAGGAGGAGCGCCCGCCGCGCCGCATCGCGGCGCGGCTGGACCGCTGAGGCCCCTATTCGACCTGCATCCGGAGTTCGCGCACCAGCGGGCGCACCGCCGCCACCTGCGCATGCACCGAGGCGCCGAACTCGGCGGACGAATTGCCGCCCGGCTCAGCGCCGAGTTCCTGGATGCGCGGCGCGAGGGCGCGGGCGGCCGCGGCGATCTCGGTCTGCAGCCGGGCCAGCGTCGCCTCCGGCGTGCGGGCGGGGGCGAAGAAGCCGTTCCAGCCCAGCAGCTCGGCATTCGGGAAGCCCTGCTCGCGCACCGTCGGCACGTCGGGCAGCGCGCGGGCGCGCTGCGCGGCGAGCGTCGCGATCGGGCGCAGCGTGCCGGCGCGCACATGCGGCAACGCGGTCGAGATCTGGTCGCCGCCGAAGGCGATGCGCCCGGCCAGCATGTCCTGCACCAGCGGCGCCGCGCCGCGGAACGGCACATGCTCCATCTGGAAGCCGCCGTCGCGCTTCAGCACCTCGCCGATCAGGTTGATCGTGCTGCCCGGGCCGGTGGAGCCGTAGAAGGCCGGCGGGTTCTGCGCCTTCGCCCAGGCAACCAGTTCCTGGAGATTGCGGGCCGGCACCTGCGCGTTGACCAGCAGCATCATCGGCACGTTGGCGCCGAGGCTGATCGGCGCGAAGTCGCGCTCGATCGAATGCGGCGCGCGGTTCGCGTATTCCAGCGCCGCCGTCGTGGTGGAGAAGGTGAGGTTGTGGAACAGCAGCGTCTGCCCGTCCGGCGCCGCCTTGGCGACCACGTCGGCGCCGATCGAGCCGCCCGCGCCGCCGCGGTTCTCCACCACGACCGAGACGCCGAGGGTCTCGGTCAAGCGCTGCGCGTAGAGCCGCGCCAGGACATCGGTGGTGCCGCCGGCCGGGAAGGGCACGACGATGCGCACCGGGCCGCTCGGCTGCCAGCCCTGGGCGCGGGCGAGCGACGGCGTGGCGAGCAGGACGGGCGCGGCCAGCAGGCTGCGACGCTTCATGGTTTCCTCCGTGTCGCCACTCCGGGCGATGCGGGGCGATTGGGCGGCGCGCGCGCCGTGCCGTCAAGCGCGCCGCCTCCATGATCCGGAGGGCGGCACGGCTCGCGTCCTGGCGCGGCTCGCTCGACGAGCGCCTGGCGCGGGTCTGCGCCGCCTGGGGCCTTGTGCCGGCGGGCGGCCTTTCGGAGACGCCGACCGCTCGGCTGGTCGCGATCGGCGACGACCACGTGCTGAAGCTCGCCCCACCGGGCCAGGGGGTCGAGGCGGAGATCGCCACGCTGCGCGCCATGCAGGGACGCGGCGTCGTCGCCCTGCACCGCGCCGACCCCGCCGAGGGCGCGCTGCTGCTCGCCCGCGCGCGTCCGGGCAC
>NZ_JAKJIB010000089.1 GCF_021864505.1 Falsiroseomonas oryziterrae
CGAGCCCGGCGCGGGCGAGCGCGATGGCCGCCGCCGCGCCGGCCGGACCGCCGCCGACGATCACCGGCCGGCTCACGGCGGAGCGCCGCGGCCAGAGACGGCCCAGCGGAACGGCACAACCCAGCGGATCTCCGCCTCTACCCCCGCCTCGGCCAGCAGCCGCGTCCAGTCGTCCCGCGTGAAGGCGCGATTGATGGAGACCGGGCCGTCATGGATCACCATCGGATGCATGCGCATCAGCCGCGTGCCGGCCCAGACCGCCGCCCACGGAATCCAGTGGCGATGCAGGTCGAGGATCAGCCAGCGCCGCGTCGCATGAGCACGCAGCCAGCGCAGGAAGCGCGCCAGCGTCGCGTCCTCCAGGTGATGCGCGAACAGGCTGCAGGTCACGACGTCGAAGCGACGCTCCGCCGGCAGGTCGAAGAGGTCGCTGGTGATCCAGCCGGCCTGCGTGCCGCGCGCCATCGCATGCCGCTCCGCCCAGGGGCTGCGGTCGAGACCCCATGCCTCGAGCTCGATGTTGCGCTTCGCCGCCCAGCGGGCGGCCGCGCGCAGCGCATCGCCGCCCCCGGCCCCGACATCCAGCAGCGAAAGCCGCGTCAGCCCCTCCTCCCCCACGACGCGGTCGAGGAAGCGCGTCAGCGGCGGATGCGCGAAGGTGATGCGGTTCAGTGTCTCGAGCCCATCCAGGGCCGCGGAGAAATCGGCCTCCGACTGGCCGGGATCGTCCATGATCTCGTCCGCCATCACCCGCGGCATGGCGCTACACCGTCGCGAAGCGCATGCATTCGGCCGAGAGCCCGGGCCCGAAGGCGAGCGCGACCCCGCGCCGCCCCGCTTCGGCGCGCGCCATCATGGCGGCCAGCACGAACATGACGGTGGCCGAGGACATGTTGCCGAAGTCGCGCAGCACCGCGCGGCTGTCGGCGAGCGCGCCCTGCGGCAGGTCGAGCCCGTGCGCGACCGCATCCAGGATCGTCCGCCCGCCCGGATGCACCGCCCAGAGATCGACCTCCTCCACCCGCCTGCCCTCCAGCATCTCCGCCTGCCACTCGGGCAGCGCATGGGCGAGCGTGAAGGGCACCATGCCTGACAGCGTCATGTCGAAGCCGTCATTGCCGATGCGCCAGGTGATCATGTCGCCGGCTTCCGGCATCACGATGCTGCGGAAGCCATCGACGCGAAGCCCGATCGGATCGGCGCTGACCATCGCCGCGGCGCAGCCATCGGCGAAGAGCAGGAAGCAGAGCAACTGCTCCAGCGCCGCGCTGTCCTGCAGGTGCAGCGTGCAGAGTTCCAGGCACACCACCAGCACCCGCGCCTCGGGCTCGCTGCGCACGATGTGCCAGGCGAGCTTGAGCGCGTTGATCGCGGCCTGGCAGCCCATGAAGCCGACCAGGCAGCGCTCCACGCCGCGCGGCAGGCCGTGGCGCTCGACCAGGTGCCGGTCGAGCCCGGGCGCGACGAAGCCGGTGCAGGTGGCGAAGACCAGATGCGTGATCCGCGGCGCCTCGTGCTCCAGCCCGAGCCGCGCGAAGGCGGCATCGGCCAGCGCCGGCGCTTCCTGCTCGTAGCGGGCCATGCGGGCGCGCGTGGTCGGGAAGGCGCCGCCGGCGCGATACAGGCCGCAGACCGTGCCGGAGCCCAGCGGCTCCGATGCCTCCAGCACGGAATAGCGCGTCGCGATGTCGGCACGCGCCGCCATCCGGTTGAAGGCGAGGCGCCCCTTCTCGCCATCCGCCTGGCGCTCGGCGAAGGCGCGGAAGGCGCCATGCACCTCGTGCCGGGGCACGGCGGTGGCGATGCGGTTGATGAAGACGGCCGGCATGACCCCGAGTGTGGGGCCATCCGGCCGGGTTGGAACCCCTTATCCGTTCACGGCCTCACCAGACCGCAGGGCGGTCAGGCGTTGCCGGAGAGATATTCCATCGCGACCTGCACCCCGCCCGCCTTGTGCGGCACGCCCGCGGCGCGCAGGCCCATCTCCACGCCGCCCAGCGTCCCGACCAGTTGCAGGTCGCCGAAATCGCCGAGATGCCCGATGCGGAACACCCGGTCGTTCAGCTGCCCGAGCCCGTTGCCGAGCGACATGTTGAACTTCTCCAGGATGGTCGCACGCAGCGCATTGGCGCTGTGGCCCTCCGGCAGGCGCACCGCCGTGAGCGACGAGGAGTAGTGCCGCGGCTCGGCGCACTGGATTTCGAAGCCCCAGTGGCGCACGGCGCGCCGCGTGGCTTCCGCATGGCGGTCGTGACGGGCGAAGACGTTGTCCAGCCCTTCGGCGACCAGCATGTCGATCGCGGTGTCGAGCGCGTAGAGCATGTTCGTCGCCGGCGTGTAGGGGAAATAGCCGGTCGCGTTGGCCGCGATCATCGGCTTCCAGTCCCAGAAGGCGCGCGGCAGCTTCGCCGTCTCGGCGGCCTTCAGCGCCTTCTCGCTCACCGCGTTGAAGGACAGGCCCGGCGGCAGCATCAGCCCCTTCTGCGAGCCGGCGACGGTGACGTCGACGCCCCATTCGTCATGCCGGTAGTCGATCGAGCCGAGCGAGGAGATGGTGTCCACCAGCAGCAGCGCCGGATGCCCGGCCGCGTCCATGGCGCGCCGCACCTCGTCGATGCGGCTGGTGCAGCCGGTGCTCGTCTCGTTGTGCACGACGCAGACCGCCTTGATGCTGTGCGTCTTGTCCTCGCGCAGCTTCGCCTCGATCGCGGCGACGTCGGCGCCCCGGCGCCAGTCGGTGCGGATGTAGTCCGGCACCAGCTGCAGGCGGGTCGCCATCTCGTGCCAGAGATGGGCGAACCAGCCGGTCTCGCACATCAGCACGCGGTCGCCAGGGGAGAGGGTGTTGACCAGCGCCGCCTCCCACGCCCCGGTGCCGGAGGCGGGGTAGATCACCACGTGCCCCTTGGTCTTGAAGACCGCCGTCACCTTCTCGAGCAGCGCCTTGCCCATCCGGCCGAAATCCGGGCCGCGATGGTCCATGGTCGGGTTGTCCATCGCCCGCAGCACCCGGTCGGGCACGTTGGTCGGGCCCGGGATCTGCAGGAAATGACGGCCGGCGGTCGGCTTGGACTGGAAATAGGCCATGGGACGGATCCTCGTGTCTGGCGCCTCTCTAGCCCCGCCCCATGTCCTGCGCCAATGAGTAGCTGCGCTTGGATTGATGAGCATTATAGATGCGACGCCCCTGCCCGCCCGCGCTAATCCCCTCCCCGATGGAGAAGCGGGCATGAACGCGATCACCGGTAGGCCCCTTGGCAGGCCCCAGATCGGCGACAGCCGCCTGGCCGAGCGGCTGCGGCGCGAGACCTCGGGCGAGGTGTTGTTCTCGGCCGGCGACCGCGGCCGATACGCCACCGACGCCTCGATCTATCAGATGGAGCCAGTGGGGGTCCTGGTGCCCCGCACCGCCGAGGACGTGGCGGCCGCGATGGCGATCTGCCGTGAGGAAGGCGTGCCGGTCCTGCCCCGCGGCGGCGGGACGAGCCAGTGCGGCCAGACCGTCAACCGCGCCCTGGTGATCGACTGCACCAAGCACCTCCGGCGCGTGATCTCGGTGGAAGGCGACACCGCCCGCGTCGAACCCGGCATCACCCTCGGCGCGCTGAACGAGGCACTCAAGTCCAAGGGCGTGTTCTTTCCGGTCGACCCCTCCACCTGGGCGCGCTGCACCATCGGCGGCATGGCGGCGAACAACTCCTGTGGGTCCAAGTCCATCCGCTACGGGCTGATGGCCGACAACGTCCGGGCGATCGACGCGATCCTGGCGGACGGGACCCGCTTCGGCTTCGGCGAGCTGCCGGACAATCTCGGCCCCGACGTCCCGGCGCAGGTCGCCGAGCTGGTCGCGAAGCTGCGCGCGATCGGCGTGCGCGAGGCCGAGGAGATCGCGGCGAAGTTCCCGAAGCAGCTCCGGCGCGTCGGCGGCTACAACCTCGATGCGCTGACGCCCGATGCGCGCGCCAATGGCCGTGCCTCGCTGGCGCGGCTGCTGGTCGGCAGCGAGGGCACCCTCGCCTTCTCCGCCGCGCTGGACCTCAAGCTCTGGCCGATCAAGCCACGCAAGGTGCTCGGCATCTGCCAGTTCCCTTCCTTCCGCCGCGCCATGGAGGCGTCGAAGCACCTGGTCACGCTCGACCCGGAAGCGGTGGAGCTGGTGGACCGGACGATGATCGATCTCGGCCGTTCCATCCCGATCTACCGCAGCACCATCGACCGCATCCTGATCGGCGAGCCCGACAGCCTGCTGATCGTCGAGTTCCACGGGCAGGAGGACGCGCCGCTGCTGGCCGCGCTCGACCGGCTCGAGGAGATGATGGGCGACCTCGGCCTGCCGGGGCAGGTGGTGCGCGTCACCGATGCGGCCTTCCAGGCGCAGGTCGCCGAGGTGCGCGAGGCCGGGCTCAACATCATGATGAGCATGAAGGGCGACGGGAAGCCGGTCTCCTTCATCGAGGATTGCGCCGTCGCGCTGGAGAACCTGGCCGACTACACCGAGCGCCTCAACGACGTCTTCGCCAAGCACGGCACGGTCGGCACCTGGTACGCCCATGCCTCGGTCGGCTGCCTTCACGTCCGTCCCGTGCTGAACATGAAGGACGGCGAGGACGTGAAGAAGATGCGCGCCATCGCGGAGGAATGTTTCGCGCTGGTGCGCGAGTACAAGGGCAGCCATTCCGGCGAGCATGGCGACGGCATCGTCCGCGCCGAATTCAACGAGCCGATGTTCGGCCCGCGCATCGCCCGCGCCTTCGAGGCGGTGAAGGACGCCTTCGACCCGGCGAGCGAGGCGCTGCCGCACGGGCTGCTGAACCCGAACCGCATCGTCCACCCGCCGCGCATGGATGACCGCAGCCTGCTGCGCTACCACGAGGGCTATACGGCGGACCCGGCGATCACGCCGGCGCTCGACTGGTCCGCCTGGCCCGGCCCGCAAGGCGGCCTGCTCGGCGCGGTCGAGATGTGCAACAACAACGGGACCTGCCGGAAGTTCGACGCCGGCACGATGTGCCCGTCCTACCGCGCCACCCGCGACGAGAAGCACCTGACGCGCGGCCGCGCCAACACGCTGCGCCTCGCGCTGACCGGGCAGATCCCGGGCGGCCTCGCCTCGGACGAGGTGGCGGATGCGCTCTCGCTCTGCGTCGCCTGCAAGGGCTGCAAGCGGGAATGCCCGACCGGCGTGGACATGGCGAAGATGAAGGTCGAGGCGGCGCATGCGCGCAACACGGCGCAGGGCGTGCGGCTGAATGACCGGCTGGTCGCCACCATGCCGCGCTGGGCTTCTCTCGCCGCGAGCCTGGCGCCGCTGGTGAACTGGCCGGCCGCGATCCCCGGCGCGAAGGCGCTGCTCGGCTTCGCCGATCGCCCCCTGCCCCGCTTCCGCCGCGACGCCTTTTCCGATGTCGAGTGCCGCGCGCCGGACGGCCGCGCAGGCGAGGTCATCCTGCTGCCCGACCTGTTCAACCGCTACTTCGAGCCGGAGAACTTGCGTGCCGCGATCCGCGTGCTGCGCGCCGCCGGCGCGGCTCCGGCGGTCGCACGGCCGCTGGACGGCACGCGCCCGCTGGATGACGGCCGGACCTATCTGGCGGCCGGCATGGTCGCGGAAGCCCGCGCCGAGGCGCGGCGCACGATCGAGGCGCTGTCGCACTGGGACAGCCCGGTGCTCGGCCTCGAACCATCCTGCCTCATGACGCTGCGCGATGAGTTCCTGGCCCTCGTCCCCGGCGAGGCCGCGGAGCGGCTGGCGTCGCGGGCGAAGCTCGTCTCGGAATGGCTGGCCGAGACGAAGCCCGCGCTCGCGATGAAGCCGATCGAGGGCGAGGCGCATATCCACGGCCATTGCCACCAGAAGGCCTTCGGCGCCTTCCCAGCAGCCGTCGCTGCGCTCACGCGCATCCCGGGCCTCAAGGTGACGCCGATCACCTCGTCCTGTTGCGGCATGGCCGGCGCCTTCGGCTACGAGGCGAAGAACCTCGAGGTGAGCAAGGCGATGGCCGAACTCTCGCTGCTGCCGCATCTCCGCAAGACGAAGGCGGAGGCCTTCATCGTCGCTGACGGCACCTCCTGCCGCCACCAGATCGGCGATCTCGGCGGGCGCGAAGCGCTGCACTCGATCCGCCTGCTGGACCGGGCCCTCGCATGAACGACGCCGAGCGCCTGCTCGCCTTCTGGTTCGCCGACGGGCCGGACTCGTTCCGCACGGCCTGGTTCATGAAGGACGACGCATTCGACGCGACCTGCCGCGACGGCTTCGGCCACCTCGTCGTCCCCGCCCGCGAAGGCGCACTGGATGGCTGGGCGGCGACGCCGGAGGGCGCGCTGGCGCTGCTGCTCCTGCTCGACCAGTTCCCGCGCAACCTCTTCCGCGGCGCGTCCGAGGCCTTCGCCTCCGATGCGCACGCGCTGGTGGTGGCGCGCGACGCCGTGCTGGCGCGACGCCTCGACCTCGGTCTCACGCCAACGCAGCGGATCTTCCTCTACCTGCCCTTCGAGCACAGCGAGGCGATGGCCGACCAGGACGTCTCGGTCGCGCTGTTCGAGGGGCTCCGCGACGATCCGCGCCACGCCGCGCCGGGCGGCGCGATCGACTACGCGTGGCGGCACCGGGCCGTGATCCGCCGCTTCGGTCGCTTCCCGCATCGCAACGCCGCGCTTGGTCGCGTCGGCACGCCGGACGAGACGGCCTGGCTTGCAGCCGGCGGCGGTTTCTGACGCTTTAGCGTGGCCAGACCACTTGCCACGCAAGGATCCCGTGACGATCGGCCTACCCGGCGACACGACGGTCGAGGCCGCCCGCCCGATTCCGGCCTGAACGCCTGAATCCCAGGTTTTCTGCGGTGTTGCGCGGGCCGGAATGGGCGCGACAGGGATTGAACCTGTGACCCCCACCGTGTCAAGGTGGTGCTCTCCCGCTGAGCTACGCGCCCGGGATCCCGCAGGGCCGCCTGATTAGCGGCGCGGCTCGCGGCACGCAACCCCGACCCGCCATGCGGTGGTGACAAGAACCGCCGGGCTGTGGCTTCCTTCCTACCGCATGGACATGCCTCCCCGCCCACCTGTCCTGGACGCCCCGCCGCCCTTCCGGGTGATGCGGCCCGCCCGGCAGATCATGCCCCTGGTCTTCGCCTCGCCGCACAGCGGATCGCACTACAGCGCCGATTTCCTGGCCGAGGCGCGGCTTGATCCGGTGGCGCTGAGGCGCAGCGAGGACAGCTTCGTCGACGAGTTGTTCGCCGCCGCCCCGGCGATGGGCGCCCCCCTGCTCGCCGCGACCTTCCCGCGCGTCTTCTGCGACGCGAACCGGGAGCCATGGGAACTCGATCCCGCCATGTTCGACGGGCCCTTGCCGGCCTGGGTGAACACGGCAAGCCCGCGCGTCGGCGCCGGGCTCGGCACCATCGCGCGCGTGGTGGCGACGGGCGAACCGGTCTACCGGCACAAACTCGCCTTCGCGGACGCCGAGGCGCGCGTGCGCGACTACTGGCAGCCCTACCACGCTGCGCTGTCCGCCCTGATCGAGGAGACGCGGGCGGCCTTCGGCGCCTGCCTGCTGGTCGATTGCCATTCCATGCCGACGCACCCCGTCCAGGGCTCCCCGCCCGCCGACATCGTGCTCGGCGACGCCCACGGCACCTCCTGCGCCCCGCGGGCCACCCGGCTGGTCGAGGAGACGCTCTCGGCCATGGGGTACCGGGTCCGGCGCAACGATCCCTATGCGGGCGGCTACGTCACGCGTCATTACGGCGTCCCGCGCGAAGGGGTGCATGCGCTGCAGGTGGAGATCGCCCGGCGCCTCTACATGGACGAAGCGCGCGTTGCCCGCGGCGCCGGCCTGGGCCGGATGCAGCGCGACGTCGGCCGCCTGCTGGACGTGCTGGCGGAAACCGATTGGGGCTTCCTGCGGGGCTGAGGCTCCCGCCTGGGCAAAAAAAGACGGCGGTGCCTTGCGGCACCGCCGAGTTTAGGGAGGAAACGTCCAAGAAAGGCAGCACGCGGACGAACCGCCTTGCTGCGCTGCACAAACTAGGGTTGGGACGGGGGCGGCGCAAGGGCTTTTTGTGCGCCGCAACAGAAACCCGCCATGCATTAAGCACATGTCACGTGCCGGAAGGCTGCGCTGCGAGCGGAGTAACCCTCCGCTCGCCGGGCGCAGGCGTGGCGCGGAACGCCGAGGGGCGCGTGCCGGTCCGCACGCGCCCCTCGGGTCAACTCCAACTGCACCGGGCGGACCGCTCGCGCGACGCCGCCCGGCTGCGATGCTTCAGTCGGCTCCGGCCGCGCGTGCGCCCGGCGCCACGGTCTCGCGCGCCTTCTTCACCTCGTCCTCCACCCAGAGGCCGTGGTGCTGCTTGGCCCAGTTCATGTCGACCTGGCCCGAGCCCATCGCGTCGAAGGCGCCTTCCATGCCGACCGAGCCGATGTAGATGTGCCCGACCATGGCGGCGATCATCAGCACGGAGATCACGCCGTGCACGATGTGCGCCAGCTGCATCCCCGCGATGTCGGTCACCCAGAAGGGGAAGATCAGGACGTAGCCGGAGACGGCGACGAGCGTGCCGCCGATCACCGTGATCCAGAACACCATCTTCTGGCCGCCGTTGAAGCGCGCGGCTTCCGGGTGGCCGTGGCCGATCAGGCCGCCGCCCGCCTTGAACCAGGCGACGTCGAGCTTGTTCGGGATGTTGTCCTTCACCCACATCAGGAAGAGCACGACGATGCCGAGCGTGAAGGGGAAGGACAGGTAGTTGTGGGCGTACTTGCCCCAGAGCGTGAGCGTGGCGAAGGCCTCGGGCCCCACGATGGGCAGGATCAGCCAGCGCCCGAAGGTGAGGTTGAGGCCGGTCAGCGCGAGCACCACGAAGCTGCCCGCCGTCATCCAGTGCGCCCCTCGCTCGATCAGGTTGAAGCGCTGGATCGTGTGGCCGGTCCGCCCGCCCTCCACCGGAATGCGGCCCTTCGTCGCGTAGAAGATCGCGATGATGGCCAGCATGCCGAGCACGGCGATGCCGCCCACCCAGGTCAGGGTGACGTTGTGGAATGCGCGCCAGTCGCGCCCGGCCGGCTGGACCAGGCTGGCGGACTGGTTGTCCGGGATGGTGACGCGGCCGGCGATGCGCCCGCCCTGCAGGATCTTCTGCAGCTCGAGCTCCTCGGCCGACGCATTGGGGGCGGCCGGATTGCCCGGGATGCCGGTCACCGGTCCGCCGATCTGCGCGAAGGACGGCGCCGCGAAGCCGAGCCCGAGAGCCAGCGCCAGCACAGGCAGGATGCGTGAGATCATGTGTGTTTCCCCCGGGGCGCCATGGGGCGGGATCTCTCCCGCCCAGGCCCCGTTTCCTCAGACGCTGACGGTCGTCTTGTAGGCGGTGCGCCAGCCCCAGGCGCCCGAGCCGTAGCCGCGGCGCTGCACGCGCTCGCGGTAGATGCTGGCGATCATGTCACCGTCGCCGGCGAGCAGCGCCTTGGTCGAGCACATCTCGGCGCAGATCGGCAGCTTGCCTTCCGCCAGGCGGTTGGCGCCGTACTGGACGTACTCCACGCCGGTGTTGTCGGCCTGCGGGCCGCCGGCGCAGTAGGTGCACTTGTCCATCTTGCCGCGGCTGCCGAAGTTGCCGACGCGCGGATACTGCGGCGCGCCGAAGGGGCAGGCGTAGAAGCAGTAGCCGCAGCCGATGCAGGTGTCCTTGTCGTGCAGCACGATGGCGTCCGCCGTCGTGTAGAAGCACGAGGTCGGGCACACCGCCGCGCAGGGCGCGTCGGTGCAGTGCATGCACGCCATGGAGATGGAGCGCTCACCCGGCTTGCCGTCGTTGATGGTGACGACGCGGCGCCGGTTGATGCCCCAGGGCACCTCGTGCTCGTTCTTGCAGGCGGTGACGCAGGCGTTGCACTCGATGCAACGGTCGCTGTCGCACAGGAACTTCATGCGGGCCATTGTCTGCGCTCCCCCTTACGCCGCGCGGATCTGGCAGAGGGTGACCTTCGTTTCCTGCATGAAGGTCACCGGATCATAGCCGTAGGTCGTCACCACGTTCACGGACTCGCCGAGGACGATCGGGTCGGCGCCGCGCGGGTAGCGACCGCGACGATCCTCGCCCTGGAACCAGCCGCCGAAGTGGAAGGGCATGAACGCGACGCCCGGCCCCACGCGCTCCGTCACCAGCGCCTTCACGCGGGCGCGGGACTCGTTCTCGGGGCCGGACACCCACACCCACTGGCCGTCGCGGATGTTCCGCGCCGCCGCGTCGCGCGGGTTGATCTCGACGAACATGTCCTGCTGCAGCTCGGCGAGCCACTTGTTGGACCGCGTCTCCTCGCCGCCGCCCTCGTATTCGACCAGTCGGCCCGAGGTCAGCACGATCGGGAAGTCGCGCGCCACGTTGCGCTGCACCGCCGAGTTCTGCACCGAGGTGCCGAGATGCGGCAGACGGAAGCCGCGCCGGTCCTGCAGCGTCGGGTACTGCGCGACGAGGTCGGTGCGCGGCGTGTAGATCGGCTCGCGGTGCACCGGCACCGGGTCCGGCAGGTTCCAGGCCACGGCGCGCGCCTTCGCGTTGCCGTAGGCCATGACGCCATGCTCCATCGTGACGCGGATGATGCCGCCCGAGAGGTCGGTCATCCACGACACGCGGTCCTCGCCGCCGAGGCCTGTGCCGATCTCGGCGATCTGCGCCTTTTCCGCCGCGGTCAGCTCGTCATACCAGCCGAGCCGCTTCATCACCGCGATGGTGAATTCCGGATAGCCGTCGCGGATCTCCGAGCCCTTCGAGAAGGAGCCCTCGGCCAGCAGCGTCTGGCCTTCGCGCTCCACGCCGAAGCGGGCGCGGAAGGTGCCGCCGCCTTCCTTCACGTGCAGGTCGGTGTTGTAGAGGATGTGGCTCCCGGGGTGGCGCCATTCCGGCTTGCCCCAGCACGGCCACGGCAGGCCGTAGTAGTCGCCGCGGACCTCCTCCGGCGCGTTCGGCCCGGCGCGCAGCGTCATCAGGTCGAAGTGCTGCTGGTGGCGCATATGCGCCTTCAGGCGATCGGCCGAGATGCCCGAGTAGCCCGAGCCCCAGGCGCCGCGGTTGATCTCGGCGAGGATGCTCTCCGGCGTCGGCGCGTTGTCCCGGATCTCGAAGGGCCGGAACATCGGCTCCTGGAAGCGCACCGGCATGTTGCGGCGCTGCGCCGCCTCATCCAGCGCGCCGGCCAGGCGGTACATCACCTCGTAGTCCGTGCGGCTTTCGAAGATCGGGTTCACGATCTTCTCGCCCCACTGCACCGAGCGGTTGGAGCTCGTGCGGCTGCCGGCGCATTCGAACTGCGTCGCGATCGGCAGCAGGTAGGTGCCGTTGCGGCGGTTCGACTGCATCGCAAAGGTGGTCGGATGCGGGTCGGCGATCACCAGCAGCTCGAGCGCCTCGAGCGCGCGGGCGGCTTCCGGCATGCGGGTGACGGTGTTGCCGCCATGGCCGAAGACCAGCATGCCCTTCAGGTTGTCGCGCTGCTGCACCTGGTCCTTCGGTAGCAGAACGGCGTCAAAGTAGCGCGTCGTCGGGATGCCCGGCGTCGTCTGCATCTGCGGCGTGTCGAAGCGCGAGCGCATCTCCTCGAAGGACATGCCCCACACGCGGCTCCAGTGGCGCCACGCGGTCTCGTCGATGCCGTAGTAGGCCGGCAGGTTGCCGACATCGAGGCCGAAGTCCGACGCGCCCTGCACGTTGCAGTGGCCGCGGAAGATGTTGGCCCCCGTCCCTTCCTTGCCGACGTTGCCGGTCGCCAGCAGCAGCACCGAGTAGGCGCGGACGTTCGCCGTGCCGACCGTCTTCTGCGTGGCGCCCATGCACCAGATCAGCGTCGCGGGCTTCTGGGTCGCGAACATCTCGGCGACCTTGCGGAGCTGGTCGCCCGGCACGCCGGAGACGCGCTCGACCTCGGCCGGCGTCCACTTCGCGACCTCGGCGCGGATCTGCTCCATGCCGTGCACGCGCTGGCGGATGAACTCCTTGTCCTCCCAGCCATTCTGAAAGATGTGCCAGAGCATGCCCCAGATGATCGGGATGTCGGTGCCCGGGCGCATCCGCACGTACTCGGTCGCATGCGCCGCGGTGCGTGTGTAGCGCGGGTCGATCACGATCAGGTTGGCGCGATTCCGCTCCTTGCCCGCCAGCACGTGCTGCAGGCTGACCGGATGCGCCTCCGCCGGGTTCCCGCCCATGATGATCATGGTCTTGGAATTGCGGATGTCGTTGTACGAATTGGTCTGCGCGCCGTAGCCCCAGGTGTTGGCAACGCCCGCGACCGTGGTCGAGTGGCAGATGCGCGCCTGGTGGTCGACCGAGTTGGTGCCCCAGAAGGCGGCGAACTTGCGGAACAGGTAGGCGCCCTCGTTGGAGAACTTGGCGCTGCCGAGCCAGAAGAGGCTGTCCGCGCCGCTGTTCGCGCGGATCTGCATCATGCGGTCGGCGATCTCGCGATACGCCACGTCCCAGCTGATGCGCTGCCACTCGCCGTTCACGAGCTTCATCGGGAACTTCAGGCGGCGGTCGCCATGCACCAGCTCACGCACCGAAGCGCCCTTGGCGCAGTGCGTGCCGCGGTTGATCGGCGATTCCCAGGCCGGCTCCTGGCCGACCCACACGCCGTTCTGCACCTCGGCGATCACCGTGCAGCCCACCGAGCAGTGGGTGCAGATGTTCTTCACGCGCTGCACCGGCTGGGCGTGGTTGATCACGCCGGTCGCGGCCCCCGCGGCCATCGCCCGCGACGGCGCGACCGCGCCCAGCGCGGCAAGGCCCGCGCCGGCGAGGCCGGCCTGGCGCAGGAAGGAACGGCGGTCGA
>NZ_JAKJIB010000009.1 GCF_021864505.1 Falsiroseomonas oryziterrae
CGCCGAGCGGCCAGGCGCAGCCTGTCGCCACCCGCGCGCGCATCGTCATCGTGGGCGCCGGCGCGGCCGGCCTCACCGCCGCGTCGCGGCTCGCGCAGCGGCTCTCGGGCGCCGAGATCACGCTGGTGGACCGGCGGCGCGAGCATCTCTACCAGCCCGGCTTCACCCTGGTTGCGGCGGGCCTGCGGGGACCGGACTACGTCCTGTCCACCACCGCCGAATACGTCGCGCGCGGCGTCCGGCTGGTCGAGGAACGCGCGGCGGAGATCGACCCCGTCGCCAAGGTCGTCACGACCGAAGGCGGGCAGCGGCTGCCCTATGACTGGCTGATCGTCGCGACGGGGCTGCAGCTCGACTACGACGCGATCGAGGGGATGGACGTCGCCCGCATCGGCCAGGACGGGCTCGGTTCGATCTATGCCGGCCCGCAGCAGGCCGAGGCCACCTGGCGCGCGATGGCGGCCTTCGCCGAGCGCGGCGGCGTCGGCGTCTTCGGCCGCCCTGAGACCGAGATGAAATGCGCGGGCGCGCCGCTGAAATACGCCTTCCTCACCGACGACCGGCTGCGCCGCGCGGGTACGCGGGGCAGGGCTGAGCTGATCTACCACGCGCAGAACCGCGTGCTGTTCAGCGTGCCCATCGTGTCGGAGAAGGTGCGCATGCTGTTCGGCGAGCGCGACATCAAGGTGAACTACGCGCATGTGCTGAAGGGCATCGACCTCGGCCGCAAGGTGGCGGTGTTCGAGACGCCCGAGGGCCGCAAGGAGCAGCGCTACGACTTCATCAACGTCGTGCCGCCGATGCGCGCGCCGGCGATCGTGCGCAACTCTCCGCTGCGCTGGCAGACCGGGCCCTGGGCCGGCGACGGCTGGGCGGAGGTGCACCGGCACAACCTTCGCCATGTCCGCTTCCCGGAGGTGTTCTGCGTCGGCGACGTCGCGGGCGTGCCGAAGGGCAAGACGGCGGCGAGCGTGAAGTGGCAGGTGCCCGTGGCGGTCGATCACCTTGTCGCCGCGATCCAGGGGCGCGAGAGCGCGGAGCGCTACAACGGCTACACCTCATGCCCACTGATCACGCGCATCGGCCGGGCGATGCTGGTGGAGTTCGATTACAACGACAATCTCGTCCCCTCCTTCCCCGGCATCGTCGCACCGCTCGAGGAGCTGTGGATCTCCTGGATCATGAAGGAGGTCGGGCTGAAGCCGACCTATCTCGCGATGCTGCGCGGCCGCGCGTGACCGGGTCACTGGAGAGGAAGGAGAAAAGCCGATGAAGGAACTCGAGCTCTGGGTCTTCGTGGCCGTGTTCGAGGAGATGCTCGGTCTCGGGCTCTGGGTGACGGTCGGCGCGGGCGCGCTGGCGCTGCTCGCCTTCGTCTACGTGCTGTTGCGCGATCGCGGCATCCATCCGCGTCGCCTGGTCTGGTCGGAGGTGGCCGCCGTCTTCGGCGGAGCGACGGCGGTGCTGGTGATGCAGCAGGTGACCCATTCGGGGTTTCGCGACATCGGCGGGCCGATCGACTGGGTGCTCGGCCTGGCGATCTTCGCCGGCGGTGCGGCTGCGACGCTGGTGGCGGTCTATGCGCTGCTCGGGCTGATCGGGCGCCGCTTCGCGCCGTCCCTGGTGGAGCCTTCCCGCGGGCCGCGCCGTGGATGGCAGCCTGCGGCGGAGTGATGCCGGAATGAGCGACGCCACGCTGGTTGTCTGCCCGCATTGCGACGCGGCGGTGCGGGTGGCGGCAGCACGGCTTGGCGACCGGCCGCGCTGCGGCGCCTGCCACCGTCCGCTCTTCGAGGCGAAGCCGGTGGGACTCGACGAGGTGCGGGCGCGCAGGCACCTGCGCCTGTCGGGGCTGCCGGTGCTGGTCGATTTCTGGGCGTCCTGGTGCGGCCCGTGCCGCGTGATGGCGCCGGCCTTCGACGCGGCGGCGAGGGAGCTCGAGCCGCGGATGCGGCTCGTCAAGGTCTCGACCGAGGAGGCGCCGGCGCTGGCCGCGGAGCTCGGCATCTCCTCCATCCCGACGCTGGCGCTGTTCCGCGACGGGCGGGAGGTCGCGCGGCGCGCCGGTGCGATGCCGCTGCGCGAGATCGTGCAGTGGGCGCGGGCCGCCTGACGCGAAAAGGGCCGGCAGCGCGGCCGCCGGCCCCTATTCGAATATCACGTCAGCGGGAAATCAGCCGACCGCGCGCCTGCGCCGTCAGCTGACCGCGAGCCTGCGCTCAGCTGACTGCGAGCCTCCGCTCAGCTGACCGCGAGCCTGCGCTCGACGATCTGCTGCTTCATGCTCTTCTGCAGCTTCTCGAAGGCGCGGACCTCGATCTGGCGCACGCGCTCGCGGCTGATGTTGTACTGCTGCGAAAGCTCCTCGAGCGTGGTCGGCTCGTCCTTCAGGCGCCGCTCGATCAGGATGTGGCGCTCGCGGTCGTTGAGGGTCTTCAGCGCCTCGCCGAGCAGTTGCCGGCGGTTCGACATGTCCTGCCGCTCCGCCAGCTCCTCCTCCTGGCTTTCGCTCTCGTCGACCAGCCAGTCCTGCCACTCGCCCTCGCTGTCGGCGCGGACGGGCGCGTTCAGGCTGTTGTCGGGCGAGGCGAGGCGGCGGTTCATGCTGACCACGTCGGCCTCGGGCACCTGCAGCGCCTTGGCGATCTTCTCGACCTGCTCGGGCTTGAGGTCGCCTTCCTCCAGCGCGCTCATCTGGCCCTTCAGCCGGCGCAGGTTGAAGAACAGCTTCTTCTGCGCGGCGGTCGTGCCCATCTTCACGAGCGACCAGCTGTGCAGGATGTATTCCTGGATGGCGGCGCGGATCCACCACATCGCGTAGGTGGCCAGGCGGAAGCCGCGGTCCGGGTCGAACCGCTTCACCGCCTGCATCATGCCGACATTGCCTTCGGAGATCAGCTCGCCCACCGGCAGGCCGTAGCCGCGGTAGCCCATGGCGATCTTGGCGACGAGGCGCAGATGCGAGGTGACGAGCTTGTGCGCGGCCTGCTCGTCGCCGGCTTCCTTCCACCGCTTGGCGAGGTTGTACTCCTCCTCCGCGGTGAGCATCGGAAACTTCCGGATCTCCTGGAGGTAGCGAGAGAGATTGCCCTCCGGGGCGATCGGGATCGAAAGGCTGGACGCCATAGCGGGTTCTGCCTCCTGCGCTGCCCTTCACCCCCCGTGACGGCGGGGCCCTGAACAGCCTGCGGGCCTTTCGGCCCCATGATCCGCCAACGTCATCCGGGCCCTCCCGTACAACCCCTCATCCGGTCACGACGGGGAGAGGAAGTGCGGGGACACCTTGTCCGCAGGACCGTTCCGGTTCCGCGCGCGACAGGCGCAGCGGCACCCGTCTGTCGTTGACGAAACGCATATAGCTGATTCGGGGAGCGGGGTCCAGGAAAACCCGACCGTCACACTCGGTTTAGGTCCTGTAACCTTCCGTCACAGACCCGCACCGAGCAGGTCGACCAGGGCCGCCATGTCGGACGGCATCGGCGTCTGGAAGGACAGCGCCTGGCCGGTCACCGGGTGGCGGAACCCGAGGGAGGCAGCATGCAGCGCCTGGCGCGGGAAAGCCAGCAGCGCGTCGCGCAGCGACTCCGGCAGCAGGCGGGCGGCGGCCGGCGTCCGGCGGAGATAGACCGGGTCGCCCACCAGAGGATGGCCGGCATGGGCCAGGTGGACGCGGATCTGATGCGTCCGGCCCGTCGCCAGCCGGCAGCGCAGCAGCGCCGCGGCGGTGCCGAAGGCGCGCTCCAGCCGCCATCGCGTCAGCGCCGGCTTGCCGCCGCGCGTCACCACCGCCATCCGCTTCCGATCGGTAGGGTGGCGGCCGATCGGCGCCTCGATCTCGCCCGCGGCGGCGGCCGGCAGGCCCCAGACCAGCGCGAGATACTCGCGGTCCAGGTCGCGACTGGCGAAGGCGGCGGAGAGCGCGGTGTGGGCGCGCTCCGACTTCGCCACGACCATGACGCCCGAGGTGTCCTTGTCGAGGCGATGGACGATGCCGGGCCGCGCCTCCCCGCCGATGCCGGAGAGGTCCTCGCCGGCATGGGCGAGCACGGCGTTGACCAGCGTGCCCGCCTGATTGCCGGGCGCCGGATGCACGACCAGGCCGGCCGGCTTGTCGAGCACGATGAGGTCGCGGTCCTCGAACAGTATGGCGAGCGGGATCGCTTCGGGCTTCGGCGCGGCCGGCGCGGCGGGCGGCACCGTGAGGGCGTAGCGGGCACCGGCCCGCACCGTCTCGGACGGGTCGGTGATCGGGCGGCCGTCGCATCGGGCATGGCCGGCCTCGATCAGCGCCTTGACCCGGGAGCGGGAAAGGCCCTCTACCGCGCCGGCGAGGAAACGGTCGGCGCGGGTGCCGGCGGCCTCGGGCGGCGCGACGGCCTCCAGCAGGCGCGGTGCAGCAGGATCGGCGGGGGGTGGCGTGGCGGCGCTCAAGTGGCTTGTCGGTGTGATGGGGGTGCTGATCGTAGCGGGCACCGTGACGCTCGTGGTGCTGATCGTCCAGCGGGCCGGCGGCGATCGCGGTGCGGCCGTGTCCGGCGCGCAGCATCTGGGTCAGCCGGCGGGGACGCGGATCCTGTCGGTCGCGGAGACGGAAGGCCGGCTGGTCGTGCTGGTCGCGCGGCCCGATGGCGAGCGCATCCTGTTCGTGGAGCCGCGGCGGGGTCGCGTGATCGCCGAGCTCCGCGCGGCGGAGTAGGGCGTGGCTGGCCGCGGCGGCCACCGCAAGCCGCATCTGCCGGAGAAGCCGTGCCTGGCCTGCGGGCGTCCCTTCGCGTGGCGGCGCAAATGGGCGCGCGACTGGGATGCGGTGCGGTATTGCTCCGATGCATGTCGCAGCGGCCGGCGCGATCGCGCGCTGGCGGCAGGTGGACAGCCGCTTGATCCGGCCGGCAAGCGGGTCTAGACAGCCGGCCTCGCCGCGGTTCGCCGGCCGGCGAAGGCCATGGGTCCCATTCGTCTAGAGGCCTAGGACACCGCCCTCTCACGGCGGCAACAGGGGTTCGAATCCCCTATGGGACGCCATCGCCTACGAAACTGAGTACTCAGATCCTTTGGGTCGGCGTTCTCCGCAGCCTGGGCGGCGCGAGCCAGAGCGGACGTAGGCCCGCTGATCTGCACCTCCTTGTCACCGACGACGACCTTTCCGACGAAGAGCCGGAGGTACGCCCGCCTGAATTCCGGTGGGCCAGACTGCAGCGCCTGGTGGATTGTCGCCCCCAGTTTTGCGACCTTCGCCGCAGTGATCGCCGTGGGAGCGACCGCGTTTGCCGCCGCCTCGAGGCGCGCGATCTCCTCCTCCGCCGCACAACGGCGAGCCTCTGCTGAGCGGAGTTGCTCTGCGAGGTCGCGATCGTCGGCCTGCAGTACTCCTGCCGCAACAAGGCCGAGGAGGTTGCTCTTCGCCCCCGCCGCGTCGGTGAGTGCCTTGCGAGCGCGCGCCAAGCGCTCCTTTCGCGCGCCGTCCGCCTCTGCTCCGCGGGAGATGTAGGCGGCCAGCAGTGCTTCCAGGCGTTCGGGCCGAAGTACCCGCTCGGCCAGGGCGTCGGTGACGAGGCCATCAAGCTGCTGCATCGGAACCGACCTGCCGGCGCAGACCGACTTGCCTCGGTGCGCCTGCCCGGCGCAGGTGTAGTAGCGGTACCTGCCGCCCTTGCCCGTTCGCAGCGTCATGCCGGCCCCGCAGGTTTCGCAGACTGCAAGACTGGTGAGTAGGACCGGGCTCGACACGGCCCTGGGTGGCGTCCTGCTGGGGGCACGGGCCGCAAGACTTTCCTGCACCCGTTCGAAGTCTTCGGCCGAGACGATCGCGGGTACGGCGACCTCGATCCACTCGTCGCGCGGCTTCGCCTTACCGGACCGAGCCTCCACGCGGTTGAAGACGTGCCGGCCCGCGTAGGTCGTAGCGGTGAGGATCCGGTGGACGTTGGAGATGCTGAAGGGCTTTCCGCGAAGCGTGACGCCCGCATCGTTGAGGCGGGCAGCGATGGCCTTCACGCCCGTCGGTGCGCCTTCGGCCCCCAGGTGCAAGGCGAAAACTCGACGGACGACCTCGGCCTCGTCCTCGTTGACGGCGAGCACCTTCTTCACCCGCGCGCCGCGCTGTCCCGCTTCGACCGCCTTGTAGCCGTAGGGCGGACGGCTGCCGTTCCAGTAACCCTGGCGAGCGTTCTCGCGCATCGCCCGGAGCGTGTGTTTCGCGTTCTCCTGCGAGTGGTGTTCGTCGATTGCGGCGATGATCCGACGCATCAACATGCCGTTCGCATCGTCACTCATCTCCTGCGTCATGGAGACGAGCCTGACGCCGACTTTGTCAAGCCGCCTCGTGGCGAGTTCGACTGCCACGAGATCGCGTGCGAACCGACTCAGCGAATGGACGAGCACGACATCGAACGGTCGGGCGCTGCCTGTCGCCTCTTCTATGAGGCGTTGGAAAGCGGGGCGCTGGTCATCAGTGCCGGAGGCACCGGGCTCGATGAACTCCGCGGCCACGGTCCACCCGTGGCGCTCACAGTAGGCGCGGGCCGAGGCGAGCTGGTCGGGGATCGAGAGATCGGCCTCAGCCTGCTTGGCCGTCGAGACGCGGGCATACACGGCCACACGTTGTGAATGCGGAGCAGGGGGGGCTGCGGTCATGTGTCGGTTTCGAGGATGCGGGCGAGTTCGGTGCCAAGATAGCGCATGAGGAGGCTGACCTCACCCGCCTCCGGATGCGTGGGAGTCTGAACGCTGGTGAGGATAGCAACCTGCGGCGTGCCAGCGCGAATACGCCGCGGCGCGCTCGGAGGCGCGTGCTCGGTTTCGGTCGGGTTCGGCAGAGGCCGCGCGTTGTCCACGGCCGAACCAGCTACATCGTCAGACCGGGACGCGCGCCACCTATTTCTTGCCCTGGTCTAGAACTGAGTCCGGCTGCGCGCGCCGCGACACCTCGACTACGCGGTCAACGGCGAGCGCGCCGTCACAGGGGAGGCAGACCAGTGTACGTTCGGCGCGCGACCACAGGGGCCCCTGCCGTGCACTCGAGTGCACGGTGTGCAGCTCCGGCTGATGTGCTGCTGTGCGCGAGCATCTTGGGACCTCGCACTCGGTCAGCGACTGGGGGCTTGCGCGTTAACGGTCAGCTCTCGACCCTTCTCAGACATTCAGCCGCGGCGGTTCGGGTCCTGACAGCGAACGCCACGAGCCGTATCGGGAACCGAAAACACTCGGGAAGAGACCGCCTCCTCAGATTCAGCCGCCAAAATGGGTTCGAGGTTCCCTCGCGCGTCGTTAGGCAGTAGCATCAATCCTGGGGGCGACACGATGCATCTGCATTCTTATCGACTGCGGAATTTTCGGCGGCTTCGAGACGTGCATGTCGAACTTGCATCCGACATCTCTATTTTTGTTGGCGCGAATAACAGCGGAAAAACATCTGCTACGCAGGCGATGCAGATGTTCCTCAACGGCGGCAAAAATGCCTTTAGCCTGTATGATTTCAGCTCCCATGTATGGCCGTTGTTGGATGAGATCGGCGAAAGAAACGGCGAGATCGCCGAGGCGGAGTTTCCAACCGTCGCGCTCGACCTTTGGTTCGAGGTAGGAGCGGAAGACCTCTATCTCGTTATCCCCATCCTGCCATCGACCGCTTGGGCCGGAACGCTAGTGGGCATCCGCGTAGAACTTGCGCCGAAGAACATCTCCGACCTAATTCAGCGATACCGCGCCGCTCGTGACGAGGGCCGGGCCAAGGCGGAAGCGCTGGTCGGTGGCGCAGGCGATTACGTGCCTTGGCCGAAGTCGCTGTCGGCTTACCTGCTCGAGGAGCTGAGACGCGAGTACGAGCTGCGGTACTTCGTCCTGGATCACACGCAGTTTGACTCGAAGTTTCGCGCGGTCGAAGGATATCTGCCGCTGCCGCTGGGCAACGACCCAGGTGGCGACGCCGTGCTGAAATCGCTCGTCAAGGTCGATTTCCTGAATGCCCAGCGGCACCTCGCTGATCCATCAGCGACGTCCGTCGGTGGTGGCCGGTCGGAGGATCTGTCGAAGCGCTTGAGCCGCTTCTATCAGCGCAATCTCGATCAGCGTCAGGACGACCATCAGGCGCTCAAGGCGCTGTTCGAGTCTGAGGTGGGCCTCGACAAGCATCTTGCGGAAGTTTTTAAAGATACTTTGGAGCGATTGGGGCGATTGGGCTACCCAGGCCTCAACAATCCAAGGCTCGAAATCAAGTCAGCCCTGAACCCGGCGTCTATCATGAGCCAGGATGCGCGCGTCCACTACATCGTGGGCGAAGGCACACAGGCGATAATGCTGCCTGACACTTACAACGGGCTTGGCTTCAAAAACCTGATATATATGGTAGTGGAAGTGCTCGATCTACAGGAGCGCTGGAAGGCTGAACAGGAGGAGCGCGCGCCCCTCCATCTCATTTTCATCGAGGAGCCCGAGGCGCACCTTCACGCGCAACTTCAGCAGGTGTTCATTCGCAACATTCTTGACTTGCTGGTCATCCCGGGTGACGCAGGCGGGTCGTTCGCCAGCCAGGTGGTGATTACGACCCACTCGCCACACATTCTATACGAGCGCGGCTTTCAACCAATCCGCTATTTCCGGCGCGATCTGGTCGGAAGCGACCAGGTAACCGAAGTGCTCAACCTGTCCTCATTCTACGCGCAGGAGGCCGAGCATCGCGATTTTCTGCAACGGTATCTGAAACTCGCCCACTGCGATTTGTTTTTCTCGGATGCCGCCGTGCTCGTGGAGGGCAACGTCGAACGATTGCTGCTCCCGATCATGATATCGAAAGCGGCGACATCACTGCGATCATCCTGCATATGTATTCTGGAGGTTGGCGGCGCCTTCGGTCACCAGTTTAAGTCGCTGATCGAGTTCCTCGGGATCGTCACGTTAGTTATCACCGACTTGGACAGTGTTACGCTCTTGCCCGCCGACCATGACGGCGAAGATGACGACGATGTAGAGCTTGAGATCGAAGCCGAGGTCGCAGAAGCGGAAGGCGTTGATAACACCGAGTCGTTGGTGGGCAGCGACGGTCCATCGGTATCGGCTTGCGGGGCCGCCGACCGTGCGCCTGCCCGTCGCTACGGTAAGAAGTGCCTGCCGGGCGTAGCCGGCGCGGTCACTTCCAATCAGACTCTCGTCAAGTGGCTTCCGGGAAAGCTTTCGATCCACGATCTCTTCGCCGCGACGGAGCAGGAAAAGGAAACCCCAGCCGACGGCACGACACGCGTCCGGGTGGCCTATCAAACGCCCGCGCCGGTTGTGTGGAATGGCCATAGCGCCGAGTTGGCCGGGCGGACCTTGGAAGAAGCTTTCGGACTCGAGAACGCTGAGTGGTGCCAGAGCGCACAACAGCGGAGATTGGGTCTGCGCTTACGCGGTGCATTGGCTGATCCTGCCGCCCTGGCAGCGGGCCTGCACAAGCGGGTCAGTGGCGACAAGTTCGACAAGACTAAGTTCGCCCTTGGGGTGCTTACAGCCCGACCGGAAGAGTGGCAAGTTCCGAGGTACATTCACGACGGTCTCATTTGGCTTAAGGCCCAGGTCGATCTCGAAGTAGAAGCCGAAGTCGGCGGGGCCGGGGTAGGTGAGTAGCCGCGCGCAACAGCCCGATACGCAGGCCGACGTAGATCTTCGTCACTGTCTGGAAGCGCGGCCGCCGACCAGCTTTAACATGGTTGCTGGGGCGGGTTCTGGCAAAACCACGTCGCTGATTAAGGGGCTCGCCTCGACGCTCGCCATGCACGGCGAGCGTTTGCGGTTGCGCAGGCAGCGCGTGGCTTGCATCACCTACACCGAGATCGCCGCAAAGGAGATTTGGGCGGACGTAGGGAACAATCCGCTCGTTCATGTCTCTACGATTCATAGTTTCCTTTGGTTGATTGGGCGCGCCTTTCAGCAAGACATCGCCGCTTGGGTGGCGAACAGGATCAACGAGCGGATTGTAGAACTGCAGAGTGATGCGTCCAAGTTTAGCCCTCGCGTTCAGCAGAAAACGCGGGACAAGAACGCTCGTGATATCGTGCGCTACGAGCAGCAGCGTGAGGCTATCGCTAAGGTTCGAACCTTCGCTTATGGAACCGGGAGTGACTACGCCACGGGTATTCTAGGACACGATGACATCATCAAGATGGCTACGCGGTTGATGATGGATCGCCCGCTTTTCCGATCTCTGGTAGCGCAGCAATTTCCGTTCATTTTTGTGGACGAAAGCCAAGACACCTTTCCTGTCGTTGTCGAAGCGTTGATGGCGATTCAGCAGCAGGAGCAGGCCCGCTTTTGCCTCGGGTTCTTCGGAGACCCGATGCAGCGCATTTATCCTACCGGGATCGGCACGGTTCCCCAACTCGACGGTTGGCGGGCGATCTCCAAACCGCAGAACTTCCGTTCGTCAACCACGGTATTGAACCTCGCGAACGCCATACGGCGTGACGGCGATGGTCTGGTTCAGGTCGGTGGCCGGAAGAAGGAGGAGGGCAACGCGAAGGTTCCGGTCGTAGGTACAGCGCGTTTGTTTGTCCTGCCAACCGATGCCCGTCGCGACGAACGCGTGGCCGAAGTTAGAGCATGGATCGCCAAAGCAAACAGTGACGAGACGTGGCTCCCCGCCGGCGAGAACGATCCGGTAAAAATGCTAGTGATCGTGCATCGCATGGCGGCAAAGCGATTGGGGTTTGGAGACCTCTACGCAGCGCTCAACGACAAGGCACCGGACGCTTTCAAGAATGGATTTCTGGATGCGACGGCTTGGCCACTGCGACCGTTCGTTTCGTTTCTACTCCCCCTTGCGGATGCTGTTCGCGACGGACGAAACTTCGATAGGATGCGACTGCTTCGCCTTCATTCACCGTTGCTCGAGAAGGCCAATCTGAAAGGCGTAAATGTCGCCGAGCGCCTCAACCAACTTCAGGCTTTGAGCAATCAGATCAGTGAACTGATGGCGCCGGCATCGCATGCGTCCATTCGTGACGTGTTGATGCTTGCCAAGGAAAGTCGCTTGGTCGCGCTTGACCCTCGGTTGTCTGCTTACCTTGAAGATTTCGCGGCCAATGAACCCAAAGCTAACGAGAGCGAACATGACGGAGCGGAGGGCGACGAAAATCAGTCAAATGAGATCAATTCGATGGCGGCGTTCCTAAATTGTGCAGCACATCAGCTCCGGCCTTATCAAAAATACGTACACGAGGAGTCGCCTTTCTCTACGCAGCAAGGCGTGAAGGGGGCTGAATATGATCGCGTGCTTGTTGTGCTCGACGACGATGAGGGCACACATTTTCAATTTTCGTACGAAAAATACTTCGGTCTTAAAGAGCTTTCAACTCGGGACAAAAAGACACTGGTGGAAGGCGGTGAAACCGCCGTCGAGCGAACGAGGCGGCTCTTCTACGTTTGCTGCACACGCGCTCGGCAAGACCTAGCGGTGGTTCTTTTCGTTGCCGATCCGGCACAGGCGATAGCGCATATTCGCGGGCTCGGGCTCTTCCCGGAAGCGGATATTCTCTCGCGGGAAGCGCTCGCTTAGCTGCCGTCGCGGCGCTATCGGCCGCTTTCCGATTCCGACCGTCCGAAAGCAGCCTTTCCGCTGTCGGCCAGACCACGCCATGACATACAGACACACGCGTGCTGCATTGATGTCCGTTCACCGAGGCGGAGCCGGCGAGCCCGCGAAACAAGCGAACGTCTGCAATGCGCCCATTCCAGTCCTTTCACACCTGGCTCGTATCCGAGGAGGTCGCTCCAGACCGGCTCCGGCTCGTGACGAACCACGGAGCCTTCGTCGCTGGCTGAGCATGAGGCTGTGCCGATTCCGTCATTGAGCTCTCGGCCCCCCGCCGTTCCCTTCGGGGTGGACCGGCCCGCTTGTGCACTTGAGTGCACGGCTACGGCTCGGCCGATTCTTAGCGTGGCAAGTCGTCCGGATGCGGATCCGCCTCCTCTTGATCGCGCTGGCGACGGAAGCGCTCGAGAAAAGCCTGCATCTGCCGGATCGAGAGCTGACGCGATGAGCGGACGTAGTGCCGCTCGGTCGTCCGGAAGCCTGCGTGCCCGAGCAGCGCCGCCGCTTCGCGCGGCCGCTCCGGGTGGTCCACCACGAAAGCAGTCGCAGCCGAGTGCCGAAAGCTGTGCGGCGAGATTGCTCGGCCGAGTTGGCGCTCGGTCACTTCCTTGATCCGCTGCCTGACGCCCTGGTGCTCGAGCGGCTGACCGACAGCCCCGACCCAGAGGCGCGCATGGCCGGCCGGCCGACGGGCGCGGGTGAGCATTACGGGGCGCCCCTCTTCGAGGAAGTACTCGAGATCGCCTCGAAGGCCTTCTGGTACCGGCCAGATGTCCCGCCGGCGCGTCTTGGTCCGCTCCGCGTCCAGTCGGATGTGCCAGCCACCCTCGCTAAGTCGCAGGTCGCGGCCGAGTTCGAGCGAGGCGAAGTTCCCGATCCGCACCGGTGCCGCCGCAAGCAGGGCCACCATCAGGCCTGCCTGGTAGCGGTTCGCATCGGCGATGCGACCGTCAGGACCGAGGGCCGCGTCCATCTCGGCGAAGCCTGCCAGGTAGAGATCCTCCGGCCGAGCGATCTCGCGCGGGCTCCGGCGCTCGCGCGTGGCGCGCCCCTCGAGCCCCTCGACGACGGTCCAGAGCGCGCGGAGATGCTCCGGCGGTGGCTCCGGCCCGATTGCGCGCGCGACACCGATCGCATTCCCGATGGCTGTGGCGATGGAGCTTGCCTTCAGTCCCCGTGCGAGCTCGTGATTGGCAAAGTCGGCCAGTGTCTTGGGCGTCGTCGCGGCGATGAGCGACGGGTTCCCGACGGCGGCCGGTTCGTGTGCGGCGAGCCAGGCCACGTAGCGACCTGCATCGTAGGTCGCCTGGCGCTGCCGCCTGGGCGACCAGTTCGCCGCGCCGCCCCGTTCGTCGAGAAAGCCCGGCGGCTGGCAGGCCCGTTCCCAGCCGCGCCGCCACGGCTCCGGCCATTCGGACAGCGGCAGGCCCAGCCGCTTCGGATTAGGCTTGCCCATCACCGCCCACCCCGCACGAAGGCGTCGAGCGTGCACTGGTGCCGCTGGCGTGCGCGGGCCGGCAGCCGGCGCGCGTAGTGGGCTTCGGTTGTGGCGATGCTCTTGTGGCCGAGGACGTCGCGCCCGAGGGCGAGCGCCCCCGGGTGCATCCTCTCCAAGATCTCGAGGATGAGCGACCTTACGAGGTGAGGGTTGACGGCGACCCCCAGGACCTTTCCCGTGACGTCCTGCAGCGTCGTGTTCGCCGCCATGGTCGTCCAGTTGCTTCCGTCCTCGCGCGGGAAGAGCCAGGACGTTACGGCCTTGCCGGCGTGCACGCAGCGATACCGGTCGACGTAGACCTGGAGCATGCGGACCGTCTCGGGCCGGAGATCGGCGACGACCTCCTGCCCGTTCTTGAGCTCGGCGCCGCTGATCATGACCGTGAGCCCGCCCGCCGTGGTCCGGACGACATGCCGCTCAAGGTCCAGGCCGACGACGTTGCCGGACCGCAGGCCGGTGTCGAGGAGGATCTGCAGGTACAGCGCACAGCGGACGAGGCGGGCCGAGCGGATGTCGACCTCCCCCCTGCGCTCCGCCTCCCGCATGAGGCGGGCGGGCAGGTTGATCAGAGCCCTGAGGGTGTGGTCATCGCTCATGGCGGTGAGCCGCTGATGCGTGCGCTCGCCCATCTGGCGCTTCGCACGGACCTGCTTTTCGAGATGGGCGAGCCGCCGGAGGTCCTCGTCCGCGAGCTTGGCCGCACGCCCGGCACAGAGAAGCACGACGGCCATCTGGCCGATGCTCGATCCCTGCCGCTGGTTCAGGCGCTTGCCGACGCGCTCGAGCACCTCCCTGACGCGATCGGGGCGGCAGAGGTCGGCGAGACCCTTCAGCTGATCTGCGGGAACGCCCGCCGCGACGAATTCGCCGGCGGCCCGGCGCAATGTCCCGAGGTAGTTGGCGCGCGTCTTGGGGCTGAGCTCTTCCACTGGCCTCACGTCGTCGTCGTCGAGGGAGAGCCAGCTGTCCGTGCCGGTGCCGCGCTCGACGAAGGCCTGCGCCTCTGCCTCGAGCGAGGCAGGGTAGGCTGACCAAGCGGGCGAACTCACGGCGCGGCCTGGCGCCGGCATCGTGAGGGTCTGGCTCGGCCAGCCCGGGATCTTCGCCTGGGCCGACAGCCATCCAGCGACGAGCTTGCGCCGCGCCTTGTCCGCATGCTGCTTCAGCGACGTGTCCCGGACGAGCTGCAGGAAGCGCTCGACGTGCCCGTCCGTGACGTCGGTGGGCGCGTGTCCGTGCTCGGATGCCCAATGCGCGAAGCGGCTGACAGCGGGCCAGAGCGCACTCGGACCGGCCCGCTCGCGAAGCTCGGCCCAGGCCGGCGAGAGCGGCTTGCGCGACTTCCCCGGCATCACCTCGATGCCGGCCGTTCGCAGCGCACGGCGAAAGTTGCTCATCATCGAGGACAGGCTCTTCGGGGAGCTGAAGCCGAGCGTGGCCGGGGTCACTTTCCGGAACCGCTTCTCGATGCGCGCGATGTCGACCGCCCCGGCGAGGCCGGCCGCTCCCATCTGCCGCGCGACCAGGTCGACAGCGCGGAGGATGTTGACCCGCGTGCCGCGCGGGAGATCGGGCGCGGCGGCGACGGCGTCCTTGAGGTCAGCGAAGGTCACCGGCTTCGTGCGCGATGATCCCTCACTTCCGATCTGCGCCGGATTCGGCTTCTCGGGCTTGCTGCTCTTGTACGACGTCATGGTCATTCACGTCCTTTCCTGGAAAGGGCCGGACAAAGGCGTCCGGCAACGAATGGGGTGGGTTGGTTTTGACTTGTTGAAGGGAGGTGATGGGTTCGTGGCGGGGTGGACATGGACGGACAGACCACGCCAGGTGCTGCCAACGAGAGGTGCAAGTGCAGATCCGTTCTGCGACGAAGTGCTCGGCGACGCTGTGCACTCGAGTGCACAGAAACATGATGGGACGCGCCCGACCCTCCGCGGGAGCGCAGAGGGGATTTCGCCTTGGGACGGGGGCGGGCCGGCGTCTGGTGCTTGAGGAAGAGCATTTCGATTGTGGCGTAGCAGGCGCCTTAGCCAACCGACCGGAGCAGCACGAAGCTGGGCACGCGCTCGCGCCAGGATTCGCCTGCTGCACAGCCGGACAGCGCTGGAGGACCCAGCCCCTTGAGTTCGGTTCGGTGCAGTACCAAATCGCTGGAGCCCGTGAGGGTGGGGCCTTGGGCCTAGAGCCCTCCGAAGAGCGAACACGCCCCTGAGTCAGAAGTGCGTCGTGCCGCCGCACCCCCGTTGGTGCGGTGAACGGCGCCCCTTGTCTCACCGCGTTCGCGAGGCTCGAATGGTCAGCAACGAATTCCGCCATCACCGGCGGCATCCCCGCGGCCCGCATGCTGTACGGGTGCGTGGTTCTCTCCTCCCCGGCGCAGCTGCTGCGATCCACGGGAGGTCAGCATGATGGACATGGATGGAGGCCTTGGCGGGCCCGCTCCCGACGCCTTCACTACGGGCTCTAAGGATGGCGGCCCTGGATCGGGGGAGTGCAGTCCTCCGCCGAAGATCGTCGTCAACGACGACGACCCGAGCGAGACGCTCAGCGACATCTCGGCCGCACTCCGCTGGGGTCGCGAGGTCTTCGAGCGCATGGGTATCGTCAGGGTCGGCTGCACCTCGTCAGGCCAGCTGAAGGTCGGCCGCCTTGATGCGCATGGGATCATGACCGCTGTCTACGACCTGACGCAGGTCGTGCGTCGTAAGACGGTCCCGGGCGGCGAGGTGACCTACCAGCCCTGCAGCCTGCCGCTGCACATGGCGCGACTTTACCTGAGCGCCACCGATCGCGGGCTGCCGGAGCTCGCCGCCATCTCCCGCTCACCGCTGCTCTCAGCGGGCGGCGGTGTCCTTGCTGTGCATGGCTACGACGAAGCGAGCCGCGTACTTGTGGCCCCGATGCCCGCGCTCGATCTAAAGCTGGAGCCAAGCAAGGCCGACGCGCGGAATGCCCTGATGTGCCTCCGCGCCGTGATCGAGACCTTTCCCTTCGCAGACGCGAAGACGGTGAAGGACACGACGACGGGCCTGCCCCTCGTGGATCCCGCAGCGCCGATCGGCCTCGACGAGAGCTGCGCGCTGGCGGCCCTGCTCACGGCTATCTGTCGTTCGTCGCTGGACCTCGCTCCGGGGCTGCTCGTCCGTGCGCCCGCAATCTCGGGAGCCGGGACCGGGAAAGGCCGCCTTGTCCGCCTCATCACGACGGTCGCCTTCGGCGAGCCAGTGCCGGCCATGACGGCAGGCGACACCCGCGCTGAGCTCGACAAGCGCCTCGAGGCCGCGCTCCTGGGTGGGGCGGCAGGTGCCCTGCTCGACAACGTCAACGGGCGCACCCTCAAGTCAGACCGCCTCGCAAGCATGCTGACCGAGCCGGTGCTTCAGATTCGGCCGCTCCGGGCTAGCGAGGTCCATCAGGTCACCAATCGCATGTTCCTCGCCATCACCGGCAATGGCCTCGCTATCTCTGAGGATCTGGCCCGCCGGTTCCTCTGCGTGAACCTCGACGCGGGCGTAGCGGATGCCGAAGCGCGGCCCTTCCCGGAGGGGTTCGACGAGCTCATCCGCACGCAGCGGGGGGCGTTGCTGAGCGCAGCGCTGACCATTTGGCGGTGGGGCCAGATCGAGAAGGATCTGCCTCGTGGCCGTCCGCTCGGGAGCTTCGAGCGGTGGGCACGCTGGGTGCGCGATCCGCTGCTCGCATTAGGATGCCGGGATGTGGTCGAGGTCGTCGAGAAGGCGAAGGCATCGGACGCCGAGCGGCAATGGATCGGCGATCTCTTCAACCTCTGGCATGACGTCCATGGGCTTGAGCCGGTGAAGGCAAACAGCCTGCATCCCACCGTCCTCAAGCGTCTCATGCCCGTCGGCGGCAGCCGGCAGAATGTCGTCGCGCGGCTGATGGCGCTGGATGGAGCTCGTGTCGGCGGTTTCGTGCTGACGAAGCAGGAGGCCGTCGGAAAGTGGGGCGCGGCGCTCTATCGGCTTCAGCTCGACGAGTCAGCTAAGCCGTAGGCCACCGCTCCAGACGCGATCTTCACCAATGACCACAGGGGGCATAGGGGGCTACTGAGTCCCCCTATGCCCCCTATGCCTCGCGGCGCTGAGAACGGATCTGGGGGTCTGTCGCGGGCTTAGACGCTCAGCTTCGGAGCGGTGCCAAGTTGCGGGTTGACGCGGCCGCGCTCGATCAGCGCGGCGATGTCCTCGGGCTTCACCATCAGCTGCCCTCCGAGGCGATGTGCCGGAAGCGTGCCTGCCTCGATCCAGCGGCGAAGGGTCCGGGGCGACCGTCCGAGCATCAGCGCTGCCTCGGACAGTGCCAGCAGACGACGCTGCACGCCCGGGCGAGTTGGGCGCGGGCGAGAGACGCCGACGACCGGCTGCATGGCTGCTCGCTTGTCCATCAGGTGCTTCTCCTCGCGTCGTATCGGCCGATCGATCATCGCATCGGAGCGAGGGGCGAAGCCGTGCGGCGGAACGCGTGGCGCATTCGCTGTACCGGCACGAAGAATCAAAGTTGCGCGGCCTTCCCCTATCACGCAGGTGAGTTGGCAGGCGCTGACCGCGATTGGCCTCGATTGGCACGAGCAGCGCCGGCCATGACCGCTTTCGGTCACGGCGCATCTCAACGCGCCTATTGGGAACCCCCAGCGATGCTCGATGAGTCTTACAGCCCCGGCCACATTCATCCGCTCTTCGAGAGCAAGACCTCGAAGGAGGTGAAGGCCAACCTGAAGGTCGATCGCCTGACTCTGCTCCTGCCTCTTCATCCCAACGATCACGAGATCGCCCTGAACCATCTCATCAGCCTCAAGCTTCATGCCGGGGCTGAGGGCATCCTTCCGGCGGGCTGGTCTGCGAAGAAGGGGAGCATGGTCGCGTTCAGCGTGATGATCCCGACGAGCACCTCTCCGCTCATCTGGTCGAAGACGCCGGGCGCCCTGGTGCAGCTGAAGCCCGCGCCCGGTGGAAAGCGCTTGCTGCGGATCGAGATCTTCCCGCTTGGCCTGACGCCTGAGGGGTTCACGTACCTTTACGACGAGCTGCTGTGCGGGCATCTGTCCATGCATCCCGGCGAGATCGCGAAGGCGCGTGTTTCGCGCCTTGATCTTGCTCTCGATCTGCATGGCGTCCGGCTCCAGGACTGGGCGTGGGCGATGCCGTCGCGGAGTGTTGTCCGGCATTATGTCAGCAAGGGCGTTGTGCGCACGCTGTATCTGGGGTCACCCAAGCACGGCGCGCCCTGCATTTACGACAAGGCTTCGCAGCAGAAGATGAGTGGCGGCGAGGCCTGGACCCGCGTCGAGCTGCGTCCGAAGCCGAACGTGCCTCTTGCGGCCTTGCCCCTGCTCAAGAATCCCTTCGCAGCGATGCGCGTCTACGACGTCCGCTCTGCCTTCGGAGTGGTGAACCCCGGGCAGGTCTGTCGCGAGCTGGCGCTGTCCCATGCGCAGCTCAAGGGCATCACGAACCTCCTGGGTCATGTGCCCGATACGAAGGGGCACAGCATGGCGAAGTCGGCACGGCAGCGCCTTCGCGAGGCGCTGGACGGGTCCGCACCGTCTTGGTGGACCCCGCAGACCTTTTGGCAGGGCTGGCCGGATGCTCTTGCGATGGCCATGCCGCCCCTCTTCGAGAAGACGCCTCTGATTGGCTGAGCAGTGCACTCGAGTGCACAACCCGAATGGCTAGCTCGGGAGTGTCCCGGTGCCCGAATAACGTTCGGGTTAAGGGGCACTCCCACGGCCGGTCACGGCGGCTTTGCAGATCGCGACCAGCGCCGCCGTTCGCGCGCGTGGCCCAGCACCGGCCGGCGCTCCGAACCGAGCCAGGGCGGCCCGGACAGTGGCCGCCTGCCGCTGGTCGAGTGCGAAGCTTAGGACCTCCGGTTTACCTGCATCGCCGTCTGCGCTGACGGCGCGGGAGGGCGCGCTCACGGCTCTGGACACCTCCGACGCGCTGACGCGCCGTCCCCGCTTCAGGGCATCGCGCGCGAGCGCCCGTGCGCGGACAACGCCAAGAGCTGCCACATTCGCTTCGGTCATGAGCCCGGCCTGGACCGCCTCGGCGATCGTGACCAGGTAATAGGCTTGGCGGCGGGACAGCCCGGCCTCGGTCGCCGCAGCGTCACGGTCGGCCCCGGAGAGTTTCGCCAACAGTCGACCCATGAGCACAGGCCTGGTCCGGCCCGCGCGGATCTGTTCTAGCAGATCGTCCAGGACGGCCTCGTAGAGCTTCACTCGACGCGGAGACTGCCGTGTCATGTTCCTCACTCGGCCAGATCGCACCAGAAGGAGGGTAGCGACCGACCGGACCAGGGGCCACCGGTCGCGTGCACTCGAGTGCACGAGACCGGGCCCTAGAAGGCAATGCTAAGGATCTGCGTGCGCAGGCGGTTCGGCCGCAGGTGGGGAGAGTGATCCTACGCGCTTGAGCACGTCGCGCGCCTCTGCGACCGCCGCGCGGAGCTCGACTGCCGACGCGTCGGGCTCCAGTACCCGCGCCGCCACGTGCCGCAGCCGCTCGATCGCGGTCCACAGCTCGCCCGCGCGCTTCAGCAGCTCCGGCTCGAGGTGGTCGATGGCGGCAACGACCGCCTCAGCCTCGTCCTGCAGCGCAGCCTCGGCCTCCGAGCGCGGCGCCCGCCGGGGCCACACGTCGCCTTCAGCCCGCCGTGCCTCCATCGCCCGCTCAAGCCGCTCCGTCGTGGCACTCCGCCGCCCCGAGCCCGTGAGCCGGACCTCCCAGCTCCACAGACGCTCGGGATGCGGCGGCCAGGTCACGCCAGGGAACAGCAGGTCCTGGCGGTCCATGTGCCAGATCGCATCCGTCAGGCCCGTGACGATGTGGGCGTCGGGGACGACGACCCGCTGGTCGATGTCGAGCACGACCTCGAGCCGGAGCCGCCGGCCACAGGCAGACGGGCGACGCAGGCCATGGCGGGCCTTGATGGCGTCCTCGCTCATGCCGGCCTCCGTGCCGCTCCGGGGCGGTGCGAGCGCGGCGGATGCCGGTGCATCAGGGGCACGTAGCTCTCCATGGCGAGCCGTACCGTGCCGGCCGGCGCACCGGGCATCAGCCACATGCGGAAGCCCGGGCCGACACGGAACGCGATCTCGGGCTGCAGGGTGACGGTGCGGCCGTCGGGGGTGGTGAGGTCGGCGGAGCCGTCAGCGTGGATCTTGGCGACGAGCCAGATGTCGGTGCCGTCGACGCGTACCCCTTCGCCTTCAGGAATGACCCAGAAGATGGCCATGTGTTGGTCCCTCGTTGTGAATACGAGAGATCTACCCAGGGCGGCAGCAGGGTCCATAAGTAAATTGCAATGCAATGCAGATAATGAACTGGGCCGCGAAATAAGGGGAAATTACTATACTGGCACTCAAGCGAAAGGCAGTTGAGTGGGCGGCGCGGGAGTAGCCTTCGCGCGCTAGGCTGCCGCAGCCACACGCCGACCGAGTTAGCCCGGCGTTCGCGCCGGGGTCCGCACGATCGCGACGGGATCGGCACCGCGCGGTCTCGATGTGGGCGCCGCCCGCGTCGGCGCAGTCGCTCGGTGATGAGGGTCGGCGAGGTACTCTGCTCCGTCAGTGTCTGGGGCCGTCGCGGACGGCTGGCAGCGGACGCCGAGCGCGCTGGTGGAACCGCTATCCGGCCAGGCGGCCGAGGCGTGGAGCGGCATGTTGACGGCGCGAAAAGGTGAGCTGCGCGCAGCGGGCAGCCGGCAGCGGGGCGGGCCGGTGGAGGGACCCTACCGTTTCACACTCCGACTGAGGTAGCGCTGTTGGCGGTCCTGTCGCGAGGGGGGGTGGTCAGCGATGCCTCTCATCGAAGAATGGCGCATCCGTAACACTTCCAATTCGAAGCACCCCGCACTTCCGATCGCGGAACCGTGAGCGCGGCCGGTGTACCGTCGTGCCTGCTGCGAGTTCATAATGAAACGGTGGTGGTTGCGCGTCGGTTGATATTGCTGCACTGTAGATTACAGGTCGGTAAGCATGCCGGGGACGGACGAAGTAATCAAAGCGAGCGTCCGATCGCACGAAGCGGTATCGCGCGCGCGTCGGCGGATTTGGCTGGCGGTTCGCACGCCTCGCAAGCGTATGGTCGGTAGAGATCGAGGCTGCCGCGACAGGCAGGTCGATGGCCCACCTGCTCGGGTCATCTCGAGAAGTTCCGTGTGCGGGATGGATCTGTGACGCTGGTTGCGCGCGTATCCGGCAGCCCGATCCCGGTGCCGATCTACCTCGACCACAACGCGACCACCCGTCCGCTGCCCGAGGTGGTGGACCTGGTCGCCCGGACCATGGCGGAGACCTGGGCCAATGCCTCGAGCGCCCACTGGCTCGGGGGCGAGGCGCGGGCTGTCCTTGAGGCTGCGCGCGACCGCATCTGCGAGCTGGTGCGGGGTGCCTACCCGGAGGCCGTCAGGTTCACCTCCGGCGGGACCGAGGCGAACAACACGGTGCTGCTCGGAGGGGACTCCGCCTCGGCATGGCGGTGCGTCATCACCTCCGCCGTGGAGCACGCGTCGGTGCTGCGCCCGGCCGAGGCGCTCGCGCGCCGGGGTGGTCGCCTCCGCGTTCTCCCCGTCGGCTCCGACGGCCTGATCGACCCAGACGCGCTTCGCCAAGCGGCGGCCGACGCGCCTCCGGGCCCGCTCCTCGTGAGCGTGCAGTGGGCGAACAGCGAGACTGGCGTCATCCAGCCGATCGCGGACCTCGTAGCTGCCCTCCGGTCCGTCCGGCCCGACGCCTTTGTGCACGGCGACGCGGCACAGGCGGTCGGGCGCCTGCCCGTGGACTTGGTCGCGAGCGGCGTCGATTCGGTCGCCTTCTCCGGCCACAAGGTCCACGGCCCGCATGGCACCGGGGCGCTCGTCCTGGGTGACCCCGATGAAGGGCGCGTCTCCCCGCTGCTCTTCGGGGGGGGACAGGAACATGGGCTCCGCTCGGGCACGCACAATCTGCCTGCCATCGCCGGACTCGGGCTGGCCGCCGCCATGCGCGCGCGGTCGCTCGACGCAGCGGCCGCGCACATGCGGTCTGTCCGGGACGCCTTCGAGGCGGAACTCGCCGCCCTGGTGCCGGAGGCGGTGGTCAACGGCGCCAGCGCGCCTCGGCTGCCGAACACGTCGAACGTCCGGTTCCCCGGCCGCGACGGTATGGAGATCGTGGCGCGCCTCGACGCCCTTGGCGTCGCTTGCTCGCAGGGGTCGGCCTGCTCGAGCGGGAAGCCGGAGCCGTCGCACGTCCTTCGCGCGATGGGGCTGTCCGAGGCGGACGCGTATTCGAGCGTGAGGTTCTCCTTCTCGACGCTCAACAACACCGACGAGGCGCTGCGCGCGGCGCGCGCCGTCGTTCGTGCATTGGGGAAGCAAGCATGACGGCGTCGGCCGCCACCAGGGAGCGCCTGAAGTTCGAGTTCGGGCGGCACGAGACCTTCGCTGTGCGGCATGGCTGGCTCGGCAAGGGCATCGGCCACATGTCGGGCGTGGACGAGGGCTTCCACGACGAGGAGAGCGCCGTCGTGAAGCTCGGCCTGGGCACCCGGATGGTGAAGTCCCTCCGCTACTGGATGGAGGCGACGGGCCTCGCAGAGACGGAGGAGGAAGACGAGACCGCGCGTCGATCGCGCGACCTTCGCCTGACAAAGCTGGCACGGGTGATCCAGGACCGCGACCCGCACCTCGAATACCCGGCGACATGGTGGTTCGTGCATCTGCACCTTGCCCGCCGCACGAACAGCGTCTGGGGCTGGTTCTTCTCAGACTTCCGGGAGCGGAACTTCGACCGCGCGGTCTGCGTGGAGGCGTACGTCCGGCATCTCAGGCTCAATGCCGCCAAGGAGCCGTCACAGCAGGTCGCGCAGCGCGACGTCGCGTGCGCGCTGCTTGCCTACGCCAAGCCCGCCGCCGCCGAACCGCAGGACCCGGAGGACGGAACCTCGTCGCCGCTCCGCGACCTCGGTCTGGTGGTGAAGCACGCCGACACGGGCCGCTTCGAGAAGACGCGCCCGCTCGATGGAGTGCCGCTCGAGGCGTTCACCGCGTGCGTCGCGCTAGCGGCCGCCGACGTCGGCCAGGAGGCCATGTCGGTTGGAGAGATGCTCGGGCGGCGGGGCGGCCCCGGCACGGTCTTCAATCTCGACGCGGAGACCATCGAGGACATGGCGATGCGGTCCGCAGCGGAGTTCAAGGAGCGCGGGGTCGCTCTCGACCTGCTCGGCGCGGAGCGTCGTCTCCGGGTGCCGACCACGGACGCGGCCGACTGGCTCGACCGGCACTTCCAGCGGATCGGAGCCGCGGCGTGAGCGGCGTGGTCCGGTTCCGTTCGGTCAACCTCCGCGAGGACCTGCTCGACCCGCGCAGGCTGGGCCACTACCAGCCGACCCGGCGCTCGGCGCCGGTCGTCCGTGCCGTTCTCGAGAGCGGCGCGCGCATGGTCATCGCCGCCTACGGCAGCGGGAAGTCGCTCGCCGCCGGGGTGGGATGCCTCCTCGTCTCGAACGGCGACACGGCGGTCCTGAGGGACGTCATCGCGAAGATGGGGCCGGTCGACCCCGACCTCGCCATCTTGGCCGAGCGCCGCATGAGGCAGCGCGAACGTGGCCGGGTCATCGTGCTCAGCGGTCACGTCCGCGACCTGCCGGGCGCGCTGTGCGAAGCGGTCGGCGCCAAGAAGGGCCGCGGCATCGAGGCCGCGCTGGACGCCTTGGAGGCCGCTGAGGGCGCCGACCGGATCGCCATCGTGTGGGATGAGTTCGGCCGTCACCTCGAGGGCATCGTCAACGAGGGTCGGTCCCGCGAGCTCGATGCGGTGCAGCGGCTGGCGGAGTGGGCCGTCCGCGCGCGCGAGCCGTCGGCGAGCCTAACCCTCCTGCTGCACCAGAACCTGCTCGCCTACGCGACGGTCCTGAACCAGACCTCGCGGAACGAGTGGCGGAAGATCGAGGGCCGCTTCGAGCAACTGCGCTTCGTGGAGGACAGCCAGGAGCTGTACGGGCTGGCCGCGACCGTGATCTCGGAGCGCCGCCCCAACGGGGTCCGACCTCCGAAGGAGGCGGTCCTGCGCCGCATCGCTCGCGGCGCAATCGCCGCGGGCTGGTTCGACGGCATGTCCGACGAGGGCCATGTGGCCGCCCTGCTCGGGCGCGCCTACCCCGTGTCGGCGGCAGCGCTGCACGTGCTGCCGCGTCTGGTGGCCCGCATCGGCCAGAACGAGCGCAGCCTCTTCGGCTTCATCGACAGCGCCGACCTGTCTCGGCCGATCGGGATGGAGGAGGTGTACCAGGGCTTCTCGGACGCCATGCGGTCGGACGTCGGCATCGGCGGCTCCCACCGTCGCTGGGTCGAGACCGAAACCGCTCGGAGCCGGGCGGCCGACGAGGCGGAGCGCGAGGCCCTCGCGGCAGCATGCCTCCTTCAGCTGGGCGTGGACGGGGAACGCCGCAGGCTGCCACGCGCCGCCCTGGAGACCGCCGTGTCCAGCCGCGACGGCGTCTCGGCCGACCGCGCCACCCAGGCCGTAGAGGCGCTCGTCTCGCGGAAGCTCCTTCTCCATCGGAAGCTAAACGACGACGTCTCCATCTGGCACGGCGCCGACGTGGACCTCGCGAGCCGCGTCCGGGACGAGCGCGCCAGGCGGATGGAGGGCTTCGACCTCCTGTCCTTCTTGGATGCGCAGCATCCCGCGCCTTTCGTGCGGCCCACGGGTCACAACCTGAAGTTTGGCACGGCGCGCTACCTGACGGGACGATACGTGCGCGCTAGCGACGTGGGAGCGGGTTCCACGCCGCCCGCGGCCGACCGGGACAGGTCGGAATGGGGACAGGTCTACTACGTGCTGGCGGACTCGGCCGAGGAGCTCGACCGTGCCCGCAGGCGCGTCCAGTCGGGATGGCCGGACTCCGACCGTGCGCTCGTCGTCCTGCCCTCCGAGCCGATTTCCGTGTTTGAGGCGGCACTTGAGATCGACGCCCTCGTCGCGCTCCAGGCCGACAGCTCGCTCGAAGCGGAGGACCCGCTGGTCCGCCAGGAGCTCACCGAACTCCTCGCCGTCGCCCGTCGCCAGCTCGCGGTGCTGCTGCACCGGCTGACCACAGACCGGCCGACCACGGCCGAATGGTGGCGCGCGGGAGAGCGACTGAGGGTTAACCGCGACCACCCGGCGGGCGTGGCCGCCAGCGCGCTCCTGGACGGGCTGTATCCGCAGACCCCGCGCATCGTGAACGATCAGCTGATGCGGAACCGGCTGTCCCGCCAGATGGAGACGGCCCGCATCCGCGTGCTGACCCGCGTCCTCGAGCGCGGAGGTGATCCGCGGCTAGGCTACCGCGAGGAGGAGCTGACTTCGGCCGAAGGCTCGGTGCTGCGGACCGTGCTGGAGGAAAGCGGCCTCTACTCGTCGGAGGGTGACGCGGGCCGCTTCGCGGCTCCGGAAGACCTGCCCGATCCGGGCCTTCGCGCCGCCTGGGCTATAATCGCGGACTTCTTCCGCACGCCGGGCCGGAAGTCGCTCGCCAATATCGTGTCCACGCTCTCGGCTCCGCCGATCGGGCTCCCGGCGGGCGTCCTGCCGCTGCTCGTCGTTTCGGGCTTCAAGGCGTTCGGCCGCGCCGTCAGCCTGCGCGTCGACGGCGCCTACCCGAGCGACGTGCTGGGTTTCGACGCGAGCCGCATGTTCCTCGAGCCGCAGCGTGTCGAGGTCGAGGTCCATCCATCCGACGAGGAGACTCGCCGCTACCTGTCGGAGCTGGCCTACATATTCAGCCACCGGACGCCCGGTCCCATGGACGAGGCCGTCCGCTTCGCGGCGGACGCCCTGTCCGCCTGGCGGCGCTCCCTGTCGGATGGCGTCCGGCGGTCCAGGCGGCACACGGACGACGGCCGGAAGCTTCTAAGCCTGCTGGCCGACATCGACGACCCGCCAAGGCTGATCCTGTCGGCGCTCCCGGAGGCGTTCGGCAACCTTCATAAGGACGGACGCCTCGCCTCGACGCTCAGGGTGGCCGAAAAGGCCCGCGCGGACGTGGACCGCCTCGTCGAGGGCTACACGCGCGAGGCCGTGGAGGTCGTCGCCGACGTACTGAGCCTGCGGCGCAGCGACGACCCCGTCGCCGGGGTCCAGACCTGGGTCCGGTGCTTCGACGTGCCGTCTCTCCTTCGCCGCGACGACCTGACGATGGTGGACAAGGCGGTGCTACGGACGGCCCTCGACACCACGGGCGGCCGCTACACGGCGGAGAGCCTGGCGCGTGCGGTGAGCTCTGTTCTCCTGCAGCGGGGCATCGACCGCTGGGAGGACGGCACGGCGTCTCAGATGCGGAAGGCGCTGCGGGAGTGCCGGGCACGCATCGAGGACGCGGCGCTGGCCGACCCCGAGCCGGGCGGCGACCTCGAGGAGGTCATAAACGCGCGGATCGAGGCTCTGCAGGCGCAGCTCAGGAAGATCAGGGAGAACGCGGCGCCAGTCCGGCTGGCCGCAGGGGGGGCGAGATGACCACGGTTGCGAAGACGGAGGATGCCGTCCGCGACGCCACTGCGCGCCACATCGTGCCGCTGTCGGGCGGCAAGGACAGCACGGCGCTGTCCATCTATCTCGCGCAGAATTACCCGCACGTACCGTTCGAGTACGTCTTCTCCGACACGGGCGCCGAACTGCCTGAGACCTACGACTACTTCGAGCGGCTCGAGCACGTCCTCGGGAAGAAAGTCACCCGGATCACCGCGCTCGAGATGCTCGGGGTCGGGGAGAAGCCGGGCCGGAGCCCGTTCGACGTGGTGCTCTACGACCACTTCTCGGGGTTCCTGCCCAGCCCGCGCTCCCGCTGGTGCACGCGGATGCTGAAGATTCACCCGTTCGAGCGTCACATCGGCTCGGACAAGGCTTACTCGTACATCGCGATCCGCGCCGACGAGAACCGCTCGGGCTACCTCGGCAACGGCAAGCCGGTGCTGCTCTCCGAAGAGCCGAACATCACGCCAGTCTACCCGTTCAAGGACGGGGGCATCACCCTCGCCGACGTGCAGCGCATCCTCGAGGAGAGCGGCCTCGGGGCGCCGGGCTACTACGAGTGGCGCTCGCGGTCCGGCTGCTACTTCTGCTTCTACCAGCAGATCGGGGAGTGGCAGGGCCTGCGCGAGCGGCACCCTGAGCTATTTGAGAAGGCGAAGACGTACGAGGGCGGCCGGAACGGGCGCCGCTACACCTGGGTGGACGGGCGCTCCTTGTCCGACGTGGAACGCATGCCGAGGCGCGAGATGAAGCCGAAGTCGGACGACGACGGCTGCGCGATCTGCCACCTGTGAGCGGGGCTGCGGTGATGAAGGACAACCCCCTCGTCGCGTTCCTGGCGAGCTACGGCCCCTCCGCCGCGTCGGACTCGCTTGCCGACGAGCACGTCCAGACGGCTGTCGCGCGCCACGGCGTGCGGGCCATCGAGGCCCCCGCGCCCAAGCTCGACGCCATGAAGGAGGCGCTGCTCGGGGACGATCCATGCAGCGTCATCCTCACCGGCACGGCGGGCGACGGAAAGACCTATCACATCCGCCGCTTCTTCATCGACGCAGCGTCCGGCGACCCGAAGCAGTGGCCGGGCAAGGAGGGCGTCCTCCTAACCTCGCTCCGCGGGCGGCCGCTCCGGATCATCCGTGACCTCAGCCAGCTGACTGACACCGCTAAAGCCGAGGAGATCGAGGGTGTCACCCGGAGTCTGCTCGGCGAGGACCGCGAGACGCTCTATCTTGTGGCCGCGAACGACGGCCAGCTGCTCAAGTTCTGGCGCGACGCCTGCGAGAGGGAGGAACAGGGTGCGCCTCGGAGGGCGCGCTACGAGGCGGTGCTCCGGACGCTCACCGACATGCTGCACCGGGACCACGAGGCGCCCGAGGACGGCAAACTGCGCGTCCGTCTGCTGAACCTCAGCCGGACCGTCACGGGACAGACCCTCGATGCAGTGCTCGACAGCATCCTCAAGCACGAGGCGTGGGAAAGCGGCTGCACGCAGTGTCCCCAGGCGCAGTCGACCACCAATCCATGCCCGATCCGCCTGAACCGCGGGCTTCTGATGGGTTCCGGGCCGGATGGGTCGGACGCGTTCCGGCGCCGCCTCACGCAGGCGATCCGCATCGCAGCGTTGAACGATCAGCACGTGCCGATCCGCCAGATCCTGATCCTCGCCGTGAATATCCTGCTCGGGGATTCGAAAAAGCGCGACCGCCCTATGCTGACCTGCGGAGAGGCGCGGAAGCGGGCGAAGGACGCGGAGTACGCGCGCACGAACCCGTTCGGTAACGCCGTCGGCCTCAACGTCAGGCCCGAGAGAAGGCGCGCGCTGACGGTGTTCTCCGCCCTGGAGACGTTCGGCGTCGGGAGCGAGACCAACACGGCACTCGACAATCTGCTGATGGATGGGATGCCTGCCGAGACGGCGGCGAAGCTGGAAGCGAGAGACCCGGTCTACGGGGACGCCCTGTTCCGTCAGCGGCTCCGGCAGTACCGCGACGGCACCGAGGCCGCCACGGGCGTCAACGGGTTCGCGGCGGCGCTCGAGGCGCAGAGGCGCAGGCTCTTCTTCCTCATGGACGAGCCGGAAGGTGCGGGGCAACTCTCGCCCTGGCGGCTCACCATCTACCACCACGCAGGGGAATACTTGGCGTTCGCGCAGGCGCTGGCGGCAAGCCCTCCGGCGGACCCGGCGCTCGTGGACACGATCACGGGCAAGCTCGTGAAGGGCATCAATCGCACCCTCACGGGCATGATGGTCGAGGAGACGCAGCGCGTCTGGCTCGCCCGGTCGATCGGCAGGTCCGACGGTGCGAGCGGAAGGTTCACCTCGCTCGAGGCGATCCCTCGGAAATCCGCCACCCCGCAGCGGCTGACCGCAGCCCTCGACCCGGCGACTGGCCGTCCACGCCTGCAGGTCGTGCTGCGGACGCCAGGGCGCCCGGACCTGGCGTCGGCGCCGCTGGAACTGCGGCCGCTCCTGTTCGAGTACCTCATGCGGGTCGCCGACGGGAGCCTTCCGTCGAGCTTCTCCCGCCAGTGCCAGCAGGAGGTCCGGCATTTCGCGCTGGCGGCTTCCTCGTTCATCGAGAACCAGTTCACGCGGGACGAGACGGAGTACCTGCCGATCCTGATCCTGTCGGTCGGCCGGGACGGCCAGATCCAGAGCCGCGACATCGGAGTCTGACCATGCCGTCCAGCAACGCCAACTCCGAGCTGTGGCTGTCCAAGGGGGCGATGGCGGTCCCTGACCACCAGAAGATCCATGCGCTGACCGTCTGGTGCGACCCCGCCATCTGGGGCCTCGCCCTCTACGACGACCAAGCGCCCTGGTTCACCCTCATCGAGTGCCTCCAGTTGCTCACCTTCAGGCACCGGGAGGGGAAGGCGTTGTTCCCCGGGCTCGACGGCAAGCCCGACGCGCCCTCGCACGAGCGCCAGTCCTACCGCATCAAGCTCAACACCAACCTGCGCCACCTGCTCTTCCGGGACCAGGAGGTCGGCCGCGTCGCCGCCCGCGGCGGGGCGAACGACGAGGTGCGCTGGCACCAGTGGCTCAAGCGAACCGCCGAGGATTTCCCGGGCCTCGACCTCTCGTATCTGAAGGCGGCGTTCTCGGACGATTTCACCAACTTCGCCGAGGCGCTCGAACTCATGCGGTCGGCCGAGGTCGAGCAGTTCGGCCAGAAGCGCTGGACGTCGCGGCACCTCCAGCCGGTCGGCGAGGCGATGCTGTTCCCCGACGTGAAGATGAAGGACGACGGCTTCGCCCTGGACCGCCGCTTCTTTCAGCGTACGGGCGAGATCCTCTACCTGATGCTGAACCGCTCCGCGGAACGCGACCGCCTTGGGGAGCTCGTCGCCCGCCGGATCCTCAAGTCCGACGGACCATGGAACCGCATCGCCAGGAGGCTCCAGGGTCCGGAGGCGGACGCGACGACCGACCAGCCCAAGTGGGTCGAGGCCCCCACGATCGGCTACCTGCCGCTCGCCCGCCTCGCCCGGTACGACGAGCTGGCCCGCGACTGGGTCGCGATCCTGTCGCAATCTGCGATCCCCCTCGAGGACGCCCTGGAGTTCCTTGCACGTCTCAGCGGCCTGCATCAGGTGATCTACATCGCTGAGCGAGCGGTGGACGTCGCGGGACGTCCGAGCCTGACGCCCTTCGTCCTCGAGATGACCGGATCGGCCCGGAACAACCCGGTCCAGGTCCTCTCGGCCGAACGCTACAAGGCGCACAAGATGCTGCCGTCGCAGGCCGTCGAGGCATTCGTCCAGTCCTACGCCGACACGTCGGAGTGGCGCGAGATCGGGACGGGTCCGATGGACTGCTCGCACGCCAAGACGCTCCTGGCGAAGCGGTTCGCGTGGGCTCCGAAGAAGACCGCCAGCGCCGCCGGGCTGCCGCCTCCCGCGGAGCAGCTCCAGGCCATGCTCGACGCGGCGAAGACCCGAAATCACGACAGCGGCTCGACGTTCACGGCGCATGCCAAGAAGGTGGGCCTGGTCACGGCGCGACGGGGCACCGGGACATGGTACTCGCCGTCGGATGGCCTCCTGGAGGCACTCGTGCTGGCCAACGTCGACTGCGCCATGGAGCTGGGCCAGTTCCTCTCCGTCCTGCGCCGCCGCTATCACGTCGTGATCGGATCCGAGGAGGCGCGGACGCGCAGCGGCGAGCTTCCGGTGCCACTGGAAGATCTGCGCGAGAACGAGCGCAGGCTCGAGGAGCGCCTTCGGGTCCTGGGCTTCATCAACAGGAAGTCGGACGACTGCGCCTTCGTCGTGAACCCGTTCTCCAGTGGACGCGCCGTGGCAGGGAGGCCCGCCCATGCAGCCGCATGATCTCATCGGCAAGGTCGCGGCCCATAGGCTGCACGGCCTGCTCATGGCCGAGCCCGCAGGGCGCCTGCTGTACGGCATCCTGGGGCTGCCGCCCGACGTCACCTGTTCCATCGCTCGGGAGGTCGCCGCGCTCCCGGTCACCGGAGGGCGGATCGACGCCTGCGTGCATCCCGAGCTAGCCGCGGGGGGTAACATCGGCGGGGCGCGGGTGTCCGACGAGACCGCGACGCATCACCGGAATCACGCAGACCCGGACGTCCTGCTGACCCTGTTCTCGGTTCCCGCTCGCGACGTGAAGTCCGTCGAGCAGAGCCTGTCCCACGTCGAGCACCTCGACGACCAGTGGCTGCTGGAGGACACCCAGACCTGGGCCACCAAGGCGCTGCCGCCGGACGCCGACGAAGACACGCGTAGGCAACTCGCCGCGATCCTGTCCGGCCTGGTGCGCTCGGGGGTAGGCTTCGACGCCCGACGCGTTGCGGACTTCGCGGTCAGGCTCGTGCGCCACCACGTCGTTGACGGACTGAAGTTGGCCAACGCAGCCCGTCGCGCGCTCCCCGCCATCCGGCTGTCCGCGGACGCCGGGGACACGCGGGCGAAGCTCGCCGATGCGGCAGAGGCTGAACAGTTCTTCAGGCGCCTCCAGGACGAGGTGAAGCCCGCGCTCCACCTCCAGGCGCGCGATGGCGAGCCGCTTTCCCGTTCGGAGCTACGCAAGCGGCTGGCCGACCTGAGAGCGGCGGGAGAGGTTTCGGACTCGGCCGCGGAGGCCCTCGAAGCCTTGCTGGTCGACGCGAACGTCGGCGACGGGGGCTGGACCAAGGCGCAGGCCGATGCCGCAGAGGTGCCTTGGGGCGAGACGGAGAAGCTGTTCGCGGACGACCGCAAGAAGACGAAGGAGACCTTTGGGGACGAGACGCGGAAGTTCTTCGAGCGGAAATTCCCCTCGGCCCTGACGCAGGTCGATAACGACCTGCTCGAAGACCTCAGGTCCGACACGTCGCGGCCGAAGGAGGCGTACGACCGCTTCTTCGGCGAGCATCGCGAGCGCCTCCGCGCCGATCCGAAGCTGTACAGGCGCTGGGAGAAGCTGGTTTTCCGCAAGCCCATCGAGACTGACGACCTGGCGGCGGGCTTGCTCATGCTCGCGGAACGCGCTCGCCCCGACCCGGACGAGGAGGGCGACGACGTCGTCCTCTACATCAGGCTCGATGGCGCCGAGTCACTAGACTTCTGGACCGAGGACAAGAACACCAAGCTCTGCCGCGTGCTCCGCGACCGCTGGCGCGGCCTGGACCGCCTGCTGCAGCCCAATGTGATCCTCGACTTCGGCCGGTGCTGGAAGGACCCGTGGGAGGCCCAGATCCCCACCGATCCGGGCGAGGTGTCGTCCACCGGGAAGGACGCCATCACCTTCAACCTGAAGGCTTGGGCGCTGAAGAAGGCGGACCTGAAGGCGGGCGTGCCGTCCGGCGAGGCTCTGCGGAAGGCTCCCCGCGCCCAGATGGTCTGGACGCCCAAAGCCGACACCATGATCACCGCGTTCCCGCTGGATCTCGAGGTCCTGGCGCACGACGCCAAGCGCACGCCGTTGCTCACCGCGCGCGTCGCGGCCAACCGCTACGACCGACACGGAGCGGTCCAGGCGGTCAACCTCGCGAGCGCGGCCACGATCACCGACGTAGGTGGCAACAGCGACGGCAGACTCGCGGACCCTAGGAAGCCTGCCCACCGCGTGGACGAGAACTGGCGCTCAAGCCTTACGCGGTCGGTCCAGGATGGCATCGTGACCGCCGACGACGCGGCCACGCTCTCGGCCGCGCTCGAAGCCTTCCAGGCCGAGTACACCAAGGCGATCAAGGCGATGCGCTCCGGCTCTGGCCTCGCCGACGACGCCCTCATCCGGCAGGCCGAGCTTTACGGCGACCTGCTGCGCGCTCTGGCGGCCAGGGCGCGCGCGGAGGTCTGCGTCCGGGAGCTCTGGGCGCCATTGCTCGGGATCGGTGCCGCGGTGGTCGAGGGCACCCGGGAAGCCCTCATCGTGACTCCGTGGCATCCCCTCAGGCTGGCCGAGATTGGCGCCAAGGCGCGGCAACTCGCGGAGGGTATGCGGCGGATCGTGCTTAGTCCCGCCCGACTGGCGGCAGAGGTCGGCGAGTACGTGGAAGACCTCTCCCGGGCGCTCTCGCGCACCTACTACGCGGACGTCGGGGCGCTGCCCGGCACCCCGTACACCCTCCTCGCCGAGACCCGGCACCTCGCCGACGTCAGCCTTCTCGAAAGCCCGGTCGCGGCGCCGGACGCGGTCCTGGCCGACGAACCCGCCGAGGGCACCGTCGAGGCGTACGAGCGCGTGGCGAAGGAGTACCTGGACCTGCGTCCGCACGAGAAGGCCAGCTTCTCCACGGTGCTGCTCGACGCCGAGTCCGAGGACCTGCCGGTGCAGATGGCGGAGAGCATGGCGAGGCGGATCGACGGCGATTCCGGCCTCCGCTGCGACCTCGTCCTGACGCACGAGAACGTCGGGAGCCTGCGGCGCATCTACGAGCGGCAGAACCGCCGCATCGGTCACGAAGTCGATGCCTCGCTCACCAGCGAGGCGGCCCGGAACTTCCTGTCCCGTCTGCGCGTCGCGATCGTGGACCGCCAGTTCCTGGACCTCGGCGGAGCGAAGGCGCACGACGTCGTGCTCCTGCAGGACGTCATCGCGCGGCGCGCCGAGGTGAAGTGGACGCGCGCGGCCGGGCTAGGCGCCCCGCAGCTCGCAAGAGCCGTCCCCACGGCGCAGTCGCGACGGAAGCCGTTCCGGAAGGGGGATACCACGTCGGGCAGCTATCTGACGGCGCCCGGAGGCCCGGAGGCGGTCCAGGCGTACGTGGACGCGTTGCACGACGTCGTCCAGGGACGCGCCTCCGAGAGCGGCGATCCATGGCTGCCGATGCAGGAGGTGGAGTTCCAGTCCGGACGGGTGCGTGAGGTGCTCGACAAGGCCCACCATCTGGCCAACTGGGTCATGACCTACGACCGCCTCGCGGACCGGCGACTGGTCGGCTCGTCGGATCGAAGGATCATCCGCTACTTCAGTGATCCCCGGTCCGACCATAACGTCATCGTGTCGGCCGAGATCGGCGAGGAGGTCATCGGGGAGCGGCTGATCGACGACTTGCGTGCCGCCCTCCCTTCCGAGGGCGGCGACCGGCTCGCACGCATCCAGCGGGCGATTCACCGTGCGTCGGCCTCGCTGTCCGGCGCCATCGTCATGCGCGCCGCGCAGAACCTGAACTACGCGCAGGAGCTCCTCGGGCTCGTGCTGACGCAGCACGAGCTGAACCTCCTGCTCGGCTCGGAGGCGCAGGAGTTCCGGGCCGCATGGTTCTTCCTCGATGACGTCGCGCCGTGGCTGTCGCTCGACGGCTCGCGCGCTGACCTTCTGGGTGTCTGCTTCGCCATGACGGAGGCTGGCCCGGTGATACGCCTCGTAGTCGCGGAGGCGAAGTTCGTGGGGCAGGCGGGCCTCTCCGAACAGCGGCACCGCTCGCTTGAACAGCTCGTCGCGACCTTCGGCACCCTTCACCAGCGGCTTGTCGCTCGCGACGGCACGGTGGATCCGTCGACCTGGCGGAACCGGCTCGCCGACCTCGTCCTCGAACACATTGATCCCTTCGACCAGATCGGTGGACGGCCCTCGGCGCAGTGGCTCGCCGATCTCCGTTCGCCGGAGACGCCACTGGAGATGTCGGGTCACTCGCTCGTTTTCGTTCACGACACGAGCGCTGTCCCGGGCGACATGCCTCTCCTTCCCGACGCGGAGGAGCCGAAGCCGCGCCGTCGTCGCCTCGCGCAATGGGTCCTGGGCCGCGGCGCCATCGCCAATTCGCTGAAGGGCCTGATCGACACCGGATCCAAGCCGCAGGTCTGGACTCCCCCCGAGTGGCCGGATGCGACGGAGGCTGCGGAGTCTGTCGCCGGGAACGGCGTGGATGAGCGGGACGGCACCACAGACCCCGCCACGGGGACCCCTCCCGGAGAAAGCGCCGACACGACGGAGGAGCAGAACGAGCACGTGCCCCCCGAGCCGGTCGCTGGAACGGTGAGCGGAACCGAAGACCCGGGCGTGATCGTCACGGGATGGCTGCCGGAGGTTCAGGCGGCGCTGGTTGGCATGGGTCGGGCCGCCGCGAGTGGCGAAGGCGATGCCTGGCTTCAGGAGCAGGTGAAGCGCCTGCAGTCGGCCCTGCAGAAGGAGGGCATGGACGCGCCTGTCCTCGCGTCGCGCCTTACGCCGAATTCCGGCCTTGTGGACCTCGACGGTCGTTCGGTGACCGTGGCGTGGCTGGAGCGGAAGCAGACCGAGCTGCTGACGAAGTACAGCCTCGACATCATACGCATCAGCCCGAAGGCAGGGCGCGTGGTCGTCGGCCTCAGGCGTCCGAAGCGGGTCGTGCTGCACCTGGCTGAAGCTTGGCGGAGGCGCCGTCTCGAGGAAGCGGCACCCCGGTCGAACATGGCTTTCGTGCTCGGCGAGAAGGAGGACGACGGCGAGCTGTTCTACCTTCCCCTAGGCGGTGCGTTCGGGGACCAGGAGAGGGCAGCACCCCACTCGATCGTGTCGGGCACCACCGGCAGCGGGAAGGGCATCCTGGCTACCAGTCTCATGCTGGACGCATGCGCCTTCAACGACCCGGCGCTGGTCGAGGTCCGCCTCATCGACCCCAAGAAGGGTGTCGACTACGCATGGGCTCGCAAGTTGCCGCACCTGAAGGACGACATCGTCGACGAGAAGCCCGACGCCGTCGAACTCTTCAAGAAGCTCGTCCTGGAGATGGAGGACCGCTACGCGATCCTGCGACAGGCGGGTGTCGCCAACATCGACCAGTTCAACCGCCGTGTCGGGCCGTCCGGAGCGGGCCTGATGCCCCGCATCCTCGTGTTCTTCGACGAGGTCGCGAACTGGATGCAGGACGAGGACTTCAAGGAGGCGGTCGAGCCGCTCATCAACGAGGTCGCCACCAAGTCGCGCGCGGCGGGCATCCACCTGTTCATGATCTACCAACGCGCCGACAACCAGGTGATGACCATGCAGCTCCGGACGAACCTGGGGAACAAGCTCGTCCTCCGGCTCGGTGACGAGGGCTCCTCTCGCATCGCTCTCGGCGAGAAGGGTGCCGAGCGACTGCTGGGCAAGGGCCATCTCATCGCTAAGCTCGATAGCGACGAGAAGGTCTACTGCCAGGTGCCATTCATCGGCGAGGAGGAGGTCTTCCGGCTGGCGGAGGCCATCGCGGCCGGGTGGGGCAACGTCGCTGCCGCGGCGCACGCCGCGTCCAAGGCGGCCTGAGGATGCCGACGCCACGCCCTGCCCGCCCGGTCGGCGGGAAGCGCGTGGGCGGCGCCGTGTACCTGCATGCGAGCGCGCTCGACGACGAGACGCGCCATGTCGTGGAGCGAGCCGTCGCGCTGGCCGACGGCTTCGAGTGGAACGTGGTGAAGGTCGCGCCGAATTCGGTGTCCCTGCTGCTGTACGAGGACTTCGACGCTGCCGCATTCCCGGTCTTGTTGGCATCGCTGAAGGTGGACCTGGAGGCAGGCAAGTCGGCAGCGACGGACTACCGGAAGCGTGAGAACCCTCCGATCCTACACCGGAAGGAGACCCTGCTCCCCGCGGATGACCCGCGGCGGCCCAGGTTCGCCGCCCTGACCCGGGCCGCCGAGGAGCACGGCCTGTTCGCGGAGCCGACGAAGATTGGCACGCGACGCCAGTGGACCGACCTGCTCGCGTCGAAGGGCCTGCGCGTCAAGGGACACTCCATCGTCCCGGTCGGCGCCGAGGCCATCGAAGTGGCCCGTCACAAGACGGCCATCCCCCGGCGCGACCTGTCGCAGCCGATGCAGCTCGCCGTCGCCCACGGCGTGCTGCCGCCGGGGACCACCGTCTTCGACTACGGGTGCGGCCTGGGTGACGACGTGGCGGCGCTGACGGCTGCGGGCTTCGAGGCGTTCGGTTGGGATCCCCACCACGCGCCGGACGGCCCCCGCCGCGCGGCAGACCTCGTGAACCTTGGCTTCGTGCTGAACGTGGTCGAGGACCGGCACGAGCGCGCGGAGACGCTGCGCGTGGCCTGGTCCTTCGCCCGGCGCGCCATGGTCGTGGCCGCCATGGTTATGGGAAAGGCCGACCTCACGGCGCTTCGCCCGTACCGGGACGGGCACCTGACCTCGCGCGGCACCTTCCAGAAGTACTTCGGGCAGCAGGAGTTGCGGGACTTTATTGAGGAGGCGCTGGGCGAGGCGCCGCTCGCCATCGGCCAGGGCGTCTTCGCCGTGTTCAGGGACAAGGACCTGGAGCAGGAGGTCCTGTTCCGGCGCCAGGCCCGGGCCATCGTCCGTCCGGTCGGGATGCGCCCGCCGGAGCGGGACCGGTCCAGGGCGGCTGCCCCTCGGCCGGGCCTTGCCGAACGCATCAGGCCGGAGCTGGAGACCCTTTGGGTGGCGATGGTCCAGCGGGGACGCGCCCTCGACGCGGACGAGTTCCCGGCCGACCTCATCGAGCGCCTCCAGGCGGCCAGGGTGTCCCCCGCGCGCGCCACTTCCCTCTGCCTGTCGGACCTGTTCGACCAGCAGGAACTGGCCGCCGCGGCGGCCGGGCGGCGCGAGGACCTGCTGATCCGCTTCGCCATGCTTATGTTCCCCGGTGCGCCGCGCTACGCGACGCTCGCCCGGTCACTGCAGCGGGACGTCCGGACGTTCTTCGGCAGTCACGCCGCCGCCCTCGAGGAGGCCCGCCGGCTAATGTTCTCGGCCGGGAAGCCCGACGCGATCGCCGAGGGCGTCGAGGCCGCCGTCGCGGCTGGCCTAGGCGCGATGCGCGACGAGAATACCTTCCGGTTCGCGGTGCCGACCCTTGACCGGCTGCCGCCCGCGGTTCGGCTACGAGCCCTGTGCGGTGGCCTGCTCCGGGGCGGCGTCGAGGGCGCGGACTTTATCGACCTAAAGGTCGGTGTTCCGCGGCTGACCTTCATCCAGTGTCTCGACGCCTCGGCCCGTCTGCCGGTGGTCGTCGAGAAGACGCGCGTTGATCTAGGGCGTGCCAGGGTGACGGTGGACCGGCCCGACGGCATGGTGCTGTACTTGAAAGGTCGCTTCCTCCCTGCCGACAGTCCGGCGCGGGAAGACCAACTGGAATTCGACCGACGGCTCCTTGCCTCGAGCATTGTAACGCCAGACGGAAAGGGGCCGCGCCTGACCGAGCTCCAAGAACTCATGCGGAAGCGGCGCGCCGGGATGCCTGGCACCTCGGCACAGACAGAGGCTGCTGCTGACCGACCGGTAGCCAGGACATCCGACACGAAGGCTGCGTCATGAAAAAACGCAAAGCTGATAATGATGACAGGATCAGAGGCCGTTGCACTGATCAAGTTGAGTAGCAGGGCGGCATGGCATGGAGCCCGTTCACTTGCCTGATCCGCGGTTAACGAGCGCGCCTAGCATAACGGCGCGTCCATGGCCTGTGAATTTGGCTTTGTGGCTGTTTTCTGCTCTCGCCTGCGGCCTGCTAGAACCGTCCAGATTTCGATAGGTTAAGCGACCATCCGGTCGACCGCCTTCGGGTTCGGTGCCCGGACGCACCAGTTCTCATTTTCGTCGCAGACGGGACGCCAGCGCACACTGATTTTCTTGGGGAAAATGGTCCGAGCGGCCTCCGCCCCCACAAAGAACCCCACTTGCGCCCCGTGCTAGGGGGGGCTGAGCGGCGCACCGTTCGTAACGCGCTTGAGTGTGGTCTGTATTTGTTCTCAATGCGGCGCTAACCTGTGGCGAATGGCCCGCCGCCGCATCCTCGACAGAAGCACCAGCGACGCGCGATGGCTGCCGCGGCAGAGAGGCGGCGCGCCGCGGTTGCTGTCTGCACTCGCGCGCCAATTGGCTCGCCGGCCTACGTCGCCGCCTCCGCGGTGCTCGACGCTCTGGACGGAATGGTAGAGGCGCTAACGGGGCGCCGCGACGAACTGCGCCGGCCAATGCACACGGCCGGCGGCTGATCCCGCACCGGGCGTCACGCGTGCCGACTGGCGCGCAATGCGGGGAGGATCTGCGGCGATTAGCCATTCGGACGGGCAATTTGCCCGACTGCTACTAGGCAAGGTCGGCGAGAGGCATCCCCTTAATGCAGCCCGCTTGGCCGAGGCTCCGGCGGCAGCCGGTCGCCCGCCAAGTGCACGACTGTTGTTCCGGGATCGAGCGGGCGCCCGTGCACGCCGGAAGGCGGCTTGCTAAGTAGATGGATTTTCCGCGGCCGCTCCCCACAGCCTGTGCAGCGTAGCTTCGCCACCACTTCCCGAAGCGTGCGGTCCGGCTTCAGTTCGGCGGCCACGAGCCGGCAGGGCAGCATGAGGGAGCGCCCGCAGTCACATCGCATCGCCAACCACCAGTCGCGCACGTCGGCGAGGGGGGAGGCGGAGGAAGGGCGGTCCATCGCCGCAACTAGACGGCGAGGTCGGGCGGCAATGCAACCGCCACCGCGCCCGACAGTGAGGCTCGCCCGCTTGCAGATCACGCCGAGACGACGCCCGCCGCCGCCCAGAGGGAACGACAAGCGGGCTTCGCCTTGCGCTCAGTTCGCCTTGCGCAACGCGGCGTCGAGTAGTTCGGAGGTGCGCCGCAGCAACGCCGAGGCGTAGGTCTGGCCGTTGGCGGCTGCCTGCTCGGCCAGCCGCGCGATCTGGTCCGCATAGGACAGCTGCGGCTCGGCCGGATTGATGGAGGCGCTGGAGTGTTCGGACACGTCTCTTGCTCCTGAAGGCGACCGTAGCGCCTAACTCCCCAGCTCGGCACCAAATCAACCTAGGGTTTCTTTGCCAGATTCGTTTCAAAAGAAGTGTTAACGCGGTCGCTTTTCACGTCCGCTTCACGCCCACGCCGTAACGTTGCGGCAGGGTGTCAGTCGGTGGTGCGGGACAGCGCGCAGGCCCGCCGGTGCGGGTGCCCGAACGGCCGCCAAATGGCATGACAGCGCGCGAGCAGTTCGACCACCGCCCCATTGACCGTCGAGTGTGCGAGCTGAAGTTGCCAAAACTCTGCGTCGGCCATGGCCGGGTCGGGATGCCCTCCGCGTCGGCCGGCAAATCAACCGCAAGCCCGGGCAGTCCGGATTAATGCGGCGCGGGGGCGGGGGGTCGCGGCTCGGCAAATAGCGAACGGCAAGGCCGCGACCAGCGCGGGCAGGACACCGACTACCGACGAACGCGCGTGAGAACGCCACGGCTGCCGCCCTGATGCGGACTAGCGCCGATCGGCCGGCGAACAGAATTCTTCCAGGGCGGCATGGAGGTCGGCGGCGAGCGTCGCGCGCACGTTCATCTCTTCGACGGGATCCAACGTGCCTAGCGGCGTCTCTTGCAGGACGGCGACCAACTCGGCTTCCAGCGCCTTTAGCGCATGGGCCGGGTTGGGCTCTCCGTCCACCGTCTCCTGCGTGGCCTGTAGAACGGCACGCCGGAAATAGCGCCGCACTGCGTCATCGATCTCTGCCATGCCTGCCCCCTTGCCCTGCCGAAGCGGCGGGGAACCTACGCTGAGTTCTCCCCGGCCTGTCCGCAAATTCGCTCCAGACGATGCCCTGACATGCGACCAGAGCAACCCAAGGTTGCATGCCGGGATCGGGTGCCGCAAGCGAAATGGCGGTGGCGGCAGCCTCTCAGGTCGATGCCGCGCAGGAGGGGCCGTCCACCCCATCAACTCCAACTCCACACTATGCGATGGGACGCGACCTAACGTCCGGGTAAGGCGTTCTTTTAACGTACAACTTGATTTACCATTGCCATTGGGGTCACGCACGAAAAAGACACGGGGCCAGGAACCGATGAAGGTGTATCGTCGCTGCAAAGAGGAACTCATGCTCGTTGGGAGGGCAGACATATCTTCAGACTGCGGATCTGCCATAGAGGTGCGGCTCTTTGGATCAGCGTCATCGATTGTCGAGCGTTATGCAGTAGGCCCAGTCACGCTTCAGTCGGCTGAGGATGGACTACCCATGGTCGAGCGGGCTGTCTTGCTAGAACCGGGACAGGTCGCTGAACTCCTGCCCGGATGGAAACCGCTCATGTCGTGAGCGTCACCGCCATCCTGGCGAAGCCTTGATCATGCGGCGGCCCTCAATCTTTAGCGCTGAGCGCAACTTCGCGAAACCTGCATCCCGCGCAGTTCTATATGAAGTCCGTTGTGGAAAGCGCCGGAAGAAGGCTGTCGTTGAGCGCGACGAGCAAGCCTGCGTTGCCGAAGCCAACGACATCGGCCCGGCTGTCGCCGTTCACGTCCGCCATCATCCGCGGATGGCGGTCCTGCGCCTCCCAGCCGCCAGCGCCGGGAAGAAAGCCAAACTCGTAACTCGCGTAATTCGCCGGGCCGAAGCCGCCCGCGCCGTTGTTGAGCGCCACCAGCACCCCGGCATTGCCGAAGCCGACGATGTCGTCGCGCCCGTCGCCGTTCACATCCGCCATCATGCGCGGGAAGACGGTGTTGCTCGACCAGCCGCCGGCCGAGGCGCCGAAGCCGAACTCGCGCGAGGCGAAGTAGGCCGACCCGAAGCCGCCCGCGCCGGTGTTGAGCGCGACGAGGACGC
>NZ_JAKJIB010000090.1 GCF_021864505.1 Falsiroseomonas oryziterrae
CAGGGACACGGACGGTGCGCCGAAGGCGGCCGCGGCGCGCGTCAGGCCATCCGCCAGCGCGGCGCGCGCGTGATCCGCGACGATCGGCGCGCAACCGAGTGGAGAGCGCGCCTCCGGCACCGCGATGCCGGCGATGGCCGCGACGGGCGCGCCCGCCGGCAGCAGGCTTTCGGGATGCAAGTCGTCCTCGTGCAGCAGGAGCGCGAAGGGACCGGCGGGCAGCGCGTCGGCGCGCGGCAGGGGTCGCAGCGGCGGCGGCGCGGGGGCGGCGAGCGGCAGCGGGTTCTCGTCCAGCTCGCCCTCCGGGTCGAAGCGGCCGAGCGTGTGGCGGCGGATGTTCTCGGCGCGCGCGACATAGTGCTTGCCGGGCGTCTGCATCCCCGCGACCCAGCGCCAGGACAGCGTGTTGGACGCGGCGTCGCCATCCAGCAGGTGGCGCAGCATGAAGTCCGCGCCGAGCGTCCAGGGCAGGCGCAGCGTGAAGATCCAGATGCTGGCGAACCACATGCGCACGTGATTGTGCAACCAGCCCGTCGCGCGCAGCTCCTCGGCCCAGGCGTCGAAGCAGGCGATGCCGGTCGCCCCGGCCATGGCGCGGTCGAGCGCCTTGCGCATCCCGCCCGTCGCGCCGGCCAGCGCGGCATCGCGCTCGCGGCAATACGCGTCCCAGACGCCGGGGCGGAGTTCCAGCCAGCCCTTCCAGTAGCTGCGCCAGAACACCTCCTGGATGAACTTTTCCGCCGCCTGCGCGCCATGCGCGGCCAGTGCCGCGCCGATCAGCTCCTCCTCCGTCACCAGCCGGTGCCGCACCGCGGGCGACAGGCGCGAGACGTCGCGGCGCTGGCCCGGTCCGGGATCGCTGTTGCGGCCTTCCGCATAGGCGCGGCCCATGCGGGGCGCGAAGTCGTGCAGACGCGCCAGCGCGCCGGCGCGGTCGGCGGGGAAGGTCTCGAGGTCCATCGCGCCGCAGATCGGCCCGACGCGAGTGTGCGCAACCCCGGGCTGGGATCGGTGCGGCACCGCACCCTATGCTGCGCGGCATGGACGAGGACGAGATCGGCGGCGCGATCGCCTTCCTGGCGCTCGCGGAGCGCCTGAAGGACACGCTGCGCAACAGCCGCACCTCCGGCGGGCGGACGGAAAGCACGGCCGACCACACCTGGCGCATGTGCCTCATGGCGCTGCTGTTCGGCGAGGAACTCGGCGTGGATCCCTGGCGCCTCGTGCAGGTCTGCCTGGTGCACGACCTGGCGGAGGCGCTGACCGGCGACCTGCCGGCGCCCGCGCCGCGCAAGGCCGGCGTGAAGGAGGCGCGGGAGCGCGAGGCGATGGCGACACTGACCATGACGCTGCCGGCGCGGCACCGCCAGCGTCTGCTGGCGCTGTGGGAGGAATACGAGGCGCGCGCGACTCCCGAAGGACGCGTGGCGCGCGGCCTCGACAAGCTGGAGACGATCCTGCAGCACGCGCAGGGGGTGAATCCGCCGGGCTTCGACCTCGGCTGGAACCTCGGCTACGGGCGGGGGGACACGGCGGCGCCGCCGCTGCTCGCCGCGCTGCGCGAGAGGCTGGATGCGGTGACGCGCGCGCGGCTGAGCGACGAGGCGGAGGCGGTCAGGCTGCCAGGAACGCCGTGACCTCGGCCAGGAAATCGCGCGGGTTCTCGGCGTGCAGCCAGTGGCCCGCGCGTATCGTCGCGAAGCGCGCGGCGGGGAACAGCGCGCGGAAGCGCGGATGGTGCTCCGGCAGGATGTAGTCCGATGCGTCGCCGGCGAGCACCAGCACCTGGCCGTCGTAGCGACCGGGCAGGTCGGGCCAGCCGCCGATCAGCGGCATCTGGTCCGCGATGGCGTCGAGCGCGACGCGCCAGCGCGGCGGGTCCTCGGTGAAGAGCAGGTTCTGCAGCAGGAAGCCGCGCAGCGCGGGGTTCGGCACGGCGTCGGCCAGCGCGGCGTCGGCGTCGCGCCGCGTCAAGCCCGCGCGCAGCGGGATGGCGCGCATCGCGGCGACGTAGCGGGTGAAGAGCGGCGTGGGATATGTCACGGGCGCAATGTCGGCGATGCAGAGCCGCTCGACGGCGTCGGGATGGGCGAGCACGAGTGCCATCGCGACCTTGCCGCCCATCGAATGGCCGATGACGGCGGCGCGCTCGACGCCGGCCGCGCGCAGCGTCTCCGCCACGTCCTCGGCCATCTCGGGATAGGACATGGTGGCGGCGTGCGGCGAGGCGCCGTGGTTGCGGAGGTCGAGGGCGAGCACGCGATACGTGGGCGCGAGCGCCTTCTGGATGGCGCCGAAATTCTGCCCGGCGCCGAGGAGGCCGTGGAGGAAGACGACGGGGGGGCCGGAGCCGAGTTCGGTGACGGCGAGTCGCATGTGGTGATTACCCCCACCCCGACCCTCCCCCGCTTCGCGGGAGAGGGAGAAAAAGATCAGCCCCTAGCGGCCAGGACGACGCTGACAACGATCAGCGCGCCGCCCAGGATGACGTCCCAGCCGATCGGCTCGTTCAGCCAGAGCGCGCCGACCACCACGCCGATGAAGGGCACCAGCAGGAACCAGACCGAGGCAACGGCGCCGGGCAGCTTGCGGCTGGCCTCGATGACGCACCAGGTGCCGATCGGCGCGGCGATGAGCCCGATGAACAGCATGTGCGGCCAGGAGGAGCGGCCGATGCCGCCATTCGGCTCCAGCAGCAGCGCGAGCGGCAGCAGCACGCAGGTGCCGATGGCGAAGCACCAGGGCAGCAGTTCGAGCATCGAGCTCTTCGGGGGCCATTTGCGGCTGGCGATGATGGCGATGGACCAGGAGAGGCCGGCCGCCATCAGCATCAGGTGGCCGGCCAGCACCTGGCGGTCGGTCCAGTCCACCGCCCAGGGCCCGATCAGCACCAGCGCGCCGCCGAGGCTGATGCCCGCCGCGATCCAGCGCAGGCGGGAGACGCGTTCGCCGAGGAAGAAGACCGACAGCGGGATCAGCCAATAGGCGACGACGTTGGACAGCACCGCGGTGCGCCCCGCCGGCACCAGCGCGACGGCGAGATGCGTCAGCACGAAGAAGCCGCCGAGCTGGAACAGGCCGAGGAAGATTACCGCGTTGCGATCCTCGCGCCGCGGCAGCCTGAGGCGGCCGAGCACGGCGAGCAGCACGGCCGCGATCAGCGCCGCGAAGCCGGCGCGGCTGGTGCCGAACCAGAGCGGCGTCGCGTCCGCGAGCGCGGCCTTGGTCACCGGCCAGGCGCCGCCGAACAGCACGATGGCGATCAGCAGCAGCCGGAAGGCCGCGCCCATGCCCATCGTCTCGGGGCGCGCGCCGGACATGTCAGGCGGGCGCCAGGGCGGCGCGGAGCGCGAGGATGTCGGCGATGCCGCCGCCGCGCGGCGCGAGGTCGGCTTCGGTCACCATGGCACCCTCCGCCACGTCGCGGGCGAGTGCCACGCCATGCGCCAGACCGATCGGCACGGCGCCGAGCGCGCGGGACCGCGTGGCGGGAATGCATTTGCCCCAGACCGTCGCGCCGCCCTCGCCGTCCAGCACCTCGCCCGCGCGAAGCGGACGCTTGGCGACGGCGACGCAATCGGCGGCCCAGTCCGTGGAACACCCGGTCGGCTCGCGGCGCAGCGCGGCCGAGGCGACGGAGACGCCGAGTTCGAGCCCGATGAAGTGGTAGGGCCGCCAGAGCGCGGCGTAGCGGCCGGTGGTGTCGGTGGCGACGCCGTATTCGGCGAAGCAGCGGCGCGCATAGTCGGTCTCGCCCTCGAAGACGACATAGACGCCCCAGCGCAGGTTGTCGGGGATCTCGGCGCCCTCGCGCGTGAGGGAGGAGATCACCTCGACCACGCCCTTGCGCGGCAGGATGCCGCCCTCGTTGTGCGGGCGAAGCACGTTCGGCAGTTGCGCCGTGCCGCAGGGCGGGAAGGCGAGGCCGTCCTCGGGCGGGGCGAGGCCGATGGCGTTGGCGATCGCCGCCATCTCGATCCCCGACTTCGTGCCGTCGAGGAAGGAGTTGAACATGCGCGGGTTCATGCCCCCTTCGCGCGCCTGCTCGGCGGTGAGGCCGTAGAAGTCCCACACCGTGTCGGGCGTCGAGGCGTGATAGCGCGGCAGGTACTTCGTGCCCTTCCCCGCCGCGACGACGGAAAAGCCGGCGGCGCGGATGGTGTCCACCATCTCCGCGACCAGCGCGGGCTGGTCGCCATAGGCCATGGAATAGACGACGCCGGCCGCCGCCGCCTCGCGCGCCAGCACCGGGCCGGCGAGGACATCGGCCTCGACGTTGACCATCACCACGTGCTTGCCGTGCGCGATGGCGTGGCGTGCGTGCCGCAGGCCGGCGGCGGGATCGCCGGTCGCCTCCACCACCACCTCGACCTGCGGGTCGGCGATGAGCGCGGCAGCGTCCTCGGTGATCGTCGTCATCTCGATCAGCGCCGCGTCCCAGCCGATGCGCGCGAGCGCGACGCGGGCGCGCGCGACGGAGAGATCGGCGATGCCGTGGATGCGCAGGCCCGGCGTGCGCGGCGCCTGGTGGAGGAACATGGAGCCGAACTTGCCGGCGCCGATGACGGCGACGCGGACCGGGTCGGCGGCGCGCGCGAGCAGGAGGCGGTGGAGGTTCAAGAGACGGCCTTCGGATGGGTGCGGCGTGACGGAGCGGCTTGCCGATTCACGAACCCCCACCCCGGCCCTCCCCCGTGAACGGGGGAGGGAGCTAACCGGCCGCTCAAGGCTGGCGCCATTGGCGCGGGCCGTAGCCGGGGAGGTGCAGGCTGGAGCCGGGGCGGCGCAGGACGAGGATCGCGCCGATCGCGGCAACCAGGACGCCCGCGCCCTGCGTCGCGCCGCGGGCGCCGCGGCCGCCGATGCGCACCGCGAGCACGAAGACCGCGAGGCCCAGGACGATCAGCGCCCAGCCGGCCATCAGCCGACCGTCAGCATGATCTTGCCGATATGCGCGCTGCTTTCCATCAGCCGGTGCGCCTCGGCTGCCTCGACCAAGGGGAAGGTGCGGAAGATGCGCGGCGCGCAGGCGCCCTTCGCCAGCAGCGGCCAGACCTTGGCTTCGAGCGCGGCGGCGATCTCGCCCTTCTCCGCCGTCGTGCGCGGCCGCATCGTGCTGCCGGTGACGGTCAGGCGCTTCACCATGATCGGGCGCAGGTCGAACTGCTCCGCGACATGGCCCTGCAGGAAGGCGATCATCACGAGACGCCCGTCCAGCTTCAGCGAGCGGATGTTGCGCGCGGCATAGGGCGCGCCGACCATGTCGAGCACCACGTCGACGCCCTTGCCGCCGGTCAGCCGCTTCACCTCCTCGGCGAAGTCCTGCGTGCGGTAGTCGATCGCGGCGTCGGCGCCGAGTTCGAGGCAGGCGGCGACCTTCTCCGCGCTGCCCGCCGTCGCGTAGACCGTCGCGCCGAAGGCCTTCGCAAGCTGGATGGCGGTGACGCCGATGCCGCTGGTGCCGCCATGGATCAGCACGGTCTCGCCGGCCGCGAGGCGGCCATGGCCGAAGAGGTTGGCGAAGACGGTGAAGTAGGTCTCGGGCAGCGCGGCGGCGCGCAGCGCGTCGTAGCCCACGGGCCAGGGCAGCGCCTGCGCCTCGGGCGCGGCGCAATACTCGGCATAGGCGCCGCCATTGGTCAGCGCGGTGACGCGGTCTCCGACCCGGTAGCGGCGCACCTCGGCGCCCACCGCCACCACCTCGCCGGCGCATTCCAGGCCGAGGATGGGCGAGGCGCCGGGCGGCGGCGGGTAGCTGCCGCTGCGCTGCGCCACGTCCGGGCGGTTCACGCCGACGGCCATGCAGCGGATCAGCACCTCGTCCGGGCGCGGCTGCGGCACCGGCCCGCGCGCCGGCACCAGCACCTCGGGCCCGCCGCCGGCACCATGCGCGATGAAGGTCATCTCCTGCGGCAGCGCAACCATCGCGTGTGCTCCTCGTTCGCCCGGGAGGGATCACGCGCCGCGGTGCCGCGTCAAGCCACCGCGCGCGGCGGAGCAGCCTTGCGGCGGAAGCAGCGCGAGGGTTGCGCGGCGCACGAGGCCGATGTGAGGTAGCCGGCGATGTCAGAGCGGTGCGCGACGCAGCGGAGCGAAGGCGCTGGCCGGATCGGCCGACGCGCGCTGGGCGTCGCGCTGGGTGTCGCGCTGGCGCGGCCGGCGCTGGCGCAGGCGCCGGCGGAGCTTCGGATCGGCGCGATCTTCCCGCTCTCGGGCCCGCTGGCGCTGCTCGGCGACGAGAGTTTCCGCGGCGTCGAGATCGCGGTGGAGGAACGCAACGCCGCGGGCGGCGTGCTCGGCCGGCCGCTGCGGCTGCTGCGGGCCGATGCCTCCGACGAGGCGAGCGCGGCGGCGGAGACGCGGCGCCTGGTCGGCGGCAACGAGCGCGTCGCCGCGATCTTCGGCAGCTTCGCCTCCTCGGTCGCCCTGCCGGGCTCGCAGCTCGCGGAGAGCGCGGGCGTGCCGTGGTTCGAGCTCGGCGCGCTCGGCGACGCGGTGGTGGAGCGCGGCTTCCGCTGGGTGTTCCGAGCCTCGCCCGCCGCCGCCGACTTCGCGGCGGTGGCGGTGGAGGGGGTGATGGAGGTGCTGGCGCCGCGGCTCGGCCTCGCGCCTGGCGACCTTCGCATCGCCATCGCGCATGAGGAGGCGCCGGGCGGGCAGTCGGTTGCCGCGGCGCAGGAGGGGCTCGCGCGGTCGCGCGGGCTCAGCGTGGTTGAGCGCGCGGCCTATGCCTCCCGCCCCTCGGACCTCAATGCGCTGGTGCAGCGCCTGCGCGGGATCGAGGCCGACGTGCTGATGCACACCGGTGCGCCGGGGGACGAGGTGCTGCTGTTCCGCGCGCTGCGCGACACCGGCTGGCGGCCGCGCATGGTGATCGGCACCGCGGGCGGCTACGGGCTGGCGGAGACGGCGCGGAGCCTGGGGGACGCGCTGGCGGGCGCGATGAGCGCGGACCTGGCGCCCTTCGCGGTGAACGAGCGGCACGCGCCGGGCGCGCGCGCCTTCGCCGAGACCTATCTGCGGCGCTACGGCGCGGAGCCGCGCTCGGGCCACAGCCTTGCCTGCTGCGTCGGCGCACGGCTGTTCCTCGAGGCGATGCAGCGGGGCGGCGGGGTGGAGAAGGAACGGGTGCGCGCGGCGGTGCTCGCGCTCGACATGCCGGAGGCATCGACCGCGGCCGGCTGGGGCGCGCGCTTCGAGGCGCGCGGGCAGAACACCCGCGCGCGGCCGCTGCTGTGCCAGTGGCAGCCCGGTCCGCAGGGGCTGCGCCAGGTGGTGGTGCATCCGGCGGCGGCGGCCATCGCGGAGGCGCTGCCGCGGCTCGGCGGCTGATAGGGCGACCCGGGCCCGCTCAGCCGCGGATCAGGCCGTAGAGCGTGGTCGCGACCTCGGTCGCGATCAGCAGCGCGACGCTGAGTTCCAGCACGCGCGACCGCCGCGCCTCGACCAGCGAGAGCAGCGTCTCCGAGGTCTCGTGCATCATCTCGAGCTTGCGCGTCAGGGCTGCGCTGCGTTCGCCGATCTCCCATTCCTCGTCGAGCGCGGCGTAGAGGGGGGCGAGTTCCGGATGGTCCCAGAGCAGGTCCGGCTTCGCTTCCGTGTCCACGCGCGCGCCGGCGCGGGAGCGGGCGGCGATCGCCTCCCCGATCGAGCGGAGCATGACGGAGGAGGACGGCGCGAGCCGGCCCTGTCGCAGCCGCGCCAGCACGGGGTCGAGCCGGTCGAGCCCCCGCTCCAGCATCGCTTCCTGGTGGGAGAGCAGCGCGCTGCGCGCCAGCGCCTCGGCCACCAGCGCGACGCGCGGGGCGGAGAGGTCGCGCAGCCGCACCACGCCGTCCTGGTCCGGCCCCTCGGCCGCCGGGTCGAGCCGGATCAGCGCGGTCTCGACCACCGGTTCGGGGAGCGGATCCGACAGGCGCGGGCGGAGCCGCTCGGCAAGCCGTGCGGCCGGCGCCTCGTCCATGCCGACGGTGACCAGCGCGCCCCAGCGGAAGCCGAAGGCCTGGCCGGCAGCGTCGGCGATCGGCACCACGCCTTGCAGCGTGTCGCCGGTGCGCCCGAGCCCACGGGCATCGAGGCGCTCGGCGAGAAGCAGGGCGCGGAGCGGGATCGGCTGGGCGGTCATCCCCCCAGCCTAGCGGTCCCGCCCCGCGCCGGGCTTGGCTACTCGGCCCGGATATTGGCCGCGCGGACCAGCGGCTCCCAGGTCGCGATCTCGCTGCGGAGATAGGCGGCGGCGGAGGCCGGCGTGGTCTCGGCCGGCACCTGCATGGCGAGGCCGGTCAGGCGCTCGCGCACCGCGGGCTGGCCGACGGCCGCGACGACCGCGCGGTGGATCGCGTCCACGATCGGCTGCGGCGTGCCGGAGCGGACCATGACCATGTGCCAGGTGTAGGTCTCGAAGCCGGCGAGGCCCTGCTCCTGGAAGGTCGGGATGTTGGGCGCGAGCGGCGAGCGCTCGCGCGTGCTGATGCCGAGCGCGCGCAGCTCGCCCGAGCGGGCGTAGGGCAGTGCCGAGGCCGCGATGTCGAAGATCATCGGGATGCGGCCCGCGATCACTTCCGGGATGGCGAGCGAGGAGCCGCGGAAGGGGATGTGGTTCATGCGCAGCCCGCCCGCCGCGTGCAGCAGCAGCTCGGAGCCGAGATGCACGGCGCCGCCATTGCCGGAGGAGGCGTAGTCGAAGCGGCCCGGATTCTCGCGCACCAGGCGGACGAAGTCCTGGAAGGTGCGTGCCGGGAAGTTGTTGTTGACGAGCAGGACCAGCGGCACCTGGCCGACCAGCGCGACCGGCGTGAAGTCAGCGACCGGGTCGAAGGGCAGGCGCGGGAAGAGCGCGCGCGTCACCGCATGGGCGACGGTGGTGTAGAGCACCACGGTGCCGTCCTGCGGGCCCTTGGCCACCATGTCGGTGCCGACGACGACGCCGGAGCCGGTGCGGTTCTCCACCACGATGCGGTGCGGCAGGGCGTTCGACATCGTCTCGGCGAGGAGGCGGGCCGGAACGTCGGTGGGGCCGCCGGCGGCGAAGGGCACGACCATGCGGATCGGCTGGGTCGGCCAGGCGGCCTGGGCGGCGGCGGGCCGGAGGCCGAGGACGGGGGCGGCGAGCACGCCGGCACCGAGGCCGAGCAAGTGGCGACGCCGGGTGGCGATGGTCATGGACGGTTTCTCCCCTGGGCGGCTCGGCCGCATCTAGGCTGAACAGCGCAACGGATGGGGATGGGGCGCCCGCGAGTCAATCGCCCGGCCGCCGCCCGGGCCGCTGCGAGGGCGGTCCTGGTCGGGCGCGCCGGTCAGGCCGCGCGGATCAGCTTCTCGTAGGTCTCGGGATCCGTTGCCCCTTCGGTGCCGAACAGCAGGATGCGGCTGTCGGCGTCGAGACCGAGCATGCCGCGGGCGAAGGGGTCGCGCGCGGCGAGCAGCAGCGCGGCGAGGCCCGCCACCGCACTCTCCCCCGCCACCACCTTCTGCGTCCGGCGGGCGAGCAGCTTCATGCAATCCACCGCGCTGTCGTCGGGGACGGACATGAAGGCGAAGGCGCCGCGCTCCAGCTCCTGCCAGGCGAGCAGGCTGGGCTCGCCGCAGGCAAGCCCGGCCATGAGCGTATCGAGCTCGCCCGGCACCGCGACGGCCTGGCCGGCCTCGGCGGAGGCGAGCAGGCAGGCCGCCTTGTCGGGTTCCGCCACGACGAGCTTCGTCGCGGCGCCGAAGCGCGCGCGCAGCTGGACCGACACGGCGGCGGCCACCCCGCCGACGCCGCCCGGCACGAAGGCGTGGGTCGGCGGCTTCTCCAGTTGGTCGGCGGCTTCCTCGGCCATCAGCCGATACCCCTGCATCACGTCGCGCGGGACCTCGGTGTAGCCCTCCCAGGAGGTGTCGGAGACGACGAACCAGGCCTCGCGCTCGGCCTCATGCGTGCAGGCACGCACGGCATCGTCATAGGTGCCGGGTACGACGCGGATCTCGGCGCCGTATTTCGCGATGGCGTCGCGGCGGCCCTGCGAGACGCCTTCATGGACGTAGATCACGCAGCGGCAGCCGAAGCGCTGCGCGCCCCAGGCGACGGAACGGCCGTGGTTGCCGTCGGTGGCGCAGGTCACGGTGATGCCGCGCGTCGCCTCCTTCAACTCGCCGGATTCGAGCGCGGCGGCGCTGGCGTTGTCGGCGGCACCGCGCCGGGCGAGCTCGGTCGTCAGCAGCTTCTGCACCGCATAGGCGCCGCCGAGCGCCTTGAAGGAGCCGAGGCCGAAGCGCGGGCCCTCGTCCTTGTAGTGCACGGCGGCGACGCGGGCGGATCGCGCGACCTCGTCGAGGGGGATCAGGGGCGTCGGCGCGTAGCCGGGCCAGGATTCGATCTCGCGGCGCGCGCGGCGGAAGCCGCCATCGGGCAGCACGACGATGCCGGGCGTGCCGTGGCGGCGGTTGAGGAGCAGGCGATAGGGGCGGGCGGGGATCATGCAGGCAGGATGCCGCCGGCCCCGCCCTGCCGGCAACGCCGGGCGGGCTATGTTTCGCTCGCGCCTTCGGCCAGCAGCTTCGCGCGGAGCTCGGGCCAGAGCGCGACCTTCTCGCCGCTGTCCTGGCGCGTGACGACGCAGACGGCGCGCGCGGTGCAGCAGGGCTCGCCATCCTTCAGCAGCGCGTAGTCGTGCACGAAGGAGGTGCGGCGGAAGCTGGCCACGCGGCAGGCGAGCTGCACGGCGTCGCCGAAGCCGACCGCGCGGAGGTAGCGCGCCTCGATCTGCGCGACGACGGGTCCGGCGAGGTCGGGCGAGATCGGCGCCCCGGTGAGCGCCTGCCAGTGATCCACGCGCAGGTCCTCGAACAAGGTGAGATAGGCGGCGTGGTTGACGTGACCGTAGAGGTCGCACTCGATCCAGCGGATGCGGTGCGGGCGGAGGATGGTCCAGTTCTGCTCGCTCATGGGGCTGCCGCCTGGCCGGAGGGAACGGGACGTGGCTTCCGATCAGCGTCGATGGCGACGAAGGTGAAGACGCCCTCCGTCACCTGCTGCATCTCCTCCTCCGACATGCGGCGGCGCCAGGCCTCGACATGCACGCGGATCGAGGTGCGCCCGACCGCGACGACATCGGCGTAGAGGCTGACTTCGTCGCCGATGAAGACCGGGCGGTGGAAGACCATCGCATCCAGAGCGACAGTCGCGACGCGGCCGCGCGCGCGACGGATGGCGGCGTTGCCGCCGGCGAGGTCCATCTGCGCGAGCAGCCAGCCGCCGAAGATGTCGCCCGAGGGGTTGGCATCGGCCGGCATGGCGACGGTGCGCAGCACGGGCGGGCCGGCGGGCGGCGTGTCCGAGGTTGGCGGACGCGTCGGCACGGGTCAGATCCCGCCCTGCTCGAGGCGGAGGATCGCGCGTGCCAGCGCCTGCGCGCGCGGCACCATGCTGTCGAGTTCCAGGTATTCCTCCGGGCTGTGCGCCTTGCCGCCGACGGGACCGACGGCGCAGATCGTCGGCGCGCCCATCGCGGCGGTGAAGCCACTGTCGGCGCAGCCGCCGGAAAAGCGCCCTTCCACCGCGAGCCCGCTGTCGCGCGCGGCGGCCTGGTAGAGCTCGAAGACACGCGCGCTGGCGGGCGATTGCGTGAGCGGCAGGAACTCGCCGCGGATCGAGAGGGTCGCGCGCGTGCCGGGGACGAAGGACTTCGCGACGATCGCCTCGATCTTGCCCATCACCTCGTCGCGGTCGGCGGGCTCGACATAGCGGAGGTCGATCTGGCCCTGCGCCCAGGGGGCGACGGTGTTGACGCTCTGCCCGCCGCTGACGAGGCCGACATTGAGCGTGATGCCGCGCGCGAGGTCGGTCAGCGCATGGATCGCGGTGATCTTGGCGGCGAGCTCGCCGATGGCGCTGATGCCCTGCTCGAAATTGCCGCCGGAATGCGCGGCCTTGCCCTCGATGTCGAAGGCCATGAAGACGCCGCCCTTGCGGCCCGTCACCACGCCGCCGTCGGGGCGGCCGGGCTCCGAGTTGAAGACCACGCGGGCGGCGCGGGCCTCCGCCTCGATGACGGGGCGGCCTTCGGGCGAGCCGATCTCCTCGTCGCCGGTGAAGAGGCCGACGAGCGGCCCCGGCGCGCCGCCGAAGCGGGCGAAGGCGGCAAGGACGAACATGTTCATCACCAGGCCGGCCTTCATGTCGGCCACACCCGGGCCGAAGGCGCGGTCGCCTTCGATCGTGAAGGGGCGGCGCTGCGGCTCGCCCTTCGGGAAGACGGTGTCGCGGTGGCCCATCAGCACGATGTTGCGCCGGTCATTGCCGCCCGGCTGTGCCGCGCCGTCGCCGACGGTGGCGCGCAGGCAGTCGCCGAAGCGCTGCTGCTTCAGGGTCTCGACGCCGATGCCGTGCGCGCGAAAGAACCGGGCGACCTGCGCGCCGACCGCGTCGACGCCTTCCTTATCGTAGCTGCCGCCATCGGTGTCGACCATCTCGCGCAGCGCGTCGATCATCGCTGCGCGCTGGTCGGCGAGCCAGGTGGTGATGCGGGTCTCGATCTCAGCCATGCGCGCCTTTCCTACCGGAGGCAGGCTGCCACCGCTGCCCCCCGACGGAAAGCGCCGTCGCACGGCCGTGTGACGCTCAGCCGGCGCGAGGCCCGCGATCAGTCGTCGTCGTCATCCTCGCAGACGACGCGCGCGTTGCGGCCGTTTCCGACCGTGCGGCAGTTGCTGGGCGGTGCGCTCGCCGTCGTCCCGGAGCCGGAGGCGCCGCCGCCCGCCGAACCGCCGCTCGTGCTGCCGGTGGTCCCCCCGCCGCCCGACGCGCCGCCCGACGCGCCGCCACCGGTCCCGGTGCCGGAC
>NZ_JAKJIB010000091.1 GCF_021864505.1 Falsiroseomonas oryziterrae
GCCGCGCAGGCGCAGCGCGACCGCGAGGCGGACCTGCGCCGCTCGCTGCGCAACGACGCCGAGAGCCGCAGCGCGCAGCAGCAGCCGCAGCCGCAGCCGCCGCCGCTCAACCTGCCGGGCGGCGTCGCGGAGCGGGTGGTGCGCATGCCGGTCGAAGGGGCGGCCGCCTTCGATCCGACGCGCCCCGAAACCGACCATCAGCTGCAGCAGGCGGTGCAGCTCCTGCGCAACCTGGCCGCGGCGCAGCCGGCGCAGCCGCGGCGCGCGCAGCGCTAGCAACTCCCCACGACAACGCTTCGCGTTGCCGAGGGGACCCCGTCCATCATCCCCACGACGTTGCTGCGCAACGCCGCGGGGACCCCGCCCATCATCCCCACGACGTTGCTGCGCAACGCCGCGGGGACCCCGGATTGGCACTGATCCGTTCAGCGTCGGTTCATCCTGCCGTGGCAGAGCCGCGGCAGGGCACCAGGGGGCGGAAGGTCCTGCTAGGCTTCGGGTGACATGAGGTTGCCAGGGTATCGCGCGCTCGGGGCGTTCTGGGCTGGCGTGCTCGCCATCTGCGTGGCGGGCGCGGGAACGCTCGCTTGGCTCGGGCCGCCGGAGACGGAGGTCGCGACGCCAACGGCCGCAGCGGCGCCCGCCGCCGCCGCGGCGGAGTCGCCGGCGGAACCACCGGCAGTTGCGCTGCCGCAGCTCGCCCAGGACCCGCCGCGCGCCGCGCCCGATCCCGCAGCGCTCGCCAATCCGACCATCGCAGCGCCCGATCCCGCGCTGCTCGAACCCTCGCCGCACGGGCCGTTGCCGCGCCTCGGGCCGGGCGGCCGCTCCTCGATCCGCGCCTATGCGAGGCCCTTCGACCGCAGCGATCCGCGGCCGCGCATCGGCCTCGTGATCAGCAACATCGGCGCCTTCGCGCAGCATTCCGAGGAAGCGATCGCGCGCCTCCCCGGCGGCGTCAGCCTCGCCGTCAGCCCCTATGCCGCGCGGCCCGAGCCGCTGCTCGACCGGGCGCGCGCGCGCGGCATGGAACTTCTCGTCGCGCTGCCGCTCGAGCCGGCGGGCTTCGCGCAGGTCGCCTTCCCGGGGGAACGCGCCCTGCTCACCTCCCTTTCGATGGGGGAGAACCTCGATCGCCTCGATGCCGCGCTCGGCACCATCCAGGGCTTCGTCGGCGCGGTGGGCGGGCTCGGCACGATGCGCGGCGAGCGCTTCGCGGCGAACCCGGAGCTGCTTGGCGCCGTGCAGGATGCGCTGACGCGGCGCGGCCTGCTCTACGTGGATCCGCGCCCGGGCGCGCCGCAGCCCGCCCGCGCCTTCGGCCGCAGCGTGGATGTGCTGCTCGACGAGCCCTCGGCGGTGCGGAGCGAGGTGGAACGGCGCCTCGTTGAGCTGGAGGCGCTGGCCCGTGCGCAGGGATCGGCGCTCGGCCTCGCCGGCAACCCCTCGCCCTCCGTCGTCGCCGCCATCGCCGCCTGGAGCGCGGGGCTCGATGAACGCGGCGCCGTGGTGGCGCCGGTGACGGTGCTCATCCGCCGGCCGAGCGAGCAGGCGAGCAGGTAGCGGGCATGGCTCAGCCGGCCTGGCTGCTGCCCGGAGATCCCCCGCTCGAGCTCGTCGGCGACGCAGGGCCGCGCTTCCTGCTGGTGCACGGCGCCAACGGCAGCGCAGCGGTCTGGCGGCAGCTGGCCGCAGCGCTTGCCGTGCGCGGCGCAGCGAGCCTCGCGGTCTCGCTCCGCGGGCATGGCGCCAGCGGCGGACAGACGGCACTGCAGTCCTTCGGCATTCGGGACTATGTCGCCGATGTGCGGCGCGTGCTGGCGGCCCTGCCCGTGCCTCCGGTGCTCGTCGGGCACTCGATGGGTGGGCTGGTCGCGCAGCTTGTCGCGGCGGAGGCGCCGCTTGCCGGCCTCGCGCTGCTCGCCAGTTCGCCCACCGGCGGGATGCGGCGCGACGGCGCGCGCATGCTGCTGCGCCATCCGTTCACCTTCCTGCGCGCCATCCGCCGGCGCAGCTTCCGCGCGCTCTACGCCGAACCGCGGCTGGCCCGCGCGCTGCTTTTCGCCCGCGCAACGCCGGAGGCGGTGATCCGCGACTACCAGGCGATGCTCGGCGAGGAATCCTGGCGCGCCGGCACCGAGATGAACGAGCTGCTGCCCGACCCCGGCGCCGTGCGCTGCCCGGTCCTGGTGATCGGCGGGGCAGAGGATGCGATGGTCTCGCCCGGCTCGGTGCGCCGCACCGCTTCGGCGTATCGCACCGCGGCGGTGCTGCTGCCGGGCCGGGCGCACATGCTGCAGCTTGAAGGCGACCAGGACGCGCTCGCGGCGCTGCTGCTCTCGGGGCCCTGGACGGACTCGACCGGCCGCATGCCGGCCTGCGTCGATGCGCGCGCATAGGCGCCCTCGGGCTCCCGCCACCGCTACGCCCGCCGCGCGCCCCGCAGAGCAAGCCAGGCGCCGACCCCGGCGCCGGCCATGGTCAGCGCGGTGCCGAAGCCGGCGCCGTATTCGACCAGGCCAACCACGAAGGTCATCAGCGCGCCGAAGGCCATCTGCATCGCCCCCAGCAGCGCGGAGGCGGTGCCCGCAAGCTGCGGCCGCGCGCTGAGCGCGCCGGCGATCGCGGATGGCTGCAGGATGCCGTTGCCCACCGCCACCAGCGCCATCGGCACGAAGAAGCCGAGGATATGCGGCGGCAGCAGCAGGATGGTGACGAGCGAGAGCAGCGATCCGCCGACATTCACCGCGACGCCGATGGTCAGCAGCCGCAGCAACCCGAGCCGCACCGCGCCACGCCCCGCGATCCAGCTGCCCAGCGCAAAGGCGATGGACACCGTCGCGAAGGCGATCGCGAAGGCGAAGGGCGAATAGCCCATGCCCTGCACGACCACATAGGGCGCGCCGCCGAGGAAGGCGAAGAATACGCCGGTCGAGCAGGCGGTGATCGTCGCATAGGCGCGGAAGGCCGGGATCGCCCAAAGCCCGCGATAGGCCGAGAGGATCGCCGCGACGCCGGGCAGCGCCTGCGGCGCCGGCAGCGTCTCCGGCAGCCGTGCCCAGCACACCGCAGCGAGGGGAATGCCGAAGGCGAGGCAGGCGAACATCGTCGCGCGCCAGCCGGCCCACTGGTCGAGCACGCTGCCGAGGATCGGCGCAAGCATCGGCGCGATGGTCATGCCCATGGTGACGTAGCCGAGCACGCTCGCCGCCTCCTCGCGCGGCCAGACGTCGCGGATCACCGCGCGCGCCAGCACGACGCCGGCGCAGGCGCCGACCGCCTGCACGATGCGCGCCGCGACGACGCCGAGCACGCCGACGGAGAGCGCCGCCGCGAGGCTGCCGACCAGGTAGAGCACGAAGCCGCCCATCAGCAGCGGCCGTCGCCCGAAACGGTCCGACAGCGGGCCGTAGATCAGCTGCCCCACGCCGACGGCCACGAGATAGAGCGTGACCGTGAGCTGGATCGTCGCGGTGGACGCGCCGAGGTCCTGGCCCATCGCCGGCAGGGACGGCACCAGCACCTGCATGGTGAAAGGCCCGAGGCCGATCATCGCGACCAGCAGCCACACCGGCGGTCGTGCGCGCTGCGGCGCGGCCGGCGTCATGGTCGTGGATGGCGGGTCGGCGGAGGGCGTGTCGCGCGGGCTCACCGCGGCGACGCTACGCCAAGCCCGCGCCGCCCGACACCGCCATCACGCCATCGCGACGCCGTGCAGCCCTGCGCCGGGCGCAACGCAACTACCAGCGCAGGCCCGAAAGCGCCGCGACCGGCCGCACGCCTTCCGCCGCCGCGACCTCCATCAGCCGCGCGGGGTCCGGCGCCTCGCCATGCGCGTGCGCGGCGAGTCCGGTCAGCGCCCAGACGGCGTCGATGCCGGCGGCCTGCGCGCCGGCCAGGTCGGTGTGCGGGCTGTCGCCGATGGCGACGACGCGCGAGCGGTCCGTCAGGCCCAGCGCCTCCATCACCGGGCCATAGGCGGCCGGATCGGGCTTGCCGATCTCGCGCGCCTTCGGCCCGCCGAGCTCGACATAGAGATCGGCCAGCGCGCCGGCGCAGACCACGCGTTCCTCGCCCACCATGACGAAACGGTCGGGGTTCACGCAGAGCATCGGCAGCCGATGCGCCGCGCAGGCGGCGAGCTGCGCGCGGTAGGGCTCGATCGAATCGCGGCCGCGTTCCGGCAGCGGGCCGGTGTTGAGGATGAAGTCGGCCTGCGCGGGATCGTCCACGAGTTCCAGGTCGCGATCCTCGACGACGGACAGGTCGCGCTCCGGCATGCCGATGAAGACGGCGCGGCGGCCGTAGCCGGCGGCGACCGGATCGGCGAGCAGCCGCCAGGCCAGCTCGCCGCTGGTGATCGTCGCGTCCCACAGCGCGCTGTCGAGGCCCATCGAGCGCAGGAAGTCGTTCACGACATGCGCGCGGCGCGGCGCGTTGGAGAGGAAGGCGATGCGCTTGCCGCGCGCCTTCAGCGCGCCGAGCGCCTCGGCCACGCCGGGATAGGGGCGATGTCCGTCGTGCACGACGCCCCAGAGGTCGAGAACGTAGCCGTCGTAGCGATCCGCGAGCGGCGCGACGGAATCGAGAATCTTCATCTTCTTTGCCTCAGACGCCGGCGCGCGCGTCCGCGCGCGTCGTGCGAACAGCACGCCTGCGGCGTGACGCTTCGCCGCATTTGCGGGGGGCCGCATTCCCGGCCTCGGCCGGCGTCGTGCGAACCGCACGCCTCCGGCATGACGCCGGCCGCATGTCGATCTGCGTCATCACGCTCACCGTAGGTCCGCGCCCACCATGTCCGCCACGCTGCGCACGCCGTCGCGCCGCAACAACGCGGCGAGTTCGCGCTTGATGCGCGGGATCAATGCCGGCCCTTCATAGGCGAAGGCGGCGTAGAGCTGCACCAGCGATGCGCCCGCCTTGATCTTCGCCAGCGCGTCCGCGCCCGAACCGACGCCGCCGCAGCCGATCAGCGTCAGGCCGCGCCCCTTCGCCATCCGCGCGACGCGGCGCAGCAGCTCGGTCGAAGGCTCGAGCAGCGGCGGGCCCGAGAGGCCGCCGGCCTGGCTGCGATGCGCGCTGCGCAGGCCGGGCCGCGCGATGGTGGTGTTGGAGACGATGAGGCCGTCCATGCCATGCATAACGGCGGCTTCCACGATCGGCTCCACCGCGGCCGGCGCCAGGTCGGGCGCGATCTTCACCAGGATGGGCGGCTTCGCGGAGCAGGCGGCGCGGGTCGCGGCGAGGGCCGCGAGGATCTTCGCCAGTTGCTTCTCGCCCTGCAGGTCGCGCAGGCCGGGCGTGTTGGGGGAGGAGACGTTGACGGCGACGTAGTCGGCGAGCGGCGCGACCTGCTCGTAGAGCATCGGGTAGTCGCGCAGCGGCGCGGCACCTTCCTTGTTGATGGCGATGTTCACGCCGAGCACGGCGGGCCGCGCCTTCAGCGCCGCGATGCGCGCACGGAAGGCGGCGATGCCGGCATTGTTCATGCCCATGCGGTTGATCACCGCGCGGTCCTCGACCAGGCGGAACAGCCGCGGCTTCGGGTTGCCGATCTGCGGCTTCGGCGTGACCGACCCGGCCTCCACGAAGCCGAAGCCGAGGCGCATCAGCGGCCCGACCGCGACGGCCGACTTGTCGAAGCCGGCGGCGAGGCCGATCGGGTTGCGGAACTCCCGCCCCAGCGCGTGGATCGCCAGGATCGGATCGTCGGGCGAGCGGTCGGCGCCGGCCAGGCCGAAGCGCAGCGCGCGCAACGCCAAGTCGTGCGCGCGTTCGGGATCCACACCGCGCATCAGCGGCATGAGGGTGGAGGCGAGCCGGGGGGTCACGGGGTGCCCTTCTGCACTGGACGACGGCCGGAGGGAAGGCGTGTTGACCGCATGGCGGGGCTGCCCCAATGGGGCGCTCTTCTTTGGGCCGCGCAGCGGCCCCGCGCACAGCGCAACAGAGGAGCTAAGAGCAGCAGTGCGGAGGCGCGTAAGCCAAGCCGGCGGAGCGGGCGCGTCATGCCGAAGGCGTGCCTTCGGCACGACGCGTTTGAGGGCACGCTAATCCTCGGCCCCCTTCTCATGCTGCTCGGCATCGGCTGCTTCGGGCTGCTCGACGCGGCGAGCAAGCTTCTGTCGGCCGAGCATACGGTCTGGCAGGTGCTGCTGGTGCGCTTCACGACGATCCTCGCGGTCGTCTTCGCGCTGCGCATGATCCGGCCCGGCTGGGGCGGCGCGATCGCCACGCGGCACCCGCGCATCCACCTCGCCCGCGCGCTGGCCATGCTGGGCAGCGCGAGCTGCTTCTTCATGGCCTTCACGCATCTGCCGCTGATCGAGGGCTACCTAGTCTTCTTCACCTCGCCCTTCATGGTGCTCGCGCTGACGCCCTGGGTGCTGAGGGAGCGCGTGCCGGCCGCCGCCTGGGGCTGGGTGGGCCTCGGCTTCGCCGGCGTCGCGATCGGGCTGGCGCCGGGCCTGGCCGGCGGCGTCGGCGGGGCGCTGACAGGCTATGCCTGGGCCTTCGCGGGAACGCTCTGCTACTCGGCGGTCTTCGTGCTCAACCGCTCGCTGCGGCACGAGACGGGCGTGGCGCGCGTGCTGGTCTGGCCGACGCTGCTTGGCTTCGTCGTGATGCTGGGGCCCGGCCTTGCCACCTGGACGGCGCCGGATGCGCTGGCGCTCGGGCTGATGGTGATGAACGGGCTGATCGTCGGCGTCGCGACGGTCGCGCTGGCCGAGGCGTTCCGCCACGCCGACGCCGCGCGGCTGGCGCCCTTCGGCTATTCGGGGCTGGTCTGGAGCCTGAGCTTCGACCTGGCGCTGTGGGGCCACCTGCCGGGCTGGCCCATGGTGGCCGGCGCGACCGTCGTTGTGCTGGCCTGCGTGATGAGCGAGCGGGCGGCGGGGCGGCGGGGCTAGAAGCCCGCCGGAAACTCGTGCGTGCCGTCGTCGCGCAGCGTCAGCCGCGTGGCGGAGAGCACGGCGGCGACCGGCAACGGGCCGTAGAGATGCGGGAACAGGCCGGGCCGCTTGCCGCCGCTCGCCGGTTCCCACTTCAAGGCGTCGCCCAGCCGCGCCGTGTCGGCCTCCACCAGCCAGAGATCGGGCTCGCCGCGGCGGTGCTTGGCGGCACTCTCCCGCACCTGCACGGCGGTGGAGAAATGCAGGAAGCCGTCGCGCGTGTCGTCGGCGCTGCCGCGGTATTCGCCGAGCCGTTCCGCCGCGCGCCAGTCGTCGCCGCGGACAAGCGTGTAGATGCGCGTTTCCATGCGCGGCGGTGTCACCCGAACAGCCGGTAGAAGACAAGCCCGCCGAGTTCCGCCGTCGGCGCATGGCCGAGCGCCCAGCGCGGCAGGCGCGCGGCGTCATGGTAATGCGTGGCGCCGCCGGTGGGATCGGGCAGCGCGCCGGCGATGGCGCGCGCGGCGATGCGGGCGCAGGCGCCGAGATCCGCACCCTCCGGCAACTCCGCCAGCACGCGGCGGCGCGGATGGCCGGGGTGCCAGCAGCCGAATTGGAAGGGCGCGCGGCACACGCCGGCCACGCCCTCGCCCAGATGCGCCGGCCCGCCGGGGCTGGCGGCGAGCCGCACGCGGGTCATCACCACGCTCGCGACGCCTTCCGCCTCGCGGACCGGGCGGTCGCCGGCCTCGCCATAGAGGGTCAGCGCCAGGATCTCCCGCGCGCCGAGCGCGCGGTGGGTGTCGAGGGCCGCGCTCATGCCTCGGTCGCCTCGCTGCGCGCCTTGAAGCCGATGCGGCCGGGCACGTGCTGGCCGGAGATGGCCGCGGCGGCGGTGGCGGCGCGGCTGACCTCGTCCAGCTTCTCCTCGAGCCGGCCGAGCTGCAGCGTGAGCCGCGCATCCAGGTCGCGGATCAGCGACAGCGGGACGTAGGTGCGTGCGACCTCGAGCTTGAAGGCGGCCAGCTCCTCCCGCGCCGTGTCATGCGCGGGAGGCGTTGGGGGCGCAGGCGGCTCGGCACGGGCGGCGAGCTCGCGGCGCAGCTGGCTGACCATCCAGAGCAGCAGCAGCACGATCGGCGCATCGGCCAGCGCCGCCACCAGCTGGGGCGGGATGTCGGGGGGCATGGCGGAACTCCTTTCGGGAACGGCGCGGCTTGAAGGCGGCCGCCGCAGGCCCAAGCTTCCGGCGACGCATCGCGACGCCGGGACCATGTGGAACGAGCCCTATCTCGAGACCTGCTGCCGCTCCGCCCTGCACCGGCTGACGCTGGTGCAGGCGGCCGGGCGGCCCGCCGGGCTGAAGGACGGCCCCTGCCTCGAGCGGCTGGAGGGCATGGGGCTTGCCCGGCTGCGCAGCGACGGCCGCTTCGAGATCACCGAGGCCGGCGTCGCGCGGCACGCGAGCGAGATCCTGAAGCGCGCCGCCGCCTGAGCTAGGCTCCGCGCCAGCCCGGGCTCGCCGGGCGCGACGGCAGGGTTGGGAAGCGCACCGGCTCGGACAGCAGGCAGCCGGCCACCGCATCCAGCGCGTCGTCGCGCTGCCCGGGCAGGTCGGGGCGCCAGGCGGCCATCTCCTGCGGGAAGCGGGTGCGGAACACCTGGTCGTGCGCGGAGAGACGCCGCGCCGCCAGCACCGGATCCAGCGCGCCGAGGATGCGCTGCACCTTGGGCACATGGCTCGACACCGGCTGCACGGCGCAGGCCGCGCCGGCCTTCGACATCTCGGCCCGCAGCAGCCCGGGCAGGAAGCCGCCGATGCCGTTGGTCTCGACGCGCATCACCGGCAGCAGCAGGTCGCGCGCCAGCGCGGCGACGACGCGGCATTGCTGGGTCGCCGGATCCTCCGCCGCGTCCGGGTCGTGGGTGACGTAGAGCAGCCGGTGCAGGTAGTGCCGGCCCTCGCCATCGGCGTAGGTCGCGGCGACGACGGAGGAATCGCCGGTGCCCGGTCTTCCGAAGGCGGGGTCCCACCAGCCGCCGCCGGAGACCAGCCGCGTGCCCATCAGCGTCAGCACGCCGCGCCCGTTCGCCTCGCGCCAGTCGGGCTCGGCGGCGTAGCGCGGGATGGCGGCGGGATCGAAGCGCGCGGCCTCCTCCTCCACCGCCTCCAGCAGCATCTGGCGCCGGAACGCCAGCGGACCGACGCGAGCGCGGAGCTTGGCGATCGTCGCGTCGTCGAAGCGCTCCGGCCAGGCGCTGCGGCCTTCGGCGTCGAGCAGCGGCAGGACGAGGCGCCGATAGCCGGCGAGCGTCGCGCCCTCGCCATCGGCGTAGAGCGTCTCGGCGCAATGCGGGGTACCGACGAAGAGCATCGTGCCGCCGGGCACCAGCACGAACTCGGATTCGGTCAGGCGTTCCCGCAACTCCTCGCGCTTCGCCGGCGTGTCGCAATTGCCGGCGACCTCGACGTCGTCGCAGATGATCAGGTCGGCGCGTCCGCCGGTGATGTTGCCCCCGATGCCGGCCGCGAGCATGGAAGCGTCGCGCAGCACGGCGGCGCGCGCGACGGTGAAGCGGTCCGACGCCCAGTCGCCCTCGCCATGCTCCGGCAACAGCGCGCCGCAGAGCGGGTGGCGCGCCAGGATCCGGCGCACCGTCGCGACCATCCGCGTCGCCAGCGCATGGTCGGCGGCGAGCACCAGGATTCGCGTATCCGGCGCGCGGTAGAGCCGCCAGGCGCAGAACAGCCCGACCAGGGTGGACTTGCCGGCGCCGCGGAAGGCCATGAGCAGCAGGCGGCGCTCGCCGGCGTCGAGCGAGGCTTCCAGCCAGCGCAGCACGCGGCGGTGCAGCGCGGGCGTCGGCAGGCGCGCGCGGCGGTTCCAGATCCAGGCGAATTCCAGCAGGTCGGCGGGCTTCTCCGTCACGTGCCGTCCTCGGACGCCATGCCGGCGCGGGCGGAGAGCAGCAGGTCGTCGTTGCTGGCCTCCGGCGCCTCCGGCTCGGCGCCCTGCAGGTCGCGCAGCGCCGCCATGTGGTCGAGCGCCGCGCGCGCCGCGGCGGTGCGGGCAATGTAGGCCTTGGGGTCCTCGGTCGCGGTGTTGGAGACGAACCCGAAGTAATCGGTTTCAAGCGTCTCCTGCGCGAGCTCCGCAAGCGGCCGGCTGATGCCGCGCGCGGCGATCGGGTGCGCCTTGCGCCCGCGCTTCACGACTTCAGCACGCGCACGCGCACGGTCCCGGGGTTGAGGTCGAGGGCGGCGCCGCTGCGGTTCCAGGCGGTCACCGTCACAATGTCCTGCGCGCCGATCTGCGAGAGGAACACCGCGCCGGAGGTCGAGAGCGAATAGGCCGCCTGCACGAAGTCGCCGGGCCGCGCGCCGGGCACGTTCACGTTCAGCTGCGCGCTGGCGCCGGCCGCGATGGAGGGCGGGTCCCACGGCGCCTCGGCGACCAACTCGCGGCTGCCATGCGGCAGGTCGGGCAGGCCGTAGAGCACGGCCGGCGCATGGCGCGGATCGCAGAGCAGGCGGAAGGCGCGCAGCTCGTAGTCGCTCGATAGCCGCGCGACGCCGATGACCGCATAGCCCACCTGCGGCGCGAGCCGGATCGCCTGCAGGCGCGTGAGCGTCGCATCCTCCATGTCCGCCGCGCCCTACCACCACCGCGCCGCGGCGTTCCACAGCACCGACTGGCCGGAGGCGAGCACGAGCTGGCCGCCCGCGTCGGTCAGCAGGTTCATGTTCGCATCGAAGGTCATCACCATCAGCCGCGGGCTGTCGGCATCGAGCGCCAGCGCGAACTCCTTGCAGAGCCGCGTATCCACCACGGCGCCGATCGCGCGGCCGCCGGTGAGCACCACGCCGCGCGGCGTAAGCCCGAAGGCATCGAGTGCGGGGAAGGTGAAGTCGGCGACGGTGACGGGCGTTCCCATGACGTTGGAGGACAGGCTGGCGAGCCGCTCGAACCCCGTCTCCGTCGCGTTCCAGCGGATCGCCGCGGCGCGGAGGTTCGGGATGGAGAGGATCTCCCGCGCCTCGCGATGCGCGCCGGCCTGGTGCGTGGCGCGCACGGTGCCGCCGAGGCGCGTCGCGGTGGCAGCGTGCTCGATCTCCACCAGATAGGCCTGCGAGGCCCAGGCGACCTCGTAGAGGTGGTCCTGCGCGCCGGCGGTGTGGCGCGCGACGGGGCCGGAGCAGCCCTCCATCCGCATGGCGCGCGCGACGACGGCGCGGCTGTTCACCTCGCACAGGAAGGGGATGCCGGCGATCGGCTTGCCTTCGGCGTTCAGCTCGAAGTCCGGCGCGTCGAAGACGTGCCGGTTGTGCGCGACATAGGCGCCAGGCGCGGCGGAGAGGCGGATGCCGAACCGGTCCTTGTCCGTGTGCAGCGTACTGCCGACCGCGAAATGCCCGCCATAGTATCGGACGGAGGTGTTCCAGGCCGCGGCGGTAGCGGCATGCACGTCGAGGCCGATCCGGTTGTTGACGATGCGGCCGAGGACCAGCGTCGTGTCCTCGAAGCCGCGGCCGTCGCCCATGGTGCGGATGCCGATGGTGAAGCCGGTGACCTCGCGGATCTCCACCTGGCTGGCGTCGAGGTTGCGCAGCACGAGGCCGATATCGGACTCGTTCGACCAGTCGGATTGGGTGGCGCGCGTCACCGTCAGGCCGGTGAGCAGCTTGTTCGCATTGCGGATCGCGCCGCCGTCGCCGATGGTCAGCGCCGGCTGGCCGGCCGGGCCGGCATAGAGGATGCGGCCGCGCATCTCGAGCCCGACCGCGGCGCCCGGCAGCGTCAGCGGCTGCAGCGTGCGGTGCGTGCCCTCGCCGATCAGCAGGGTCCTGCCCGAGGCCGCAGCGGCGTTCATCGCGGCCTGCAGCGCGGGGCCGTCGTCGGTCGTGCCGTTGCCGGTGGCGCCGAAGGCGCGTGCGGAGAGGCGTTCGGAGAGCTTGTCCTCCGCGGTGCGGGGGACGGCGCCGGGATAGGGCGCCGTCAGCAGGCCGGATTCGCGCGGGAAGGTGACCGCGTCGCCGTTCGAATCGAAGCCGAGCAGCCGGTTGGCGCGGACCGGCTTCAGCGGCAGGAAGAGATGACCGCCAGCTTCGGACGGGTCCTGACGCAGCGCCGTCGCGATCTCGTCGCGGCTCTCCTGCTGCGCGGCGACGATGCGGTCCAGCTCGTCGTTCAGCGTGCGGGCGCGCAGCAGCCCGTTGTCCTGGTAGTCGGTGACGCGCGCGATCCGCACCCGGCGGCGCAGCGTGACGGTCGCACCGGCGGGCGGCGGCGCGGAGAGGATGGCGTGGCCACCCTCGCTCGCGCCGGCGCCGGCGATGCTGACGCCAGCGGTCTGGACCACGGCGCCGACCCGGATCTCCAGGTCCTCGGGCGCGAAGATCGGGAAGGGGAAGGGGAAATCGGTGCGGACGCCGTCGGCGACGTAGTGGACACGCGGCGCGACGTCGCCGATGCGGATGTGCTCGGCCATCGGGGGGCTCCGGGGGATCGGGTGAGGGATGGCGGGCGCGCGCTACTCGAGCAGGTTGCGCAGCGAGGTGCCGAAGCTGTTGCCGGCTCGCAGCCAGGGCGTCAGCGATCCGTCGTCGTTCAGCAGGCTGCGACGGCCGGCCGCGAGGCGCGCGGCGAAGCCGGCATCGCTGTCGGATTGCGCGGCGCCCGCCTCGCGCGCCAGGCCCGAGGTCAGCGCGACGGCCGAGCCGTCGTCCGGTGCAACGCCGCCGGCC
>NZ_JAKJIB010000092.1 GCF_021864505.1 Falsiroseomonas oryziterrae
GAGCAGGATGGCGAGCGACTGGCCCGAGAGCGTCCAGCCGAGCGCGCGGCCGCGCTGGCGATCCACGACGCGGGCCGAGACCTCGGCCACCACGGTGGCGGAGACCGCGCCGGCGGCGAGGCCCGCGAGCGTCACCCAGGCGGCGACGGCGGCATAGCCATCCGCCAGCGCGACGCCCGCCAGCGTGGCGGCGAGCGCGGGCGGGCCGAGGATCAGGAACGGGCGTCGGCCGATCCGGTCCGACCAAGCGCCGGCGACGAGCGATCCGATGCCCCAGGCGATCGCGCTGATCGCCATCAGGTTCGCCGCGAGGGCGAGCGACGTGCCGAGGTCGCGCGCCATGTCGAGCAGGAAGGGCGCGCGGACGTTGCCGCTCGAGGAGACGGCGAAGAAGGCGAAGCAGCCGGTCGCGATCAGCGCCCAGGGGAAGGCGGGCACGACGGCCCGCCCGTGTCAGCTGCCCCCATCCACCGACAGGATCTGCCCGGTCACCCAGTCGGCGAGCGGACTCGCGAAGAACAGCACGCCATTGGCGATGTCCTGCGGCGCGCCGAGGCGACGCAGCGCGAGGCCCTCGACCAGCGCCTTCTTGCCGGCCTCGCCATAGCTCTCGAACTGCACGAGGGTGGAAGGGTTGGACAGCACGAAGCCGGGGGCGACCGAATTCACCGTGATGCCGAAGGGGCCGAGCTCGCGCGCGAGCTGCTTGGTCAGCCCGACGAGGGCGTGCTTCGCGGCGCAATAGGCCTGGATGCCGGTCTTGCTGGGCTTGAGGCCGGCGCCGCTGGTGATCGTGACGATGCGCCCGGTGCCAGCGCGCTTCATCGCGGGGGCCGCGGCCTTGGCGAGGCGGAAGGCGGCGTGGGTGTTGATGTCGAAGATCGCGTGCCAGTCCTCTTCCGGCACCTCCTCGACCGGGCGCATCACCTGGCCGCGCACGCCGCCGGCGTTGGAGACGAGCACGCCAACGGCGCCGCCGGTCGCGTCCTCGATGGACTTGATCCAGCCCTCGGCGGCGCCCTTCGCGGTCAGGTCGAAGGCAGATGTCGCGATGGAGGTTCCGGCGGCGGTCTCGGCCAGTTCCCGCTCCGACAGGTCGCAGGCGAAGACGCGCGCGCCGAGGCCCGCGAAGCTGCGCGCGATGGCCTGGCCGAAGCCATGGCCGGCGCCGGTGACGGCGACCGTCACGCCGTCGAAGCGGATGTTCATGCGAGGATCCTCGTCAGCTCGGTCAGGTTGTCGTCGGACATCGGCCGCGTGCCGCGCTCGGCCTCGTGGATCATCGCGATCAGGCGCGCGAGCGCCGGGGTCGCGATGCCATGCGCGCGGGCGATGGGCAGGACGGCGCCGATCTGCGCGTCGGCCGGCGTGGCGCGGCGGCGCACCCAGAGGTCGCGCCAGATGCCGGAATGCGTCTTGGCGTTGGGGCGGTTGAATTCGACCATCTTGGCGACCGAGGCGCGCGCGGTGTGCTCGCTCGCGCCGGGCATGAAGGCCGCCGGGTCGAAGCCGTTGAAGCCGAGCGGTGCCACGCCCTCCGCCCGCGCGGTCGCCATCACCTCGCCGCAGAGCGCGCGGATCAGCGGCAGCAGCTCGGGCCGCGCCAGCGTGTCGGCGATGCCCTTCTCCGCCAGGCCCTGCGCGTAGAGCAGCGAGGAATAGGCGAGCTTGCCCCAGAGATAGCCCCAGATGTTCGGCGTCAGCACCGCATCGGGCTCGAAGGTGTCGCGCAGCAGCGCGTGCAACGCCGTGACGCGGGGCGTCGCCGCGCCGTCGAGCTCGCCCACCACCACCGCGCCGCGGTTGCCGTAGAGGATGCGCCCCGGCCCGAGCCAGTCGGCGCCGAAATTGACGAAGGCCCCCATGGTGCGATCGGCGCCGCAGACCGCGGCGATGGTGCGCTCGCAGAGGCCGTTCTGCAGCGAGAGGACATAGCCGTCCGGGGCGAGGTGGGGCAGCAGCTGGCGGCAGGCGGCCTCGGTGTCGTGCGTCTTCACGCAGAGGAAGACGCGGCGGAACACGACCTGCAGCGTCGCCGGCGTGTGGGCCGGCGCGGTGACCGTGAAGGACGCGACCGGGCCTTCCAGCGCGAGGCCGCGCGACGGGTCGCGGATGGCGGCGACGTGATCCTCGACGATGTCCACGAACACCACGGCGTGGCGGGCGCGGACCAGATGCGCGCCGATGGTACCGCCGATCGCGCCGGCGCCCCAGATCAGGATCGGGCCGCGATCCAGGGCGGCGCGCGCCTCGGCCTGCTCGGCGTCCTTGGCCACCTCGGCGCAACTCCCTCATGCGCCGGCGGCGCTTGCGCGGCCGGCCGGCGGCGGATCAACTGCACCCACGCTAGCCGGGACCCAGCCGACGTCAATGCGCCGCACATGAAGGACGACAATCTGCGCGGCGCTGCGCTGATGTCGGCGGCGGCGGTGATCTTCGCGGCCGAGGCGCTGGCGATCCGCTGGATGACGGCGCGCGGCATCCCGACGGAGATGCAGATCGCGGCGCGGGCCGGCGGGCAGCTGCTCTGGACGCTGCCGGCGATCCTGGCGACCGGGGCGATCGTGTTCCGCACGCAGCGGGCCGGGCTGCATGTGCTGCGCGGCGTCGCGTCCCTGCTGACCTGGGGCGGCTACTACGCGTCCTTCGCGCGGCTGGATGCGGCGACGGCGACGGTGCTGTCCTTCACCAACGTCGTCTTCACCACGCTGATGGCCGGGCCCGTGCTGGGCGAGCGGGTGGATCGCTGGCGCTGGGCGGGCGCGCTGGCGGGACTCGTCGGGATCGCGGTGATGCTGCGGCCGGGCGGCGGGGTGGACGTGCTCGGCGCGGCACTGGCGATCGGCGCGGCGATCGCCTGGTGCGGCATCACGCTGACCTCTCGGCGGCTGACGCGGACCGAGAGCACGGCGACGATCCTCGCCTGGGTGGGCCTGATCACCTTCGCCGGCAGCGCGCCCTTCGCGGTGCTGGCCTGGCAGTCGCTGTCGCTGGCCGACTGGGCGATCCTGCTCGCGGTCGCGAGCGTCTCGCCCGCCATCATCTGGCTGGTGACGGAGGCGCTGCGGGCCGGCGAGGCCTCCGCCATCGCGCCCTTCCAGTATCTGCGCCTCGTCTTCGTCGCCGCGGCCGCCTGGCTGTTCTGGGGCGAGGCGCCGGATGCCTGGGGCTGGCTGGGGGCGGCGATCATCGTCGGCGGCGCGATCGTCGTGACGGTGGCGGAGGCGCGCCGGCGATGAGCCCGATGGCGAAGGCCGGGCTGCTCGCGGTCGGCTCGGCCTTCCTCTTCACCCTCGAGACGGTGGTGGTGAAGGCGATCGAGGGCGTGCCGCTGGCGACCATCGTGCTGGCGCGCTCCCTCGGTCAGCTGGCCTGGACGCTGCCGGCCTTCCTGCGGGATCCGGCGGGGCTGGTGCAGACGGGCCAGCTGAAGCTGAACCTGTTCCGCGGGCTGCTGTCGGGCGTGTCGTGGTACATGTACTTCCTCGCCTTCACGACGCTGCCGCTGGCCGCGGCGACGGTGCTGTCCTTCACCTCCGTCCTGTTCGTCACCGCGCTGGCCGGGCCGGTGCTGGGCGAGCGGGTGCGCTGGCGGCGCTGGAGCGCGACGCTGGTCGGCTTCCTCGGCGTGCTGGCGATCGTCCGGCCCGGCGCGGTGGAGATCGGCTGGCCGGTCGTCGCCGCGATCGGCGCGGCCTTCCTCGGCGCCGGGATCGTGCTGACCACGAAGATGCTGGCGCGCAGCGAGCGGACTGGCACGATCATGTTCTACATCGGAGTCATGACGACGGCGCTGTCGCTGCCCTTCGCCATTCCTGTGCTGGCCTGGCCTGGCTGGTGGAATGCGGCGCTGCTGCTGGGCACGGCGATGTGCGGGCCGTTCGCGATGCATCTCTGGATCAATGCGCTGCGGCTGGCGGATGCGTCCGTCGTCGCGCCGATCTCCTATGTCCGGCTGGTCTTCGCGGCGGGCTTCGGCATCGCGCTGTTCGGCGAGGTGCCGGATGCGTGGCTCTGGCTCGGGGCGGCGCTGATCGTCGGCAGCGCGCTCTACATCACGCAGCGCGAGGCGAAGGTGGCGCAGCGGAAGGCGGCGCCGCTGGCCCCTGCCCCCTTGGTGCCTCAGCCCGTGAAGCCGGATGCGGCGATCGCGGCGTCGAGCGGCGACGTGCCGAAGCCGAAGTCGCGATAGCCGTGGCGCAGGCGATCCACGTATTCGGCAGAAGGCGGGCCGGGGCGATGGCGGATCTCGTGGTAGATCCAGGCCTCGCCGCCGCCGGGCAGCGCGATGCGGCGGCGGGCGTAGGTGTGGCGGCCTTCGATGTCGTCGAGCGTGTCGAGATGCGCGGGTGTCACGCGCCAGAGGCCGATCGGCACGGCGGCATCGGCCTCGGCCTCGGCCTCGACCAGGGCGAATTTGCGCAGCACCAGGCGCCAGCCGGGCAGCGTCAGCGCGCCGGCGACCTCGGCGCCCGGGCAGCGCGCGCGCATCTGCGCGTGCCAGAGATTGCTGCCATAGGCGGCGTAGGGAAGCGGGTCGAACATCGCGCGCGAGGCTGGCGCGCGGCGCGCGGCGCGGCAAGGCGGGGCGCATGATCCTCGCGCTGCAGGCGGCGCCGCTGCTGCTGCTTGTCGGGCTGCTGGTCTCGGGGCGCGCGGGGCCGGTGCCGGCGGTGCTCGCCGCGCTCGTCATGGCGGTGCCGGCGGTGCTCCTGACGCTGCCGGCGGGTAGCACGCCCCTGCCCTTCCTGGCGGAGGAGACGGCGCGCGGCGCCTTCCTCGCGCTGAAGCCGATCGGCGTGGTGACGGGCGGGCTGCTGTTCCATGCGGCGGTGACTCGGGAGATCGGCGCCACGGCACGGCCGCCAGATGCACGGCGGATCTTCGTCGCCACCCTCCTGGCCGGTGGGTTCCTCGAAAGCGTGACGGGCTTCGGCGTCGGCGCGGTCTTCGCGCTCTCGGCGCTGCGCGCCATGGGCATCCGCGGCGCGCCCGCGGGCGCGATGGCGCTGCTGTCGCTCACGCTGGTGCCCTGGGGCGGGCTCGGGCCGGGAACGGCCCTCGGCGCGGCGCTGATCGGGGTGCCGGCGCAGGACATCGCGGCGGCGACGGCCTGGCCCAACGCCGCCTGGCTGCTCTGCCTCGGCCCGGTGCTGTGGCGGCTCTGCGCGGCGGCGGGCATGCATGTGCCGGCGCGGGAGCGCGCGGTGCAGATGGCGGTGCTGGCGGTGGTCGGCGCGCTGCTGATCGGCAGCCACGCCGTGTTCCCCTTCGAGGCGGCGGGGATCGTCGCGACGGGCCTGCCGCTGCTGGTGCTGCTCTGGCGGCTCGACACGCCGCGCGATGCGGCGGAGTGGCGGCGGGCGGCGCGACTGCTCGCGCCCTATGCGGGGCTGACGGCGGCGCTGCTGCTGGCGCGCGCCGTCCCGGGCGCGCCGGAATGGCGGCCCTTCGCCGACCTGCCCGGCTTCCCGCTCACCCATGTCGCCGTCGTGCTCTGGATCTTCGCCGGCGGCCTGCTGCTGCTCCGCGCGGATGGCGGCGGGGCGGCGCGGTCGGCGCTGGCGCGGGCGAAGCGGCCCGTCGTCGTCATGCTGCTCTATGTCGTGCTGGCGCGTTGGCTGGCCGGGTCCGGCATCGCCGCGGCGCTGGCGGGCGCGACGGCAGAGGGGCTCGGGCCGCTCGCGCCCTATGCGGTGCCGGTGCTGGGACTGGCGTCGGGCATCGTGACGGGCAGCAATGTCGGCTCCAACGCCGCGCTGATGCCCGTGCAGGCGGCGCTCGGCCAGGCGGCGGGGATTCCGGGCATCCTGGCGCCGGCGCTGCACAACTTCGCGGGCGCCGCGGGGTCGGGGATGTCCTTCGCGGTGACGGCGATGATCTGCGGGCTGCTCGGCGACGGCACGCGGCAGGGGCAGCTGTGGCGGCTGTTGGCGCCGTCGCTGGCCGCGGTGCTTCTGATCGGCTGGATCGGCGTGGCGTGGCTGGGATGAGGCGTCCCGTGGCCGCCAGGGCCGCGTGGCCGGCCGCCGTCCACTCGACCGCCAGGTCGCCCGTTGCGGAGGCTGGGCGATCGCGGGCTGACGGCGCCCATGTCGGCATGGACGCCTGTGTCGGCATTGACACGGTCCGGAAAGGTCACGGTGCGGCGAGACGCGGCTAGCCTCGGTGCCGCAGGGCGGGACGGCTGGTCGCGCCGCATGGGAGTGCCCGATGGATCAGCTGCTCGCGCAGGCGCCGCAATTCGCGGAGATCCTGTGGCTCAACATTGTTCTCTCGGGCGACAATGCCGTGGTGATCGGCCTTGCCGCCGCCGGGCTTCCGGTTGCGCTTCGGGCGCGGGCCGTCCTGTTCGGCATCGTCGCCGCGGCCGTGCTGCGCATCGTCTTCTCGGTCTTCGCAAGCGCGCTGCTCAGCCTGTGGTGGGTGGACATCGCGGGTGGCCTGGCGCTGCTCTACATCGCGTGGAGCTTCTGGAAGGAGCTTCGTCACGGCGGCGAGGACTCAGACGCGCACGGCGAGGCGGGATCCGAGAAGACGCTGATGCAGGCGCTCTGGCAGATCGTCGTGGCCGACGTCTCGATGAGCCTCGACAACGTGCTCGCCGTGGCGGCGGTGGCGCGCAACAACCTGACCATGCTGGTCACGGGGCTGGCCTTCTCAATCCTGCTGATGGGCCTGCTGGGCGGGGCGCTGGCGCGGCTTCTCGACCGCTACCGGGTCATCGCCTATGTCGGGCTGGCGCTGATCGCCTATGTGGGCGTCGAGTTGCTGTGGGAGGGTGCGGCGGCGGCGAACGAGGCGCTCGCGCTCGGCCTTCCCCTGGTGCCTCATGGCGGGCATTGAGCCGACCTGACCCGACAACGGGCGGGATTGAAGGATTGCGCAGGGTTAACCTATACCCGGAGGCAAGGGGCGCGCCGCGCCCTGCCCAAGGGGGAGAACGCGATCCATGAACCTGACCCGCCGCATGGCGCTTGCCGCCGCGCTGACGCTGCCGCTGGGGGCCGCCCCGGCGCTCGCCCAGACGCAGGTGACCTTCCAGCACCCGATCGGCATCAACAGCCACTACGGGGCCGGCACGACGGCGTTCAAGGAAACCTTCGAGCGGATGACCAACAACCGCTTCCGCGTCGTCTACCAGCGCAACGACAACGAGCGCGAGACGATCGAGGCGGTGCAGATCGGCACCATCGAATGCACGATCACCTCGACCGGCCCGGTCGGCAACTTCGTGCCGGAGACGCGCAACCTCGACGTGCCCTTCCTGTTCCGCGACACCGCCCATGCCCGCGGCGTGCTGGACAGCCAGATCGGCCAGGACCTGCTCGGCCGCTTCCCGGCGCGCGGCATCTTCGCGGTGGCGTGGCTCGAGAACGGCTTCCGGCACATGACCAACAGCCGGCGCGAGGTGAACACGCCGGCCGATGTGCGCGGCCTGAAGGTCCGCACCATGGAGAACCCGGTGCACATGCGCGCCTTCCAGACGCTCGGCGCGCTGCCGACGCCGATGGCGTTCAGCGAGCTGGTGCCGGCGCTGCAGCAGGGCACGGTGGACGGGCAGGAGAACCCGATCCCGGTGATCCTGAACAACAACCTGAACCAGGTGCAGCGCTTCCTGACGCTGACCGGCCACGTCTATTCGCCGGCGCTGCTGCTCTGCAATCCGGGCTTCGTGAACCGGCTGAACGCGGCCGACCGCGCGGCGCTGATGCAGGCCGGGCGTGACGCCGCGGCGGCCAACCGCGCGCGCGTCACCTCCGACGAGCAGACCGGCGTTGATGAGCTCCGCCGCCGCGGCATGACGGTGGTGACGCAGGTCGACAGCGCCGCCTTCCAGCAGGCGCTGGCCGCGGGTTCCGCGCAGATCGAGCAGGGCCTGGACAGCGCGCTGATCCGCCGCATCCGGGAATGGCGCCCGGGCTCGTAAGCCCGGACGGCACGGGCTGAACCGGGCGCGGGGGGTCTGCCCCCCGCGCCCTTCTCTTTGGTCGCGCGCTTCGGCGGGAGAGACGATGAACGCGATGAACGTCATGCCGCTGCAGGTGACCGTCGCCGCGACCGTGGTCGCGGTCGGCATCGCGCTCTGGGCGGGCAGCGGGGATCGGCACGGCGGCGGGCCGCGCGCGGCCTTGCGGCGGGCGATCCTGACGATCGACCGCGTCTCGACGGAGATCGCGGCGATCCTCGCCTGCGCGGCGCTGAGCGTCGCGGTCGCGGCCGGCGCCTGGCAGGTCTTCTCCCGCTTCGCCACCAACACGCCCTCCCCCTGGTCCGAGGCGCTGGTCAGGGTCGCGCTGATCTGGATGTGCTACCTGGGCGTCGCGGTCGCGCTGCGGGCGGGCGCGCTCGTCTCGATCGACGTCGCGCACCGCTACGCGCGCGGCGCCATCCGGCGCACGGTGGAGGCGACGACGCTGGCCTTCGTGCTGTCCTTCATGGGCGTGATGTTCTGGTTCGGCTGGTCGATGACGGAGCGCGTGCAGTTCCAGACCATCGCCGGCCTCGAATTCTCCATGGCCTACGCGTATGCGGCGATCCCGCTCGGCGCGCTGTTCGCGATGGTGGGCGCCACCGCGCATTTCCTGGACCGCCGCGCCGAAGAACTGGAGAACGCGGTATGAGCAGGCCGAGCAACCAGGGCTTGCGGATCGCGCCTTGCGCGATCCGAGGCAGCGAATGCGGCCCGCGCCCAGACCGACAGAGCCATCACGCACAGCAGCGCGTGGCGCGCAGCCAAGGCCGCGCATGCGGTCGCCCGGCGCTTGAGGGCATCGCGCAATGAGCGGCGCGATGCTCACGGTGATGCTGGTCCTCTTCGCGGCCAGCATCCCGGTCGCGGTGGCGATCGGCATCGCCGCGGTGGTCGGCATCGCCGGCTACACCAACTTCCCGCTGATCGTCGCCGCGCAGCAGCTCTTCGTCGGCATCGACCGCTTCCCGCTGGCGGCGATCCCCTTCTTCATCCTGGCCGGCAACCTGATGGAGGTGGGCGGCATCTCGCGCCGGCTGGTGGACTTCGCCAAGTCGATCGTCGGGCGCATCCAGGGCGGGCTGCCTGCCACCTGCGTGCTGACCTGCATGATCTTCGCCGCCATCTCCGGCTCCTCCGTCGCCACCACCTTCGCGATCGGCGCGATCATGATCCCGGCGCTGGTGCGCGCGGGCTATCCGGTGGCCTTCGCGGCCGCGCTACAGGCCACCGCGGCGGAGCTCGGCGTCGTCATCCCGCCCTCCATCCCGATGATCCTCTACGGCGTCAGCACGCAGACGAGCATCCCGGAGATGTTCATCGCCGGCTTCGGGCCGGGCGTGCTGATCGCCATTGCGCTGGTCGGCACGGTGCTGGTCTGGTGCCGCATCAAGGGCTGGGGCAAGCGCGACGGGGAGGGCCGCCTGCCCTTCCTGACCGCGACGCGGCAGGCCGGCTGGGCGCTCTTCATGCCGGTCGTCGTGCTGGGCGGCATCTATGGCGGCATCACCACGCCGACCGAGGCGTCCGTCGTCGCGGTGATCTACGCGCTGATCGTGGGCCTCTTCATCCATCGCGAGATCGGGCTGCGGGACCTCTATCCCATCTTCCGCAAGTCGGTGATCAGCTCCGCGGTCATCATGTTCATCATCGCCTGCGCGGCGCTGTTCTCCTGGCTGCTGAACCGCCAGGGCGTGCCGGACATGGCAGCCGCCTGGCTGGTGGAGACCTTCGACAGCGCAAGCTGGTACCTGCTGGCGGTGAACCTCTTCCTCTTCGTGGTCGGCATGTTCGTCGAGACCTCGGCCTCGATCATCGTCCTCGCGCCGATCCTGGCCGAGGCGGCGTCGCGCCTCGGCGTCGACAGCGTGCATTTCGGCACGGTGATGGTGGTGAACCTGGCCATGGGGATGATCACGCCGCCCTTCGGCGTGAACCTCTTCGCCGCGGCGCAGGTGGCGGGCACCAGCATCGACAGGATGATGCGCTACCTGCCGGTCTTCATCGGCGTGATCTTCGCCTGCCTGATGGTGATCACCTACGTGCCCTGGATCTCGCTCGCACTGCCGACGCTGGTCTTCCGGTGACACCTCCGGCGCTTGTCGCGAAGCCGCCCCGGCCCGCCCCCGCGCTGGGCGGGCCGGAGGCGCTGAAGCACCTGCGCCGCGATCCGGTGCTGAAGTCCTTGATCCGCCAGGTCGGGCCCTGCACGCTACGGCCCGTGAGGCGCGAGCCCTACGAGGCGCTGGTGCGCGCCATCGCACACCAGCAGGTGCATGGCCGCGCGGCGGAGGCGATCCTCGGCCGCTTCATCGCGCTCTATCCCGGCCACGACTTTCCGCCCGCGCCGGCGGTGCTGGAGACGCCGGCCGAGGCGATGCGCGGCTGCGGCCTGTCGGGATCGAAGGTCGCGGCGATCCGCGACATCGCGGAGAAGGCGGTCGGCGGCCTCGTGCCGACGCGCAAGGCGGCGGCGCGCATGGCGGACGAGGCGCTGATCGAGCGTCTCGTTCAGATCCGCGGCGTCGGGCGCTGGACGGTGGAGATGCTGCTGATCTTCACCCTGGGGCGCGAGGACGTGCTGCCGGTGGACGATTTCGGGGTGCGCGAGGGCTGGCGGGTGGCGACCCGGGCGGATGCACAGTTGAAGCCGAAGGAGCTTGCCGCGCTCGGGGAGCCCTGGGCGCCCTATCGCTCCATCGCGGCGTGGTATCTCTGGCGCGCGGCGGACGCGGCCAAGGCGAGCAAGTTCAAGCCGCAATAGGGTCGTGCAGCGGGGCGGCGCTGATCCTTGCCCCCGACCCCTACAAGCCTGCTCGTTGTCGGCTGAAGCCGACCGCTCCGGCGCCGACGCGATGCGTCGCCCCCCCGCAAGCGGGAGAAGGAGTAGATGTCGCGAATGAACCCGACGCTCCATCCGCGGCTGCTCAACGGCATCGCGGGCGATCCGGCCGTCTTCGTCGAGGCGATGCATGCGCCGGGCGCGGTGCTGTTCGACTGCGGCGATCTCTCGGCACTTTCGACCGGGCATCTGCTACGCGTCGACCTGCTCTGCGTGAGCCACGCGCATATGGACCACTGGTCCGACTTCGACCGGCTGCTGCGCCCGCTGATCGGGCGCGCGAAGCGGCTGCAGGTCGTCGGGCCGCCGGGCTTCGCCGCGCTGCTGGAACGGCGCCTCCGCAGCTACACCTGGAACCTGGTGGACCGCATCGCGCCGGAGCTCGCGATCGAGGCGACGGAGGTACACCCCGACCGGCTGCACCGCGTATGCTTCCGGCTGCAGTCGGGCTTCGCGCCGGAGGATGCGCGGGACGCGCCGCGAGACGGGCCAAGGGATGGAGCCGTGCTCGAGATCGGTGCGCTCCGGCTGCATGCGGCGCTGCTCGATCATCACACCCCCTCGCTCGGCTTCGCGCTGGAGGAGGCGATGCATCTGAACATCCGGCGCGGCGGGCCGGAGGCACGCGGCCTGCCCCTCGGCCCGTGGCTCGCCGGGCTGAAGGCGGCTGTCGCGCTGGGACTGCCGGACGATCACGCGATCCCGGTCTTCGCGCGGACGGGCGAGGCTGCCGGGGCGCCGCGCCTGCCGCTCGGCGCGCTGCGCGACCTGGTCGGCGTCACGCCGGGCCAGCGCATCGCCTATCTGACGGATTTCGGCGACACGCCGCCGAACCGTGCCGCCGCCATCGCGTTGGCGCGCGACGCGGACACGCTGTTCATCGAGGCGCCCTTCCTTTCCGCCGATGCCGCCATCGCGGCGGATCGGATGCACCTCACGACGCGGGCGGCGGGCAGCATCGCGCGCGAGGCCGGCGTCCGGCGCCTGGCGCCCTTCCACCTCTCGCCCCGCTATGCGGGGCAGGAGGCAGCGTGGACCGCGGAGATCGAGGCGGCCTTCGGCCGTCCGCTCTCGCCCTGACGGTAACGCGGAGGACCGGATCATGCGCGTGATGGTGTTGGTGAAGGCGACGGAGGATAGCGAGGCCGGCGTGATGCCCTCCGCCGGGCTGATCGAGGCGATGGGGCGCTTCAACGAGGAGCTGGCGCATGCCGGCGTGCTGCTGTCGGGCGACGGGCTGAGGCCATCGCGGGAGGGCAAGCGCATCGCCTTCGACGGCGCGGCGCGGACGGTGATCGACGGCCCCTTCTCCGCCACGCGCGAGCTCGTCGCCGGCTATTGGATCTGGGAGGTCCGCGACATGGCGGACGCCGTCGCATGGGCGAAGCGCTGTCCGAACCCCATGCCGGGGCCGAGCGAGATCGAGATCCGGCCCTTCTACACGATGGAGGATTTCGGCGAGGCGCTGACGCCGGAGGCCCGCGCGCCGCATGAGCGCGCGGCCAGGGGCGTGGCGAAGCGCGGCTGACGCGACTACCGCAGCAGCGTCCCGATCAGCGCGGGGATCCGCTCGCGGAAGGAGAAGAAGCCCTTGGTCGCATGCGGCCAGCAGGCGCTGTCCCAGTCGCGGCGCAGCCGGATGAGGGGCACGCCGAGCCCATCGAGCGCCGCCGCCGTCCAGCCGGTCGGCGCCCAGGGCGTGACGATCCGCACGCGCTGCGTGGCGGCCCAGGCCGCGACCGCCGCCGGCGCCAGGGACACGGACGGTGCGCCGAAGGC
>NZ_JAKJIB010000093.1 GCF_021864505.1 Falsiroseomonas oryziterrae
AACATCCTCTTCATGACGGCGAGCCAGTCGCTCTACGCGGTCCCGGTGGAGACGCGCGGCGCGCATTTCTGCTGATCATGCACGGCGCGCCGCGCACGGCGGACGGGGCGCGCCGGCGGTCAGCCGGCGCCGTTCACCAGGACGCGCCGCCGCACCGCCACCGCGCCGGCCGGCAGGGCGGAGAAAAGGTCCTTCTCCGCCTCCACGATGAAGACGCCGGCGATGCGCGGGCAGAGCAGCCGGCCGGTCTTCTCGACCGACGGCGCGACGGAGCCGATCCAGCGCAGCCCGTAGGGCGGCACGAAGAGGGCCGCTTCCCGCCGTTCCGCACGGAAGAGGTGGCGCGCCAGAAGGCGCTCGATCTGGCCGCGGGAATAGGGCTGGCCGTGGCCGAAGGGCGTGCGGTCCATATGTGCCCACATCCCGACGCGATTGGGCACCACCAGCATCAGCCGCCCGTCGTCGTTCAGGACGCGCCACACCTCGCGCAGCAGGCGTCGCGTATTCTCCGCCGCCTCCAGCCCATGAACGAGCACGACACGGTCGAAGCTGCGATCGGCGAAGGGCAGGTTCTCCTCCTCCGCCAGCAGCGTCGGGCAGGCGGTGACGTGCCGCTCATGCGAACCGTTCAGGTGGCCCGGCACCAGCGCGACGCGCCGATAGGCCTCCGGCCAGAGGCCCATGTAGGGGGCGGTCCAGCCGAGCCCGAGCACCGACAGGCCGGGCAGCCGCGGCCAGAGCGCGGCCATGCGCGCAGCCAGCAGCCGCGCGGCCGTCTCCCCGCCGCGTGAGCCGTAGAACGCGGCCAGCCCGTGGACCTCGGTGCTCATGGGGGTGATATAGGCGGTCCGGAGCCTGGTTGGGACAACTCCTGATCCGATCCGGTCGGGCCATCGCCCGACAGGCATCTTCAACCAGCGCGGGAGGCAGGCATGGCATTGCGGGTCGAGGCGGTTCACTGCCTCCAGGACAACTATCTCTGGCTGCTGAAGGACGGCCCGACCGGCGCGGTCGCGGTCTGTGACCCGGGCGAGGCCGGGCCGGCCCTGGCGGCCGTGGAGGCGGCCGGCGGCCGGCTCGATGCCATCCTGCTGACGCATCACCACGGCGACCACGTGAACGGCGTGGCCGAGCTCAAGGCCCGCCACCCGCAGGCGAGGGTGGTGGGCGCGGCGCTCGACGCGCACCGCTTGCCGCCGCTCGACCTCGTGGTGAAGGAAGGCGACATGGTGCCGCTCGGCGCGGCGCGCGCCGAGGTGCTGCACCTGCCGGGCCATACGACCGGCCACATCGCCTTCCACTTCGCCGCCGATCACGCGCTGCTCTGCGGCGACGTGATCTTCGCGCTCGGCTGCGGCCGTCCGCTCGAGGCGGGCGGGATGGAGGCGCTGTGGCATTCGCTGCGTCGCATCGCACGCATGCCTGGCAACACGCGGCTCTGCTGCGGCCACGAATACACCGAGGCCAATGCCCGCTTCGCGATTCATGTTGATCCCGACAACGCCGCGCTGAAGGCCGAGGCGGAGGCCGCCGGCGCGCTGCGGGCGGCGGGTCGCCCGACCGTGCCCACCACGCTCGCGCAGGAGCTCGCGGCCAACCCCTTCCTGCGTGCCCGCGACCTGGCGGAATTCACGGCGCGCCGCGAAGCCAAGAACCATTTCAAGTGATGTGCGGTCCGATTCAGACCTCCGGTGCTCGGCGCCTTCGGCGCCTGCGCCCTGCGGTCATCGGAACGCTGGAACTTCTGGACCAAGGATCGCATCCAAGATGATGAAGCTGCTCTACAGCCCCGCGAGCCCCTTCGTGCGCAAGGTGGTGGCCTGCGCCATCGCGCGCGGGATCGACACCCGCATCGAGATGGTGCCGACCGACCCACATTCCTCGCCCGATGCGCTGCTGAAGCTGAACCCGCTGTCGAAGATCCCCTGCCTGGTCACCGAAAGCGGCGAGGCGATCTACGACAGCCCTGTGATCTGCGAGTATCTCGACGCGATCGGCGAGGCGAACGCGCTGTTCCCGACCTCCGGCACGCATCGCTGGGTGCGGATCTCGGTGATGCACGCCTTGGCCGACGGCATCATGGACGCGGCCGTCGCGCGCCGGATGCGCTTCGGCAAGCCGGTGGATGCGACGCGCGAGGCGTTCCTGGCGCGGCAGAAGGCGGCTGTGGAGCGTGGGCTTGCCGCGCTGGAGGCCGATCCTCCGCAGGGCCTGTCGGACATCGGCGCGATCGCGGTGGGCTGCGCGCTGGGCTACCTTGATTTCCGCTTCGCGGACGAGCCCTGGCGCGCCGCGCATCCGCGCCTCGCGGCGTGGTTTGCGCAGGTGTCGGAGCTGCCGCCGCTGGCGCGCACCGCGCCGCCCAAGGCGTGAGGCTCGACGATCCGTCGCTCGGGGCGGGTGCGGTCATCGCCGCGCTCCGCCTCGCGCCGCACCCGGAGGGCGGGCATTACCGCGAGGTCTGGCGCGACGTGCCGCCCGGCGGCGGGCGCGGCGCCGGCACGGCGATCCACTTCCTGCTGGATGCGGGAGAGCGGAGCCACTGGCACCGCGTGGACGCCACCGAGCTCTGGCTTTGGCAGGGCGGCGGGCCGCTGGTGCTCTCGCTGTCCTCCGACGGCACGCGGGTCGAGCGTGAGATCGCGCTCGGCCCCGACCTCGGCGCGGGCGAGGCGCTGATTGGCGTGGTGCCGGCCGGTTGGTGGCAGGCCGCGCGGCCGTCCGGCGGTCGCTGGTGCCTGGTGAGCTGCACGGTCAGCCCGGCCTTCGACTTCGCCGGCTTCGAGCTGGCGCCGCCGGGCTGGGAGCCGGGGCGATGAGCACGAGCCTCGCATGGGACGAGAGATACGCCAGCGGGGAGTTCCAGTTCGGCGAGGCACCGAACCGCTACCTCGAGGAACTGCGGCCCTGGTTCGCGCCGGGGATGCGGGCGCTGGCGCTCGGCGATGGCGAGGGCCGCAACGGGGTCTGGCTCGCGCAGCAGGGGCTTGTCGTCACCTCGCTCGACTGGTCGCCGGTCGGCATGGCGAAGGCGGGACAACTCGCGGAGCGGCGCCGCGTGGCGCTGGCGACCGTGGTCGCGGATGCCGCCGCCTGGGACTATCCCGAGTGCGGCTTCGACCTCGTGGCGTGGATTTACCTGCACCTGCCGCCGGCCGACCGCGCCGCGGCAGCGCACGGCGCTCTGCGCGCGCTGGCGCCGGGCGGGTTGCTGGCGCTGGAATGCTTCACGCCGGCGCAGCAGGGGCGGCGCAGCGGTGGGCCGAAACTGCCGGAACTCCTGTGGTCACGCGCGATCGTCGAGGAGCTGTTCGGCACGCTCGAGGTTCTGGAGCTGCTGGAAGGCACAGTGAATCTCGACGAGGGGCCGCGCCACCAAGGGCCGGCCGAGGTGGTGCGCGCGCTGCTGAGAAAGCCGCGCTGATCCGGCGTGGGGCCAGGCCCCACGCCGGCACAGGGTCAGCGATCGTAGATGACGTCGTTCGTTCTGCGGTCTCCCCGACGGAGGGGGGTGCTGCGCATCGGAAGGCTACGCAGCACCGAAGATCCTTTCGGTGCACAGCTCCGAAATCCTGCGGCTGGACGACTACAATCCGTCGTGCTCGTGCCAGCGGCCGCGTCGCGTCAGTTTCTTCGCGCGGCGACGGCTACCGCGCCCGCGCGGCGATGAAGCCACCGCCGGCGACCAGCAGCGTCGCGAGTCCGACGCGCCACGACATCTCGCCCTCACCGCCGGCGATCAGGAGCAGCGTGGAGGCGACCGGCACGGCGTAGGCGAGCGTGCCGAGCAGCCGCGGATCGCCGCGCTTCATGCCGACATCCCAGAGGAAGAAGGCCGCCCCCACCGGGCCGAGACCGAGGCCCAGCACCGCCAGCCACTGCCCTGCATCCGGTACGACGGTGTGTTCGAAGGCGAGGTGCAGCACGGTCGCGAGCGCGGCCGTGGCGAGGCAGAAGCCCGCGACCGCCTCGGTCGGCACGCGGACGAGCCGCGGCGTGCCGGCGGCGACCGAGTAGACCGCCCACACCACCGCACATCCCGCCGCGGCAAGGAAGCCCGGCACGGCCTCGGGCGGGAAGCTCGCGCCCGGCCCGACGATCAGCGCGCAGCCGGCGAAGCCGAGCGCGACGCCCATCAGACGCGCCGGCCCCAGCCGCATCCCGCGGATCGGTGCCGAGAGCAGGACGATCAGCAGCGGCCAGAGATAGTTGATGAGGTTCACCTCCACCGCCGGCGCGAGGGCGAAGGCGAGGAAGTAGAGCGCATGGTAGCCGAACAGGCCGCCAACGCCATGCGCCCAGGCGAGCGGCGGCTGCGCGAGCGAGCGCGCCTCGCCGCGCGCGACCACGACGGCCAGCGCGACGGTTCCGCCGATGGCGAATCCCATGGCGGTGAGCTGCAGCGGCGGGATCCCGGCGGCGAGGCGCGAGAGCAGGGCGAGAAAGGCCCAGAGCATCAGCGCGCCGCAGCCGGCGAGCGTGGCGGGAGACATGGGCCGGCGTCATAGCCGCCGCGACCGAACCCGCCCAGCCGAGTTGGCGTTGGCTCCGCATGAAGGGTAGCCCGCGCAGCCTGATCCTCTCCGCCGCGAACCGCGCGACCGGCTGGTGGATGAGCCACGCCGCGAACGCGGTGCGCCAGGCCCAGTCCGCCTGGCTGAGGGCGGCCACCAAGGCCGCCATGCCGAAGCGCAAGCCGCGGCGGGGTGCGAAGAAGCGCTGACCGGCTACTCGAACTGCGGATCGATCGGGACGCGCAGCGCCTCGGCCAGGCGGTTCGTCTCGCTCGCCATGCCGACGACCGCGAGCAGTTCGCCGTACTGCGCCTCCGTCATGCCCTTGGCACGCGCCGCGGCGGTGTGGCTTGCGATGCAATAGGCGCAGCCATTGGTCATCGAGACCGCGAGATAGAGCAGTTCCTTCACCAGCGGATCGAGCGCGCCCGGCGCCATCACTTGACTGAGGCTGTCCCAGGTGCGGGCGAGGGTCGGCGGATGGACCGCGAGCGCCTTCCAGAAATTGTTGACGTCCGGCACGCCGCGGGCGGTCTTGATCGCGTCGAAGACGGCACGCGCCTCCGGCGCGGCCTCGTCGTATTGCACCAGGGCGGGCATGCGGCGCTCCTTCAGGGTGGGCGCCGCATGCTGCACCGGTCTCGGTCGGCCGTCAGCGGTTGGTGCGGCCGCGCTCCTTGCGGGGCAGCGCGTTGCCGATGCCGGCATCGTTCATCACGTCGCCCTCGAAGGTGTTCTCGCCCTCGATCGCGGCAGGGTCGGTGCCACGGCCGAAGGTGCCCTTGGAGGCCCCGATGCCCGGGTTGCGTTCGAGGTCGGAGGGCGGGCGCGGAACGTCCTGACCCGGTCCCTCGCGTCGCTCGGCCTCGTTCTTCGGATGCTTGTTGCTGCTCATCGCCTGCCTCCGTCCTGAAGGCAGGCCAACGGGCGAAGCGCGGCGGGCGTTCCCGTCAGCCCGGCAGCGGCTTGTAGGGCAGGGGGCGCAGCAGCGACCCGTAGAACGTCGTGTCGCGCCAGACGCCACCGGTGACGTAGGGATCCGCCGCCCAGAAGCGTTGCGCCGCGCCATGGTCGGCGTGGCGCGTCACGGCGATGGAGCCGACCATCCGGCCCTCGGGCGCGTCCAGGATGGCGCCGCCGAAGAGCAGCGTTCCATCGGCCGCGAATGGCCGAACCCTGTCGAAATGCGCTTGCCGTGCGGCCATGCGTCGCGCCGGCGCGTCCGGGTCGGCGCCGTCACGGGCGATCAGCACGGTGTGGCTGCGCGGCCCGGGCATGGCGCTGCCCGGCGTCGGCCAGGGCGCGTAGGGGAGAGGCGCGATGCGGAAGGGCAGCACCTCGACGCGCCTCCACACCTCGCGGGCGAAGGGCTCGCGCGCGAGATAGGCATCGACTCCCGCGCGGTCCGGCACGTCGAGCACCATCAGCGAGCCGAGGCTGCGCGCCGCCTCGTCGTGCAGCGGCAGGCCGAGCGCGAGCCGCCCGGCCGTCGCCTCCTCGGTGATCACGGCGACATGCGCATCCCGCGCCGCCATCCGCCGCGCCGGCGCATCAGCATCGTCGCCGTCGAAGGCCAGGATCACGAAGGCCATTGCGCTGTCCCCAACGTGCTACGTCGCCCAGCGACGGACGCCCGCATGCACCCTTCCGCCCCCCGGTGCCCTGCCGAGGCGTCGTGCCGAAGGCACGCCTGCGGCGTGACGCCTCGGCAGGATGAGCCGTCCGGGTAGAATCAGCCCCGAGCCGGGGCCCCCGCGGCGTTGCGAAGCGGCGCGCCGCAGGCGCGACGCGAAGCAACGCCGTGGGGAGGTCAATACATATGCTGCCCGCCGTTGATCGACAGCGTGGAGCCGGTGATGAACTCGGCATCGTCGGCGGTGAGGAACACCACGCCGCGCGCGATGTCCTCGGCGCGGCCGAGGCGGCCGATCGGGATGCGCGCGATGATCTTCTGCAGCACGTCCTCGGGCACGGCGCGGACCATCTCGGTGTCCACGTAGCCGGGGGCGACCGCATTCACGGTGATGTGGTTGCGGGCACCTTCCTGGGCGAGCGCCTTGGTGAAGCCGTGGATGCCGGACTTGGCGGCCGCGTAGTTCACCTGACCAAGCTGGCCGGCCTGGCCGTTGACGCTGCCGATGTTGACGATGCGGCCGAACTTGCGGGCGTTCATGCCGTCCCACACCGCCTTGCACATGTTGTAGCAGGAGCCGAGGTTGGTATCGATCACCTCGTCCCACCACTGGCGCGTGAGTTTCCGCATCATCGCGTCGCGCGTGATGCCGGCGTTGTTCACCAGCACCTCGACCGGGCCGACCTCCGCCTCGATGCGCTTCACGGCGTCCTGGCAGGCCTCGAAGTCGGCGACGTTGAACTTGTAGCAGGGAATGCCGGTGCGCTCGGTGAAGGCCTTCGCCGCCTCGTCGTTGCCGGCGTAGCTTGCGACCACCTTGCGCCCTGCCGCCTGCAGCGCCTCGCTGATCGCGGCGCCGATGCCGCGCTGTCCGCCAGTGACGAGTGCCACGCGTGCCATGTTCTCGCGTTCCTTCCTCGGTGTCCCGTGCCGGTCCGGCGCCTCGCGCCAGCCTGTTGCATCCTCGCAAGGCCGCGCCGTCCAGGCAAACACCGGATGACAGGGCCGGATCGAAGCCGGTTTGACGTGGATCAAGGAACCGCGACGGGAGGTCGCCTATGGTGAAGATGTCCTGAGGCGCTGAGGCGCCGCACGGACGTTCCTGGACGTTTCCTCCCTCAACTCCCCCCGGCGGGTCTCCCGCCGGGGATTTTTTCGTATGCAATCTTCGGTTGATTGTGCCGATGAGTCTTTGTGGCTTCACGCTGCCGTGATCGTCGTGCGAATCACGTGGCAGCGGGCCACTCCCGGCGCGCTCTTGTTTGGCGTGGGACTCGGACATGGCGAAGCGGAAGATCGACAGCACTGATGCCGCAATCCGCTGTGAGATGCCGACGGATCGTTCCGCGCTGCTGATGATGCTGGCTTATGTCGAGGCCGAGTGCCGGCGCCTCGGCAACGAAGCCGCTGCGCAACATGCCGCCATGGCGGCCGCGCTGGTGCCGGGCGCGGGCGCGCCCTCCGGCGCGAGCCTGCACTGAGGCGGCGTCAGCCCTTCCGCAGCAGGAACAGCCCCTGCTCGCCGAACAGGTTGGCGAGCCAGGGCGAGCGTTTCCAGGGGCTGCGCAGCCCCTTGTCGTCCACCGCCAGCCAGCGCTCGACGACGTAGCCTTCCATCTCGCACAGCGCGAAGAAGTCGCGGATCGTGCAGGGGTGGATGTTCGGCGTCTCGTACCACTTGCGGTCCCAGGTCTCGTTGTCGGGCATGCGCCCGGTGACGAGCAACTGCCAGCGCAGCTGCCAGTGGCCGAAGTTCGGGAAGGAGACGATGGCGTGCCGGCCGATGCGCAGCATCTGCCGCAGCACCTCGCGCGGGCGTTCCACGGCCTGCAGCGTGCGGGACAGCAGCACGTAGTCGAAGGCGCCGTCGGGGTAGTGCGCCAGGTCGGCGTCGGCGTCGCCGTGGATCACCGGCAGACCGGCGGCGACCGCTTCGGTCGCTTCCGCCATGTCGATCTCGATGCCGCGCGCGTCGGCGCCCTTCTCGCGGATCAGGTGCTCGATGAGCTGGCCGTCGCCGCAGCCGATGTCGAGCACGCGCGCGCCGGGTGCGACCATCTCCGCGATCAGGCGCAGGTCGAGCCGCATGTTCTTCGCGACGAAGCGGATGTCGGGTGGGGCGTCGGGCATCAGGCGCCCACCTTGGCTGCCACGCCGCGCAGGAAGCCGCCGAGCGCGCGGTGGAACACGGGCTCATCCAGCAGGAAGGCGTCGTGGCCCTTGTCGGTCGCGATCTCCACGAAGGACACGTTCGCGGCCGCGGCGTTCAGCGCGCGGACCAGGGCACGGCTTTCCTCGGTCGGGAACAGCCAGTCGGAGCTGAAGGAGGCGACGAGGAAGCGCGTCGCGCTGCCGCGGAACGCTGCCGCCACCTCGCCGCCGTGTTCTGCCGCCAGGTCGAAATAGTCCATCGCGCGCGTGATGGTCAGGTAGCTGTTGGCATCGAACCGGCGGACGAAGGTGGAGCCCTGGTAGCGCAGGTAGCTCTCCACCTCGAACACGTCTTCCAGGAAGGTGAGCGCGGAGGCGCCGCGCAGCCGGCGGCCGAACTTCCGCCCGAGCGCGGCTTCGGAGAGGTAGGTGATGTGCGCGACCATGCGCGCCACGCTCAGCCCCTTCTCGGGGATGCGGCCGTCTTCCCAGTAGCGGCCGCCCTTCCAGTCGGGGTCGCCATGCACGGCGGCGCGGCCGACCTCGTGGAAGGCAATGTTCTGCGCGGAGTGGTAGGTCGCGGTGGCGATCGGCGCCGCGGCGACGACCATGTCGGGGTAGGTCGCAGCCCATTCCAACACCTGCATCCCGCCCATCGACCCGCCGACCACCGCCAGCAGGCGCGGGATGCCGAGATGGTCCACCAGCCGCTTCTGGGCGCGCACCATGTCGCGGATGGTGACGTTCGGGAAATCCGTACCCCAGGGCCGGCCCAGGGGACGGCCTTCGGAGTCCGTCATCTGCTCCGGCGGACCGGAGGAGCCCATGCAGCCGCCGAGCACATTGGCGCAGACGACGAAGTAGCGGTCGGTGTCGATCGGCTTGCCCGGGCCCACCACCGCCTCCCACCAGCCGGGCTTGCCGGTCAGCGGATGCGTCTCCGCCACGTACTGGTCGCCGGTCAGCGCATGGCAGACCAGCACGGCGTTGCTGCGCGCCGCGTTGAGCTTGCCATAGGTGCGATAGGCCACGGCCAGCGGCGCGACCACGGCGCCGCAGTCGAGCGCCAGCCCGTCCGCGAAGACGGCGCGCTGGTGGTCGATGGGCTGCAGGGGCGCGAGGGCCTGGGTCATGCCTGTGGCGGCCATGCCTGTGCTCTGGGGCGCGCAGGAATAGGCGCGCCGGCCGCACGGGGCAACCGCCGCGCGGGCCCGGGCCCGTGCCTGCCTTGGCGGGCGGTCCCGCGCGCTCTATGGAACCCGCGGACCGCCCGATGCCCGATACCTCGCCTTCCGCCGCGCCCGCCCCCGACCTCGCCGCGCTGCGCGCCGAGATCGACCGGCTGGACGATGCGATCCACGATCTGCTGATGCGCCGCGTCGAGGTGGTGGCCCGGCTTGCCGCCAGCCGCGCCAAGGGGGACGGCCCGGCGATCCGCCCGGGGCGGGAGGCGGTGATCCTGCGCCGCCTGCTGGCCCGGCATGGCGGGCCGCTGCCGCGCGCCGCGCTGGTGCGGCTCTGGCGCGAGCTGCTCGGCGCCACCACGACGCTGCAGGCGCCGCTGACGGTCGCCGCCTGGCTGCCCGATGCGGGGATCGAGGCGCTGCGCGGCCACCTCGGGATGGCCGCCCCGGTCACGCGATGCGCCGACGACGTGTCGGCGCTCGCCGCCTTCGCGGAAGGCCGCACGGCGCTGGTGGCCCTACCGCCGTCCGGCCGGTGGTGGCGCACCCACTACCCGTCGAGGCTCTTCGTGGTGGCGCGCCTGCCCTTCTTCGGCGGCGCCGAGGCCGCCAGCGGCACCACCGTCTTCCTGCTCTCCCCCACGCCCCCCGACCCGTCCGGCGACGACCGCAGCCTGGTCCGCATGCCGGCCCGTGCTGAAGCCGCATTGGCGGCCGAGGGGTTCACCGGCGCCGAACTGGCGCGGGCCGACGACCTGGTGCTGGTCGAGGTGCCGGGCGTGCTCTCGCCCGGCGATCCGCGGCTGGCGGCGCTCGGCGCCACCGTGCTCGGCAGCTATGCCGTTCCCCTCACCGCCTGACCTGCAGGGCAAGCCCATGACCGTGATGCCGCGTCCGTCGATCCTGTCGGTCGAGCCCTATGTCGGCGGGGAGTCCAAGGTCCCGGGCGTCAACCGGATCATCAAGCTGTCCTCCAACGAGGGCGCCTTCGGCCCGCCGCCGGGCGCCGTCGCGGCGATCGCGAACGCGGCGAAGGAGGCGCATCGCTACCCCGATGGCGGGGCGACGGCGCTGCGCGAGGCGATCGGCGCGCGCTTCGGGCTCGATCCCGCGCGCATCGTCTGCGGCAACGGATCCGACGAGCTGCTGTCCATGCTGATCCTCGCCTATGGCGGCGAGGGCACCGAGCTGATCATGTCGGCGCATGGCTTCATGATGTACGACCTGACCGGCCGCTGGGCCGGCTGCCGCGTCATCAAGGTGCCGGAGAAGAACCTGACCGCGGACGTGGACGGGCTGCTGGCCGCGGTCGGTCCGCGCACGCGGCTGATGTTTCTGGCCAACCCGAACAACCCGACCGGCTCCATCCTGCCGCAGTCGGAGGTGGAGCGGCTGCGGCGCGAGCTGCGCGGCGACGTGCTGCTGGTGCTGGACTCGGCTTACGCCGAATACGTCACGCGGCCCGACTACGATCCCGGCGTGAAGCTGGTGGACACGACGCCGAACACGGTGATGTGCCGCACCTTCTCCAAGATCTTCGGGCTGGGCGGGATGCGGCTCGGCTGGGCCTATGCGCCGGCCGGGATCGTGGACGTGCTGGGCCGCGTGCGCGGGCCGTTCAACGTGAATGCCGCGGTGATGGCCGCCGGCATCGCGGCGCTTGCGGAGCCGGGCTGGGTCGAGCGCTCGGTCGCGCACAACACCGAGCAGCGCGGCAAGCTCGAGGCCGCGCTGACGGCGGTGGGCCTCAAGGTCTGGCCGAGCGAGGGCAATTTCTCGCTGGTGGATTTCGGCAGCGCGGAGCGGGCGAAGGCGGCGGATGCGCATCTGCGCGCGCGCGGCTTGATCGTGCGCGCCATGGGCGGCTACGGCCTGCCGCAGACGCTGCGCGTCACCATCGGCACGGCGGAGGAGAACGCGCTGGTGATCGAGGCGCTGGTGCAGTTCGCCCGTGGCTGATGCGCCGCTCTTCGACCGGCTCTGCCTGCTCGGCGTCGGGCTGATCGGCAGTTCCATCGCGCGCGCCGCCAAGGCGCGCGGCGACATCGCCCGCACCGTCGTCGCGCATGCCAAGACGCCGGCGACGCTGGAGCGCGTGCGCGAACTCGGCATCGTGGACGTGGTGGAGCCGGATGCGGCGAAGGCGGTTCAGGGCGCGGATTGCGTGATCTTCTGTGTCCCGGTTGGCGCCTATGCCGAGGTCGGCGCGGTGGTCGCGCCGCATCTCAAGCCCGGCGCCATCGTGACCGATGTCGGCTCGACCAAGGGCAGCGTGGTGCGGGACCTGTCGCCGCTGCTGCCTGCGGGCGTGCACCTGGTGCCGGCGCATCCGATGGCTGGCACCGAGCATTCGGGGCCGGATGCCGGCTTCGCCGAGCTGTTCGAGGGCCGCTACTGCATCGTGACGCCGCTGCCCGACAGCGATCCGGCCGCGGTGGAGAAGGTGCGCGAGTTCTGGCGCCGCTGCGGCAGCATGATCGAGACGCTGGACCCGGCGACGCATGACAAGGTGGTGGCGATCGTCAGCCACCTGCCGCACCTGATCGCCTTCACCATCTGCTCCACCGCCGACGATCTGGCGGAGGAGACGAAGGAGGCGGTGCTGAAATTCGCCGCCTCCGGCTTCCGCGACTTCACCCGCATCGCGGCGAGCGACCCGACCATGTGGCGCGACGTATTCCTGAACAACCGCGAGGCGCTGCTCGAGATGCTGGCGCGCTTCACCGAGGACGCGCATGCGCTGGGCCGCGCGGTGCGCTGGGGCCAGGCGGAGTACATCGAGGACCGGATCCGCCGCGGCCGGAAGATCCGGCGAGGGCTGATCGAGCGGAAGCAGGCATGAGCGTGCGGGGAGGGCGCTGCCCTCCCCGGACCCCACCCGCCAAGGGCCGGGGGCCCTTGGAACCCCGTCTGTCATCGGGTGGCGAGGGAGGGGGCCTTGGCCCCCTCCCTCGCCACCC
>NZ_JAKJIB010000094.1 GCF_021864505.1 Falsiroseomonas oryziterrae
CTTGCCCACGCGCCAGCCACGCGCCGCCGCGACGGCCGTGATCGGCGCCCAACGGTCGCCCGCCGTGCCCGGTCCGGCGCCGGCGGCCTCCTGCGCCTCCCAGGCCGCGCGCAGGAAATGCTCGGTGTCCGCGTCGAGACGCCGGCGGGCCAGCGTCACGCCGCGCGACACCAGGCCGCGGTCCGGCGCGAAGAGAAGCGCGAGCGTGAAGAAGCCGGCCGCCACCAGCACCACCGCGGCGCCGGTCGGCACCTCCGGCCGCAGCGCCGAGAGCCAGGCGCCGGCCGCGCCCGCGATGCCGCCCGTGGCCGCGGCGATCGACAGCATGCGTGGCAGGCGATGCGTGACGAGACGAGCGGTCGCCGCGGGCAGCACCAGCAGCGCCACCACCAGGATCAGCCCGACCGCCTGCAGCCCGCTGACGCAGACCAGCACGATGAGGCCGAGCAGCAGCAGGTCGGTCCGGTCGGTGCGCAGCCCCTGCACGCGCGCGAAATCGGCGTCGAAGGCGACCGCGCGCAGCCGTTGGAAGGCCACCAGCACGGCGAGCAGGCTGGCGCCCGCGACGGCGGCTGCGATGGTCGCATCCTCCGCCCGCATCGCCGCCGCCTGGCCGAGGATGAACTTCGACAGCCCCGCCTGCGCCGCGCCCGGCAGCGTCTGCAGCCAGGACATCAGCGCGACGCCGGCGGCGTAGAAGGACGACAGCACGATGGCGATCGCCGCGTCCTCGCGGATGCGCCGCGTGCGCGTCAGCGCCTGCACCGCGACGACGCCGAGCAGCCCGGCGACCGCCGCGCCCGCCAGCAGCGGCGGCAGCGCGCGCGGATCCGCCCCGACCAGGGCGACGATCAGCGCCGCGACGGCCACCCCCGGCAGTGCCGCATGCCCCACCGCATCGGCGACGAGGGCGCGCCCGCGCAGCAGCGCGAAGGTGCCGACCGTCCCCGCCGCCACGCCGAGCAGCGCGCAGCCCGCCAGCACGACGGCGGTGTTGTAGGTGATCATCACGCTGCCCTCAGGCGGCGGGCGCGCGCTTCGCGCGCCTCGTGCCGGAGGCACGCCTGCGGCGTGACGCTTGCGCGCCTCAGGCATGGTGCGCCGGACATCGCGGTTACGCGCCGCGCGGGGCCGCCTTGGCGGCCCGGAAAAGCGGGCGTTCCGCTCATCCCCCGTCCGCCCCGGCGGCGACGCTGGCCTCGTCGAGCAGCGCGAGCCGCGCGCCATAGGTCGCGCCGATCGCCTTCGTCGTGAACGCCTGCTTCACCGGCCCTTGGGCAAAGACGCGCGCATTCAGCAGCAGCACGCTCTCGAAATACTCCGGCACAGTGCCGAGGTCGTGATGCACGGCGACCACATGCCGACCCCGCGCCGCGAGGTCGCGCAGCACCGCGACGATCGCCGCCTCGGTCGCCGCATCCACCGCCGCGAAGGGCTCGTCCATCAGCACGAGCTCGGCGTCCTGCGCCAGCGCGCGCGCCAGGAAAACGCGCTGCTGCTGCCCGCCGGAGAGCTTGCCGATCTGCCGGTCGGCGAAGTCCTCCATGCCGACCTGCGCCAGCGCGGCCCGCGCCGCCTCCAGGTGCCGGCGCGGCACGCGGCCCCACCAGCGCATCCGCGGGTAGCGCGCCATGCAGACAACATCGAGCGCGGTTGCGGGGAAGTCCCAGTCGACGCTCGCGCGCTGCGGCAGGTAGCCGACGCGGTCGCGCACCTCCTCGAGCGGGCGGCCGAAGAAGCGCACCTGCCCGGTCAGCACCGGCACCAGCCCGAGCGCCGCCTTGAGCAGCGTGGACTTGCCCGCCCCGTTCGGCCCGACGATCGCCGTCAGGCCCGGCGGCGCCGCCCAGGTGACGTCCCACACCGCCGGCCGCTCGCCATAGGCGACGGTCAGGTGGCTGACGGACAGCGGTGCAGGGGCCTGGGACATGGGCTAGGCGGCCAGCCGCCCGTTCAGTCCGCGCGGCGGCACGCGCCCGCCGAGCGCCCGCGCGATGGTCGTGATGTTGTGGTCCATCATGCCCTCGTAGGTGCCCTCGTAGGTGCCCGGCCGCCCCATCGCATCCGAGAAGAGGTTGCCGCCAAGCGCGACGCGCTGGCCGCGCGCGCCCGCCCCCTCGATCAGCGCGCGCACCGCGCGGTCCGGCACCGAGGTCTCGGCGAAGACCGCCGGCACGCGGCGCTCGACCAGCTTGCGCACCAGCGCCTCGATCCCCGCCAGGTTCGCCTCCGCCTCGGTGGACAGTCCCTGGATGCTCTCGATCTCGAGGCCGTAGCGCGCCCCGAAATAGCTGAACGCGTCATGCGCGGTGACGAGCACGCGCGCAGTGGCCGGTATGGACCCCATCGCCTCGCGCGCATAGGCGTCGAGCCGCGCGCAGCGCTCGCGGAAGCGCGCCAGGTTGTCGGCGATCGCCTCCCGCGCGTCCGGCGCCAGGCGGGTCAGCGCCTCCCCGGCCGGGGCGGCCGCCTCGGCCCAGAGCGTCGGGTCCATCCAGACATGCGGGTCGGCGGCATCCGGGTAGTCCGGGTTGGCCCGCAGCCGCTCCCGCGGCAGCGACTCGGCCATCAGCACGACGGGCTTACCCGCAGTGCGCACCCGTTCCAGCACGTCGCCCATCCGCCCCTCGAGGCGGTGGCCAACGCCGAACACCGCATCCGCCCCCAGCAGCCGGGCGATGTCGGCCCGGGTCGGGCGGAAGAGGTGCGGGTCCACCCCCTCGCCGATCAGGGTCTCGGTGCGGACCCGCCCACCCGAGACGTCGCGGACCACGTCCCCGACCATCGCGACGGTGGAGACGACGCTTCGGGTCCCGCTGCGCGCGCCCTGCGCCAGCCCCGGCAGGGGTAGCAGCGCGCCGAGGCCAGCCAGGATCGCGCGGCGGCCCACATGCAAACGCCTGTTCACATGTGGAGCTGTCGAGACGTCATCTCTATTCATCTCTTCAGATGTTCCTTGATTTTCAATAGTTTAGACTAAAGCTGCAGCTTGTGCCGCCATGCGGCCGCGTCAAGGGATGCTGGACGGCGTCGCGGCGCGGCCCGATGCTGCGGCGCCACCCAGGAAGCCCCGATGGCCGCAAAGGACCGCATCGCCGAGGATCAGGTCGTCGAACTCGCGGAGATGTTCCGCCTGATGAGCGACCCGACGCGGCTGCGCATCATCCTGGCGTGCCTCGACGCGCCCGTCCCGGTCGGCGAGATGGCGGAGCAGCTCGGCATCTCTGCCTCGCTCGTCTCGCACCACCTGCGGCTGCTGCGCGCGGCGCGGCTGCTGCAGGCCGGGCGGCGCGGCCGGCAGGTGTTCTATGTCGTGGGCGACAGCCACATCCGATCGATGCTGACCGACATGGTCGATCACGTGGCCGAAGGCGAAACCGACCTCGAGGCCGCCCCGGGCGCCTGACCGCGGGGTGGGCAGGTCCGTAACCGGGCCGTGCCTCACGCCCTTGGCAGAGGCTTGATGCACCTCACTTGTGCGGTGCGGGACGGGCTTCTATAGCATCCGCGCGTGCCGCGTGGCGCCCGCTATGCGGTGCGCCATGACGGCGCCCCGGGGCCACACCGGGCGAGGCAAGAAGATGTTGAGGATGCGCAGCCAAAGCTGCGACGGCGGGACGGCAGGATGAGGAAGCACTTCGGCGCAGGCCTGGTCGGCGCTCTCTATGCCAGTGGGGCGCGCCTCGTCGCGGCTGCCCTGCTGCTGTTCGCGACCGCGGGCACCGCGCTCGCCCAGACCGCGCAGGGCGGCGCCGCCCCGATGATCGGCGCGCCGCAGCCTTGGGGCATGGGCCTCCAGGCTTCGGGTGGACCGATCAAGGACGCCATCTCGTCCTTCAACAGCCTCGTCTTCTGGATCATCGTCGCGATTACGATCTTCGTCTTCCTGCTGCTCGTCTGGGTGGTGGTGAAGTATAGCGCCGCCGCGAACCCGAAGCCTTCCCGCACCAGCCACAACACCGCGCTCGAGATCGCCTGGACGGTCGTGCCGGTGCTGATCCTGCTGGTGATCGCGATCCCCTCCTTCCGCCTGATCTACTACCAGGACCGCGCGGTGGACGCCGAGTTCACCATCAATGTGCAGGGCCGGCAGTGGTACTGGCACTACGCCTACCCGGACCAGGGCAACTTCACTTTCGACAGCTACCCGGTCCAGGACGCCGACATCCGCCCCGGCCAGATCCGCGCGCTGTCGGTGGACAACCCGCTGGTCATCCCGGTCGGCGCCAATGTCCGCATCCTGACCACCGGCCAGGACGTGATCCACAGCTTCTTCGTCCCGTCGCTCGGCGTGCAGAAGTACACGATCCCCGGCCGCACGCTGGAGACCTGGATCCGCGCCGATCGCCCCGGCGTCTACTACGGCCAGTGCAACCAGATCTGCGGGGTGAACCATTGGTTCATGCCGATCGAGGTGCGCGCCGTGCCGCGCGAGGAGTTCAACGCCTGGGCCGAGCAGGCGCGGACCCGCTTCGCGCAGGGGCTGCCGCCCGGCCCGCCGCCCTCCGTCCTGGCCGAGCGCCAGGCGCAGTCCACCACCATTGCCGACGCGCGCCGCTGAGGCGCGCCGGAACCCGATCAGCGGAAAGACGCCGATGGACACCGCGGCCCACGCCCACTCCAACGACCATCACCACGACCACAAGCCCGGCTTCGTGCAGCGCTGGCTGTTCAGCACGAACCACAAGGACATCGGCACGCTCTACATCGGCTTCGCGCTGATCGCCGGCATCATCGGCATCGGCCTGTCGCTGCTGATGCGCATGGAACTGCAGTCGCCGGGGATGCAGATCTTCGCCGACGGGCAGATGTGGAACGCCTACGTCTCGGCCCACGGCCTGATCATGGTGTTCTTCGTCGTGATGCCGGCGCTGATCGGCGGGTTCGGCAACTGGTTCGTGCCGATCATGATCGGCGCGCCGGACATGGCCTTCCCGCGCATGAACAACATCAGCTTCTGGCTGCTCGTGCCGGCCTTCCTGATGCTGGCGGCATCGCTCTTCGTGGGTGAGGGCCCGGGCGGCGGCTGGACGATCTACCCGCCGCTGACCGACAACACCTACCACCCGTCCATGGCGATGGACCTGGCGCTGTTCAGCCTCCACCTGGCGGGCGCGAGCTCGATCCTGGGTGCGGCGAACTTCATCACCACCATCTTCAACATGCGCGCCCCCGGCATGACGCTGCACAAGATGCCGCTCTTCGTGTGGTCGATGCTGGTGACCGCCTTCCTGCTGCTGCTGGCGGTGCCGGTGCTGGCGGGTGCGATCACCATGCTGATCACCGACCGCAACTTCGGCACGGCCTTCTTCGACCCGGCCGGCGGCGGCGACCCGGTGCTGTTCCAGCACCTGTTCTGGTTCTTCGGCCACCCCGAAGTGTACATCATGATCCTGCCCGCCTTCGGGATCGTGAGCCACATCGTGTCGACCTTCAGCCGCAAGCCGATCTTCGGCTACCTCGGCATGGCCTATGCGATGGTGGCGATCGGCTTCGTCGGCTTCATTGTCTGGGCGCACCACATGTTCACCTCGGGCATCGACGTGGACACGCGCGCCTACTTCATGGCCGCGACGATGGTCATCGCGGTGCCGACGGGAATCAAGATCTTCTCCTGGATCGCCACAATGTGGGGCGGCTCCATGACCTTCGAGACGCCGATGCTCTTCGCCATCGGCTTCATCTTCCTCTTCACCGTGGGCGGCGTGACCGGCGTGGTGCTGGCGAACGCCGGCATCACCCAGATCCTGCACAACACCTATTACGTCGTGGCGCACTTCCACTACGTGCTGAGCCTCGGCGCGGTGTTCGGCATCTACGCCGGCATCTACTACTGGCTCGCGAAGATGAGCGGCCGGCAGTATCCGGAGCGCCTCGGCCAGATCCACTTCTGGCTGACCTTCGTCGGCGTGAACCTGACCTTCTTCCCGATGCACTTCCTGGGCAACCAGGGCATGCCGCGCCGCTACCCGGATTATCCGGACGCCTTCACTGGCTGGAACGCGATCGCTTCGATCGGCTCCTACATCTCGGTCGCGAGCTTCGTCTTCTTCTTCTACGTCCTCTGGGTCACCTTCCGCCGCGGCGCCCAGGCCGAGGCGAACCCCTGGGGCGAGGGCGCGACGACGCTCGAGTGGCAGGTCAGCTCCCCGCCGCCCTTCCACACCTTCGACGAGCTTCCGCGCGTCCGTTGAGCGCGCGGCGGCGAACCCCCGCATGAGGTGACGCCCGATGAGCGGCGCGACGATCGAGAAGGGGGGGGCGCAAGCCCCCCTCGACGCATCTTCCGGGGCGGACTTCTCCGAGGTCCGCGACTGGATCACGCTGCTCAAGCCGCGCGTGATGACGCTCGTGGTCTTCACCGGCATCGTTGGCCTGCTGGTCGCGCCGGCGCCGATCCATCCGGTGCTGGGCGTCGCTGCCATCCTCTGCATCGCGGTCGCGGCTGGCGCGGCGGGTGCGATCAACATGTGGTACGACCGCGACATCGACGCGCTGATGCGCCGCACCGCACGCCGGCCCATCCCGTCCGGTCGCATCGCGCCCAACGCGGCCCTTGGCTACGGCCTGACGCTCTCCTTCGCCTCCGTCGCCGTGATGGGCCTCGCGACCAACTGGGTCGCGGCGGGCTGGCTCGCCTTCTCGATCTTCTTCTACGTCGTGATCTACACGATGTGGCTGAAGCGCCGGACGCCGCAGAACATCGTCATCGGCGGCGCGGCGGGCGCCTTCCCGCCGGTGATCGGCTGGGCCGCCGCGACGGGCGACGTCTCGCTCGTGCCGCTGATCCTCTTCGCCATCGTCTTCATGTGGACGCCGCCGCATTTCTGGGCGCTCAGCCTCTGGGCGCATGGCGACTACGCGCGGGCCAAGGTGCCGATGCTGCCGGTCACCCACGGCGCGAGGGAGACGCGGCGCCAGGTGCTGCTCTACACCATCGCGCTGATCCCGGTGACGCTCGCTCCCTGGTTCGTTGGCTTCTCGGGCCTTGCCTATGCCGCGGCCGCGGCCATCCTCGGCGCGGTCTTCCTGTGGCACGCCGTGCGCGTGGTGCGCGAGGCGCAGGACGAGGCGGGGCGGAGCCTTTTGAACGACGCCGCCGCGCGCGCCACCTTCAAGTACAGCCTCTACTACCTCTTCGCCCTCTTTGCCGCCCTCGCGGTGGACCGGCTCTGGATCGCATGACCCCCGAGGAACGCCTCGCCTTCGAGAAGCGCCGCAAGGCCCGCAACTGGGCGATCATGCTGACGCTGCTCGGCCTCGTGCTGCTGTTCTATTTCATCGCCATGGCGCGCTTCCCGCGCAGCATGCTGGGCTGATCGCGATGGACGCGGATCGTCGCGCGCAGCTCGCCAGGCGCAACCGGCGCGTCGCCAGCGGCGCCTTCGCGACCGTCGCGCTGATGGTTGGCGTCTCCTTCGCCGCCGTGCCGCTCTACGACTGGTTCTGCCGCGTCACGGGCTTCGGCGGCACGCCGATGATCGGCCAGCAGGCCCCCGCGACGCCGGGCGACTTCGTCGTCACCGTGCGCTTCAACGCCAACACCCAGCCGCAGCTGCCCTGGCGCTTCGAGCCGGCGCAGCCCTCCGTCCAGCTTCGCGTCGGCGAGGAAGGCATGGGCTTCTACACCGCGCGCAACCTGTCTGACCGGCCAGCGACCGGCATCTCGACCTACAACGTCACGCCCGAGGTGGTGGGCAAGTACTTCCACAAGGTCGCCTGCTTCTGCTTCGAGGAGCAGACGCTCGCCCCCGGCCAGCAGGTCGACATGCCGCTCGCCTTCTGGGTGGATCCGCGGATCGCGACGGATCCGAACACCCGCGGCATCCGCACCATCACGGTGAACTACACCTTCCACCGCAGCCTGCACGACGCCGAGCGCAGCGGCGCGCTGGCTAATGCCGGCCCGCATGTCGGGCGGCGCGAGGCGCCCGAGACGCGTTGACCGCGCGCCCAGGGTGGGCGAACCGGACCGCGTAGCAACCGTTCGCCCGACTCGCGGCGCAAGGCTGCTCGAGACCTTGCCGGAGAGGTGCCGCCGGGCTTGATCTGCGCCCGGCGATGCGGGATTGATGCGGCGCGAAACGGCAGGGGCGGCAAGTCCCGTCAGGATCGGAACGAGCGATGGCGAGCCAGACCAGCGAGACGGGCGCGAGCCCCTACAAGCACCCCTACCACCTGGTGGACCCCTCGCCCTGGCCGCTGCTCAGCGCCTTCGCGGGCGGCGCCCTCGTGCTTGGCATCGTGCTCGGCGCGCATGGCAGCGGGTGGTGGCTGACCGGCATCGGCGTGCTCGCCACGCTTGCCTGCATGTTCTTCTGGTGGCGCGACATCATCAAGGAAAGCCGCACGCCTGGCCTGCACACGCCGGTGGTCCGCATCGGCCTGCGCTACGGCATGGTGCTGTTCATCGCCTCCGAGGTGATGTTCTTCGTCGCCTTCTTCTGGGCCTATTTCCACTTCGCGCTGTTCCCCGAGCACGTCTCCGGTGCGGAGAAGGCGATCTGGCCGCCGGCCGGGATCCTGACCTTCGATCCCTGGCACCTGCCCTTCCTGAACACGATGATCCTGCTGCTGTCGGGCTGCACGGTGACCTGGGCGCACCACGCCATGCTGCAGAACGACCGCAAGTCGCTGATCACCGGGCTTGCGCTCACCGTCGCGCTCGGCGTCGCCTTCACCGGGTTCCAGATCAAGGAATACATGATCGCGCCCTTCGGCTTCACCGAGGGCATCTACCCGTCGGTCTTCTACCTCGCGACCGGCTTCCACGGCTTCCACGTCTTCGTCGGCACCTGCTTCCTCGCGGTCTGCCTGTTCCGCGCCATCCGCGGCCACTTCACGCCGGAACGCCATTTCGGCTTCGAGGCGGCAGCCTGGTACTGGCACTTCGTGGACGTGGTCTGGCTGTTCCTCTTCGTCTTCATCTACTGGTGGGGCGCGGGCGTCATCGCCCACCACTGATAGGCCCCACGACGTCGCCTTCGGCGCCGCCGCGGACCCCGTGTCGGCGCCGTCTCCTGGGACTGACGGCTCATCCTGCCGAGGCAAAGCCTCGGCAGGGCACCCGGGGGCCACTCTCCCACCTCTCTGCCGCCGCCGCAGGATAAGTCTCCACCGACTGCTCTGGCGCCGGCCCGGGCGCGTCGTTCAGACTTCGGCTCCCGGAACCGAGTCGATCCCATGAAGCCTTTCCTCTTCGCCGCCGGCTTCGGCGTGCTGGTACTCGTGGTGGGCGGCGTGTCCGGCGTCGGCCCGATTTGGCTGTTCGGCGGCGCGGCGCTGGCCGCGGGGTTCGGCTGGATGCTCGGCGGCACGCCCTCCGGCCCGTCCGGTCCCGAAGCCAATACCGGCGCCGGGCCCGATGGCGGCGGCGGGGATGGCGGCAACGGCTGAGCCGCGCCAGATAAGAGGGGATGCGTCGCTCCTTCCTGATCGCCACGTTGGCCTCGCTTCCTGTGCTAGGCGTGCTGCTCTTCCTCGGCACCTGGCAGGTCGAGCGGCTGCACTGGAAGACCGACCTCATCGCCCGCATCGCCGCCGCCGAGGCCGCGCCGGCAATCCCGCTGCGCGACCCGCCGGAGCCGCTCGCGAAGGTCCGCGTCACCGGCCGCTTCGATCATGCGCGGGAGGCGATCCTCGGCGTCGAGCCGCGCGGCAACCAGCTTGGCGCGCATCTCGTCACGCCGATGCTGCGTGACGGCGCGCCCGCCATCCTGGTGAACCGCGGCTGGGTGCCGATCGACCGCCGCGGATCGGTCGCCCGGCCCGAGGGCGAGGTGACGGTCGAGGGCTGGGTGCATCCCGGCGACCGCCGCAACGCCTTCTCCGCGACCGACGATGTCGCCGGCCGCCGCTTCTACACCTTCGACCCGCCGGCGATCGGTGCCGCACTCGGCCTGCCCGTCGCGTCCTATGGCATCGTGGCGATGGGCGGCCCGGGAACGCCCGACCCGGCACGCGCGCTGCCGCGTCCGACGAACAACCACCTCGGCTACGCGATCACCTGGTACGGGCTCGCCGTTTCGCTCGTCCTGGTCCTCGCCGCCTTCGCCCTCCGCCGCCGGAGCCAAGCATGAACGCCGCCTATGACCGCCTGAAGGCCCGCTTCGCCCGCCTCGGCGCGCTGAACGAAGCGGCCGGCATCCTGCACTGGGACGCGGCCGCGATGATGCCGCCGGGCGGCGGCAACGCGCGCGGCGAGCAGCTCGCCGCACTGGCCGGCGTTGCGCACGAGGTGCTGACCGATCCGCGCGCGGCTGAGGACCTCGCCGCCGCGACCGCGAGCGACGAATGGGACGTCGCGAACCTTCGCCTGATGGCCCGCGCCCATGCCCGTGCCACCGCGTTGCCGACCGACCTCGTCGAGGCGACCGCGCGCGCCAACTCCGCCTGCGAGAAGGTCTGGCGACAGGCCAAGCACGACGCCGACTTCCGCAAGGTGGAGAAGCCGCTGGCCGAGGTTGCGCGCCTGCAGCGCGAGACCGCGCAGGCGCTGGGTGCCGCGCTCGGCATGGATCCCTACGACGCGCTGATGGACGGCTACCAGCCCGGCGTCACCGCGGCCGATGTCGAGCCCGTCTTCGCCGCCTACGAGGCCTGGCTGAAGGACGCGCTGCCGCGCGCCGAGGCGATCCAGGCCGCGAAGCCCGCGCCGGTCCCGCTGGCGGGCGAGTTCCCGGCCGACGCCCAGCGCGCGCTGTGCCGCGAGATGGCGGAGCGCGTCGGGCTCGAGTTCAGCCACGCGCGCCTCGACGAATCGCTGCATCCCTTCTGCGGCGGCAACCCGTCCGACGTGCGCATCACGACCTTCTATGACGAGGCGAACCCAGCCAAGGCGCTGCTCGGCGTGCTGCACGAGACCGGGCATGCGATGTACGAGCGCGGCCTGCCCGCGAGCTGGGGGCGCCAGCCGGTCGGCGAGGCGGCCGGCATGGCTGCGCATGAATCGCAGTCGCTGATCGTCGAGATGCAGGCCTGCCGCTCCGACGCCTTCCTGACCTTTCTCTCGGGCCGGATGCGCGCTTCCTTCCGGGCCGATCCGCGCGCGACCGCGCCCGACAACCTCGCCCGCCTCTGGCGCCGCGTGGAGCGCGGCTTCATCCGCGTGGATGCCGACGAGATGACCTATCCCGCGCATGTCATCCTGCGCTTCCGGCTCGAGCGCGCGATGATCGCGGGCGAGCTGGAGGTCGCGGACCTGCCCGGTGCCTGGAACGAGGGGCTGCGCGCACTGCTCGGCATCGTCCCGCCCGACGACGCGCAGGGCTGCCTGCAGGACATCCACTGGCACGACGGCGCCTTCGGCTACTTCCCCTCCTACACCCTTGGCGCGATGGCGGCGGCGCAGCTGATGGCGGCGATCAGGGCGGACATCCCCGGGCTCGACGACATGCTGGCGCAAGGCGACCTCTCCGCGATGATGCGCTGGCTGAACCTCAACGTGCACGGGCAGGGCGCGCGGCTCGGCTTCCAGGACCTGCTGCGCCACGCGACGGGAAAGCCGCTCGATCCCTCCGCCTTCACCGCGCATCTGACGCGCCGCTATCTCGACGCGTGACGGTGGGCGACCCCATCTAGGGCGCGTGGACGCCCCCCCGCCCCCCAGCCTGAGCCGCCTCTGGCGCGCGATCGCCGACCGGCTGACCGCGCCGCCCGACCGCGCGGAGGCCGAGGCGGTGCACGACGCGGCCGCGACGACGGCGCCGGTGCTCTGGCTGCTCGGCAAGACCGGCGTCGGCAAGACCTCCATCGTCGCCGCGCTGACCGGCGACAAGGCGGCGGAGGTCGGCGCCGGCTTCGCCCCCTGCACCCGCACCGCGCGCGTCTTCGACCTGCCGGCCGAGGCGCCGTTGCTGCGCTTCCTCGACACGCGCGGCCTGGAGGAGCCCGGCTACGACGCCGCCGAGGACATCGCCTGGTGCGAGACGCAGGCGCATCTGATCCTCGCCGTCCTGCGCGTGGACGATCCCGCGCAGGGCGCGGTGCTCGCAGCACTCCGCGCCGCGCGGCGCCGCCATCCCGACTGGCCGTTGGTCGTCGCGCAGACGCATCTGCATGCCCTCTACCCCGCCGGCGCCCCGCATCCGGATCCCTATCCCTTCACCGGCGGTGTGGAGGATCTGTCGCATCCCGCGATCCCGCACGCGCTGCGTCAGGCGCTCGCGCATCAACGCGCGCTGTTCGACGACCTGCCTGGTCCCGCGCCGCGCTTCGTGCCGCTGGACTTCACCGACGCCGCCGACGGCTACGACCCGATCCACTACGGCCTCGACGCGCTGCTCGCCGCGCTGGCCGAGGCCGGACCCGCCGCGGCCGCCGCGCTGCGCGACGGCGGCGCGCGCGACGAGG
>NZ_JAKJIB010000095.1 GCF_021864505.1 Falsiroseomonas oryziterrae
CCGGCGGCCGCGGCGCGCGCTGCGGCGGCGCCAGGACGCGGGGCGCTCTCCGGCATGGAGCGGCGGCGGCGGCGCGCCGGCTGGCTCTTCCTCGCGCCGATGCTCGTCGTGCTCGCGCTGGTCGCCGGCTGGCCGCTTCTGCGCACGGTCTACTTCGCCCTGACCGACGCGACGCTGGTGAACCTCGCCGATCACGACTTCATCGGCCTGCTGAACTTCCGGCTGCTCGCCACCGATCCGGACTGGTGGCGCGCGGTCTGGAACACGCTGTTCTTCGCCACCGTCTCCGTGACGCTGGAGACCTTGCTCGGCCTGGTGATCGCGCTGACGCTGAATGCCCGGCTGCGCGCGCGCGGGCCGCTGCGCGCCGCGATGCTCATCCCCTGGGCGATCCCCACGGTCGTCTCGGCGCAGATGTGGGGCTGGATGCTGCATGACCAGTACGGCGTGATCAACGCGGTGCTGCTGTCGCTCGGCGTCATCTCGCAGCCCTGGGCCTGGGTGGCGGACCCGTCGCTTGCGATGTGGGCGGTGATCGCCGTGGATGTCTGGAAGACGACGCCCTTCATGGCGCTGCTCCTGCTCGCCGCGCTGCAGCTCGTGCCGCGCGACGTCTACGAGGCTGCGAAGATCGACGGCCTCGGAGCCTTCGGCACTTTCTGGCGGATCACGCTGCCGCTGATCCGCCCTGCCCTCGTCGTCGCCGTGCTGTTCCGCGCGCTCGACGCGCTGCGGGTCTTCGACCTGATGTACGTGCTGACCGGCAACAGCCCGGCCACCGCATCCATGTCGGTCTATGCACGGCAATACCTGGTGGAGTTCCAGGACGTCGGCGGCGGGTCCGCCGCCGCGACCTTCCTGGTGCTCGTCGTCGCCGCCGTCGCCGCGCTGATCATCGTCGCGGGGCGCCTGCGCCTCGGCGGGAGGGAGGCGTGACGATGCCGCGCGCCGCGCGACGCGCACTCGGCCGCATCGGGCTCTACCTGCTGCTGGCGGTGATCATCCTCTACACGGTCTTCCCCTTCTACTGGGCGATCGTCTCCTCGCTGAAGGAAGGCCAGGCGCTGTTCGGCACGGAGCTGGTGCCGCGCGACCCGAGCCTCGACAACTACACCGCCCTGTTCCGCGAGCAGCCCTTCGCGCGGAACATCCTCAACTCGGTCTTCGTCGCCGGCTCCACCGTGCTGGTCTCGCTCGCGCTCGCCTCGGGCGCGGCCTATGCGCTGGGCCGCGTGTCGCTGCGCGGGCGCGGGCCGCTGCTGATGGTGATCCTCGCCGTCTCGATGTTCCCGCAGGTCGCGGTGCTGTCGGGCATGTTCGAGCTGATCCGCTGGCTCGGCCTCTACAACAACCTGCTCGGGCTCACGCTCAGCTACCTGATCTTCACGCTTCCCTTCACCGTCTGGGTGATGACCACCTTCATGCGCGAGCTGCCGAAGGAGTTGGAGGAAGCAGCGATGATGGACGGTGCGACGCCCTGGGTGACGATCACGCGCGTCTTCCTGCCGCTGATGGGCCCGGCGCTGGCCACCACCGGGTTGCTCGCCTTCATCGCGGCCTGGAACGAGTTCGTCTTCGCGCTGACCTTCACCCTGACGAACGAGATGCGCACGGTGCCCGTCGCCATCGCGCTGATCAGCGGCGCCTCGGCCTTCGAGGTGCCGTGGGGGCGCATCATGGCGGCCTCCGTGATCGTGACCGTGCCGCTGATCCTGCTGGTGCTGGTCTTCCAGCGGCGCATCGTCTCCGGCCTGACGGCGGGCGCGGTGAAGGGCTGAGGGGCGGCTTCACTTTTCCCCGCTTTGCACCGAGACTCCGGCGCGACGGGCGGCGTGGGCAGCCCGAGGGACAGCGCCATGACGCCTCGCGGCCGCCATTTCTTCGCCAATCCGGGCCCGACCAACATCCCGGACAGCGTCCAGCAGGCCGTCGCGCACGGTACGGTGGACTTCATGGGCGCTGACTTCCTCGCGGTCTACGACCGCTGCGTCGAAGGGCTGAAGCGCGTCCTGCGGACCACCGGCCACGTCTTCATGTACACCGGCTCCGGCCATGCGGCGTGGGAGGCGAGCCTCGCCAACCTGCTCTCGCCCGGCGACCGCATCCTGGTGATCGAGACCGGGCACTTCTCCGAAGCCTGGAGCCGCATGGCGACCGATCTCGGCCTGGTGGTGGAGACGCTGCCGGCCGAGTGGCGCCGCGGCCTGGACTATGCCGCGCTGCGAGAGGCGCTCGGCGCGGATCGCGGGCACGCCATCAAGGCGGTCTGCGCCGTGCACAACGAGACCTCCACCGGCATGACGCTCGACCTCGCGCGCATCCGCGCGATCCTGGACGCGGCGAAGCACCCGGCGCTGTTCCTGGTCGACACCATCTCCTCGCTCGGCTCGATCGACTATCGCCACGACGAATGGGGCGTGGATGCCGCGGTGGGCGGCAGCCAGAAGGGGCTGATGCTGCCCGTCGGCTTCAGCTTCACCGCCGTCTCCGCCAAGGCGATGGAAGCGCATGCGCGCTCCACCCTGCCGAAGCACTATTTCCACTGGAGCCGCATGCTGGAGCGGCGGCACAAATCCTTCATCGGCACGGTGCCGATCGCGCTGTTCTACGGCCTGCAGGAGTCGCTCCGCCTGATCGAGGAGGAAGGGCTGGAGAACGTCTTCGCCCGCCACCATCGGCTGGCCGAGGCGGTGCGACGCTGCGTGCGGCACTGGACCGGCAATGACGGGCCGCAGCTCTTCTGCCTCTCGCCCGAGCGCGTCTCCGATTCCGTCACCTCGATCCTGGTGCCGGAGGGACATGACGCGGAAGCGCTGCAGCGGCGCGTGGCGACGATGAATGTCGCGCTTGGCGCCGGCCTCGGTCGGCTCGGCGGCAAGGTGTTCCGCATCGGCCATCTGGGCGACCTGAACGAGCCGATGGTGCTCGGCACGCTCGCGGCGACCGAGATCGGCCTGCGGCTGGAACGCATTCCCCACGCGCCGGGCGGCGTCGACGCCGCGATGGCCTATCTCGCGGAGACCGCCTGATGTTCGCTGCCCCGCCCCGCCGCGCCGGCGTGCTGGAACGCCCGGATTGCCGCATCGCCTATGAGGTGACGGGCGAAGGTCCGGCCATCGTCTTTGCACACGGGCTTGGCGGCAACCTGTTGTCCTGGTGGCAGCAGGTCGGGCATTTCGCCACGCGCTACACCTGTGTGGCCTTCTCGCATCGCGGCTTCTTCCCTTCCACGGCACCGGCCGGCGGACCGGATCCGGCGGCCTATGCGGGCGACCTCGCCGCGCTGGTGGATGAGCTCGGCCTCGGCGACATCCGCTTCGTCGGCCAATCCATGGGCGGCTGGACCGGCGTGGAATATGCGCTGCTGCGGCCGGGCCGCGTGAAGGCGCTGGTGCTGGCCGCGACCACCGGCACGCTCGACATCCGCAAGCTGCCGGGCGCCGCGCCGCCGCCCGACCACGCGCCGGTCCGCGCCTCCCTCGTCGCGCGTGGCATCAACCCCGCGGCGGGCGAGCGCATGGCGCAGGAGCAGCCGGCGCTGCACCACCTCTACAACCACATCCACGGCCTGAGCGTCGGCCTGGACCGGGAGGCGGTGCGGGTGAAGCTCTACAATGGTCGCGTCCGGCCGCCGTCGGACCTCGCCGCGGCGCGCTGCCCTGTGCTGTTCGTGCCGGGCGAGGAGGACGTGGTGCTGCCGCCCTACGACCCACGCGCGATGGAAGCGGCGATCCCGGGCGCGCGCGTCGTGCCGCTGGCGAAGGTCGGCCATTCCGGCCATTTCGAGCGCGCGGCGGAGTTCAACGCGATCGTCGAGCGCTTCTTCGCCGAGGTCGGCGCCTAAGATCTCCCCACAAAACCGCGTCGTGCCGAAGGCACGCCTTTGGCGTGACGCGGCTTTGCGGGGACCCCGCCATGGGCGCTGATCCTATGAGGCTCCCCTGCGTTGCCGCGGCGAAGCCGCGGCGCCGCCCCGGGGGCGCCCCCCGACGTCGATAGGCACTCTACCCCTCGGCCGTCGGCGCCAGGCGGCTCGACAGCAGTTCGCCGCGCCGTTCCAGCAGCGGATGCGCGACGGCGGCAAGGTGACCGCCGACGCGCCGCAGGTCGCGGATCGCATCCAGCACGAAGCCGGGCGTCGCGCCCGGCTCGCCGAGCGGAAGCGGCGCCGCCAGTGCCGCACGCCGCGCCGCCTCGCGCTCGGTGCCGCGCAGCTCCTCCTTCGCCCGCACCAGGCGCCGCGCGGCCTCTGCGTCCTCCACCATGAAGACCGCGACGGCGAGGCGCAGCTGCTCGCGCAGCGCCTCGTGCAACTCCGTCAGGTCCTTGCGATCCTCCGAGGCCAGCACGACGCCGCGGCGCACGCGCTTCGTCGCATGCCGCGCCACGTCGCGGGTCAGCACGTCGGCGGCGTGTTCCAGCGCGATGGCGAAGGACTGGATCTCCGACAGCCGCCGCGTGTCGACCTCGCCCAGTCCTTCGGCCGGGATGGCGGCGAGATAGGCGAGCACCGCGCGATGCAGCCGGTCCACCACGTCGTCCATGTCGGCGAGCGCCTTGGCGGCGTCGCGGTCCTCGGCGTCGAAGGCGCGGGCGGAGGCGTCGAGCATGCGTTCCAGCACGTCGGCGATGCGCAGCACCTCGCGCTGCGCATTCGCCATGGCGACGGACGGCACCTCGGTGGCGCGCGCGTCGAGGTAGCGCGGCGCCGCCTCGTCCAGCTCCGGCCGGTCCGGCAGCAGCCGCTGCAGCGCCCAGGCGAGCGGCCGGAGCAGCGGGAGGAAGAGCAGGCTGGTCGCCAGGTTGAAGGCGAGATGCGCATTGGCGACGAGGCGCACGGGCGCGGCGTCCAGCGCCGTCATCCAGGCGGCGACCGTCGGCAGGAAGGCGATCACCAGCACGCAGCCGAGCACGCGGTTGAGCAGGTTGCCGACGGGCAGGCGCAGCCGCGCGCGATCGCCCGGGCGCCCGGACTGCAGCAGCGGGTTGATCGCGCTGCCGAGGTTCGCCCCGGCCACCATCGCCAGCGCCGCCTCCGTCCCCAGCACGCCGCTGCCGGCCAGCGACGCGACGAAGAGCACGCCGGCGATGGAGGAATGCGCCGCCCAGGCGATGAGCGCGGCCAGCAGCAGCACGATCACCGGATGATCCGCCAGCTCCGCCAGCACGCGGGCGAAGGCTGGCGAGGATTCGACCGGCGCCAGCGTCCCCACCATTAGATGCAAGGCGAGCAGCATGAGGCCGAGCCCGATTCCCGCGCGGCCGATGTCGCGGATCTGGGTGCGGCTGGATTTGCGGAAGGCGACGACGCCGAGCAGGATCAGCAGCGGCGACAGCCAGCTGGCGTCGAAGGAGAGCAGCTGCACGATCAGCGCCGTGCCGACATTCGCGCCGAGCATCGCCGCCAGCGCCGGCACCAGCGCCACCGCGCCGGCCGAGGCGAAGCCGGCGATCATCAGCGCGGTCGCGGTGCTGGATTGCAGCGCCGCCGTCACGCCGAGCCCGGCCAGCAGCGCGCGCCCCGGACCCGCCATCGCCCGGCCGAGCATGGCCTGCAGGCGACCGCCGAAGGCACGCTCCACCCCGCTCTGCACCATGTGCAGGCCCCAGAGCAGCAGAGCGGCCTCGCCGGCGAGGTGCACCAGCAGGCTGAGTTCGCTCATCCGGTGCGACGATCCTCCTTCAGATCAGGTGAACGCAGCGCGGGCAAAGCGTTGCAGGTTTTCATGTCCCATGCGCGCATAGGTGAGCGGATGCGCCTTGGCGGGATCCTGCTCGGCCTCCACCACCAGCCACCCCGCATAGCCGGCTGCGGCCAGCGGCGGCAGCACCGCGGCGTAGTCCACGCAGCCATCGCCGGGGACGGTGAAGACGCCCTCCAGCACGGCCGACAGGAAGGGCAGGTCGCGCGCCTTCGCGCTCCGCATCACGTCGGGCCGGATGTCCTTGCAGTGGACATGCACTACGCGCGCGGCGTGGCGCTTCGCCGCCGCCACCGGATCGCCGCCGGCGAAGGTCAGGTGCCCGGTGTCGAGCAGCAACCCGACCTCCGGCCCGGTGCTGGCCATCAGCCGGTCCACCTCCGCCCCGGTCTCGATCACCGTGCCCATGTGGTGGTGGTAGGCGAGGTGCAGGCCGCGCGCCTTCAGCCGCTTGCCGAACTCCGTCATGCGCGGCGCGAGCAGCGCCCAATCGGCGTCGGACAGCACCGGCCGCTTCGACAGCGGCGTGGTACGCTCCCCATGGATGGCGCGCGACACCTCCGCATGCACCATCACCGTGCAACCAAGTGCGGCGAGCAGCGCGATATGGGGCTCGGCCTCCGCCATCTCGGCATCCACGTCGCGTTCCAGCAGGCGCGAGCCGTACCAGCCGGAGACCAGCGCCAGCCCGTGCCGGTCGAGGATCGGCTTCAGCTCCGACGCGACGCGCGGAAACTTGTTGCCGAGCTCGAAGCCCTCGAAGCCGGCGAGCTTGCCTTCCGCCAGGCAGGTCTCGAGCGGCGTCTCAGCGCCGAGCTCCGGCATGTCGTCATTGGTCCAGGTCAGCGGGTTGATGCCGAGGCGGACGGCCATGCTCAGGCTCCTGCAAGCTGGCGCTTGCGGTTGGTGTCGTAGTCGGCGCGCGCCTTCGCCTGCGCGTCGGTGGCGGGTGCGGCGGTGACCGGCACCTCCCACCAGGCGCCGCCTTCGGCGGTGCCGGTCTGCGGATCGGTGTCGATCACGATCACCTGCGTGCGCGTCGCCGCGAAGGCGGCGGGCAGCGCGGCGGCCAGCTCCGCGACGGAGGCCACCTTGCGTGCCTCGGCACCCAGCGAGGCGGCATGGGCGGCGAAATCCACCTGCGGCGCGGCCTCGTCCAGCAGGTTGTTGAAGGGCTCGCCGCCCGTCGCGCGCTGCAGCCGGTTGATGCAGCCGAAGCCGCGGTTGTCCAGCACCACGATGGTCAGCTTGGCGCCGAGCGCGACGGAGGTCGCGATCTCGCTGTTCATCATCAGGTAGCTGCCGTCGCCGACCAGTACCACCACCTCGCGGTCCGGCGCGGCCAGCTTCGCGCCGAGCCCGCCCGCGATCTCGTAGCCCATGCAGGAATAGCCGTATTCCAGGTGGTAGGAGGCCGCGTCGGTCGCGCGCCACAGCTTGTGAAGTTCGCCCGGCAGCCCGCCGGCGGCGCAGAGCACGATCCCGCGCGGCGGCATCGCGCGATTGACGGCGCCGAGCACCTGCGCGTCGGTCGGCATGGCGTTGCCCGCGGGCAGGGCGGTCACGCGGTCCACCACGCCCTGCCAGGCCGCGATCGCGGCCTTCGACTCGTCCTGCCAGGACTGCGGCGCCGCCCAGCCGGCCAGCGCGCCGGACAGCGCGGCGAGACCACGGCCCGCATCGGCGACCAGCGGCTGCGCGCCATGCTTGTTCGCGTCGAAGGCTGCGACGTTCAGCCCGACGATCGGCGCAGCGAACAGCGCGCGCGAGCCGGTGGTGAAGTCCTGCAGGCGCGTGCCGACGGCGAGGATGAGGTCGGCCTGCCGTGCCAGCGCATTCGCCGCCGCCGTGCCGGTCACGCCGATGGCGCCGAGGCTTTCCGGCGCATCCCAGGCGAGGCTTCCCTTGCCCGCCTGCGTCTCCGCCACCGGCACGCCGTGCGTCCTCGCGAAGTCGGCCAGCGCGCGCTCGGCACCGCTGTACTTCACGCCGCCACCGGCGATGATAAGCGGCCGCTTCGCCCCGCGCAGCGCCGCCGCGGCCTCGCGCAGTTCCGCCGCATCGGGCTCCGGCGCCCGGAAGCGCCAGAGACGCGGGCGGAAGAATTCCTCGGGAAACTCCGACGCCTCGGTCTGCACGTCCTGCGGGAAGGCGAGCGTGACGGGCCCGCACTCCACCGGGTCGGTCAGCACCCGCAGCGCGGCCGGCAGCGCCACGAGCAGCTGCTCGGCCCGCATGATCCGGTCGAAGAGGCGCGAAACCGGGCGGAAGCAGTCATTGGCGGAGACGGTCGCGTCGCCGAAGGCCTCGACCTGCTGCAGCACCGGATCCGGCCGGCGGCTGGCGAAGACGTCGCCCGGCAGGAACAGCACGGGCAGCCGGTTCACATGCGCGACCGCCGCCGCCGTCACCATGTTGGTGGCACCCGGCCCGATCGAGGTCGTGCAGGCCATCATGCGGCGCCGCGCATGGGTCTTCGCGTAGGCAATGGCCGCATGCGCCATTGCCTGCTCGTTGTGCGCGCGGAAGGTCGGCAACGCGTCGCGATGCGCATGCAGCGCAGGGCCCAAGCCCGCGACGTTGCCATGGCCGAAGATCGCCCAGACGCCGCCGAACAACGGCACCTCGCGCCCATCGATCGCGACACGCTGCGCCGCCAGGAAGCGCACCGTGGCGTCGGCCGCGGTCAGGCGTATGGTGGCCATGCCTCCTCCCTCGCCGGGATTGCTGCCGGCGGTCCCTGTGTTACGATTCGATGACAGCGCCCGCAAGCGGCCGTCCCACGGAAAGCACCATGCTCCACTTCGCACAGTTCGGCGCCGGCCGGATCGGCGCCATCCATGCGGCCAACCTCGCCGCCAGCGGACGCGCCCGGCTCCGGCACGTCGTGGATGTCAACGCGGCGGCCGCCGAATCGCTTGCCGCGAAGCATGGCGCGCGCGTTTCCGAAACAGCCGCGGCGCTGGCCGACCCCGAGGTTGGCGCGGTGATCATCGCGAGCTCCACCGACACCCACGCCGATCTGGTGATTGCCGCCGCGCGCGCGGGCAAGGCGATCTTCTGCGAGAAGCCGATCGACCTGTCGCTGCCGCGCGTCGATGCCTGCCTGGCGGAGGTGAAGAAGGCCGGCGTGCCGATGCTGGTCGGCTTCAACCGCCGCTTCGACCCCTCCTTCGCTGAGCTGCACCGCCGCATCGGCGCCGGCGCGATCGGCACGGTGGAGCAGGTGGTCATCACCAGCCGCGACCCCGGCCCGCCGCCCGTCGCCTACATCAAGGTCTCGGGCGGGCTGTTCCGCGACATGACGATCCACGACTTCGACATGGCGCGCTGGATGTTGGGCGAGGAGCCGGTGGAGGTCTTCGCCCATGGGGCCAACCTGGTGGACCCGGCGATCGGCGCCGCCGGCGACATCGACAGCGCCATGGTGCTGTTGAAGACCGCGAGCGGCCGCATGGCGCATATCAACAACAGCCGCCGCGCCAGTTACGGCTATGACCAGCGCGTGGAGGTCTTCGGCAGCGGCGGGCGGCTGATCGCCGGCAACCGCACGCCGACCACGGTGGAGCTGGCGGACGGCAACGCCGTCTCGGCCGACAAGCCGCTGCACTTCTTCCTCGAACGCTATGCCGACGCCTACCGGATCGAGCTGAACGCCTTCCTCGACGCCGTTGCGAACAAGACGCCGATGCCGGTCGGCGCGGAGGATGGCCGCCAGGCGCTGGTGCTGGCCGACGCCGCGGTCGAATCGCTACGCACCGGCAAGCCGGTGCGCGTGGCATGAGTGTGCTGCCGAAGGTCTCGCTCGCCGGGCGGACCATCCTCGTCACCGGCGGCACGCAGGGCATCGGCGAGGGCTGCGCGCTCGCCGCCGCCGAAGCCGGCGCGGCCGGCATCTGCATCACGGGGCGCAACGCGGATCGCGGTGCAGCCGTGGTCGCGAAGCTCCGCGCGCTCGGCGCCCGCGCGCATTTCGTCGCCGCCGACCTGGCGGATGCGGCGGCCACGGCGGGCATCGTCGCGCAGGCCGAAGCCGCGCTCGGGCTGGTGGATGGGCTGGTCAACGCCGCGGGGCTCACGGATCGCGGGACGATTCTCGACACATCGGTGGATCTCTGGGACCGGCTCTTCGCGATCAATGCCCGCGCGCCCTTCCAGCTGACGCAGGCCATGGCGCGGCGGCTGAAGGAAGCCGGCCGGCCCGGCGCCGTCGTCAACGTCATCACCATGTCGAGCCATGGCGGCCAGCCCTTCCTGACCGGCTACTCGGCCTCCAAGGGGGCGCTCGCGACGCTGACCAAGAACACCGCGCTCGGCCTGCGGCCGCTGCGAATCCGCGTGAACGGCATCAACCTCGGCTGGGCAGACACGCCGGGCGAGCACGTGATCCAGCAGAAGGACGGCAACCCGGCCGACTGGCTGCAGCGCGCCGAGCCGAACCAGCCCTTCGGCCGGCTGATCCGCCCCTCCGACGTCGCAGGCCTTTCGACCTACCTGCTCTCCGACGCGGCGGAGATGATGACCGGCTCGCTGATCGACTTCGACCAGAACGTGATGGGTGCCTATCAGTGAACGCCTCCGAACTGCAGCGCCGACTCGACGCGGTCGCGCCCCTGGCTCGCGAGGCCGCGTCGCTCGCCGCCCGCATGCGGGCCAGCGGCATGGCGGCCACGAAGATGAAGGGCGCGCAGGACTTCCTCACCGAAGCCGACGGCGCCACCGAGGTCTTTCTCCGCGAGCGGCTCGAGAAGCTGTTCCCCGGCGAGCCGATCCTGGGCGAGGAGGGCGGCGGCGCCATCCCGGATGGCGGCCCGCTCTGGATCCTCGATCCCATCGACGGCACAGCGAACTTCGCGCGGGACGCGGACCGGTGGTGCGTCTCCATCGGGATGGCGCTGGACGGCCGCGCCGCGCTCGGCGCCGTCGCACGGCACGCGCCGGATGAGGTGATCCTCGGCGCCACCGGCTGCGGCGCAAGCCTTAACGGCAGGCCCATCCGCGCCGCGCCCACCGCCGACATGGCGCGTGCGATCGTCGAGGTTGGCTGGTCGCTCCGCCGTCCCGCGCAGGACTTCGTCGCCCTCGCGGGTCGTATCATGGCGGCCGGCGCCGGCGTCCGCTCCTCCGGCTCCGGCACGCTAGGCCTGGTCGACACCGCCATCGGCCGGCTCGACGCCTATATCGAGCTGCACATCAACTCCTGGGACGCCTGCGGCGCGCTGGCCATCGCGCGGGAGGCCGGGTGCTGGACCAACGCCTTCGACAGCGGCGACTGGCTGGCCTCGGGCAACCCGATCCTGTTCGCCGCCCCGGCCCTCGGTCCCGCTCTCGCGGCGCTGATGGAGGCTTGAGCGCCGGCCGGGCGCATGCTTCACCGGTCCACAGACTCCAGGGAGGCAACGAACGATGAAAACCCCTCGACGCCTGATCGGCGCCCTCTTCGCCGGCGCGCTCGCCGCGCTGCTGCCGGACGCGGCCCGCGCCCAGGGCAACCTGACCGTCTACTGCTCGGTGCAGGAGGAATGGTGCCGCCCGATGATGGCCGCCTTCGAGCGCGCCACCGGCATCCGCGTCGCCATGACCCGCCGCTCCTCCGGCGAGACCATGACCCAGATCCGCGCCGAGGCGCAGAACCCGCGCGGCGACGTGTGGTGGGGCGGCACCGGCGACCCGCACATGCAGGCGGCGCAGGAGAACCTGACGGTCGAATACCGCTCCCCGATGCTCGACCAGCTGCATGACTGGGCCGTCAGCCAGGCGCGGCAGACCGGCTTCCGCACGGTCGGGATCTACGCCGGCGCGCTCGGCTTCTCCTTCAACGCGACCGAGCTGCAGCGCCGCCGCATCGCCGCACCCCGCTGCTGGGCCGACATCGCCCAGCCCGCCTTCCGCGGCGAGGTGCAGGTCGCCGACCCGAACACCTCCGGCACCGCCTACACCATGCTCGCCACGCTGGTGCAGCTGATGGGCGAGGAGCCGGCCTTCACCTACCTCCGCGCGCTGCATCGCAACGTGAACCAGTACACCCGCAGCGGCGCCGCCCCGGCCCGCGCGGTCGCGACCGGCGAGACGCTGGTCGGCATCACCTTCCTGCACGACGCGGTGACGCAGAAGGTCAACGGCGCGCCGGTCGAGATCGTCGGCCCCTGCGAGGGCACGGGCTACGAGATCGGCTCCATGTCCATCATCCGCGGCGCGCGCAACATGGAGCAGGCGCGGCGCTTCTACGACTGGGCGCTGTCGGCCGAGGCGCAGGCGATCGCGGTGCAGGCGCAGGCCTACCAGCTGCCGTCCAATCGCAACGCGCCGATCCCGCCGCAGGCACCGCGCTTCGAGAACATCCGCATGATCGACTACGACTTCGCGCGCTGGGGCAGCGCCGAGGAGCGCACGCGCCTGATCACGCGGTGGGAGCGCGAGGTGCGCGCCGGCTCCCGGTAACCGGCACCGCGGCGGGGACCAGCCTTGGGCGCGCTTGGCCTGGGTCGCGCGGCGCTGCTCTGCGCCGCGCTCGGCGCCCTGCTGTTGCCCTGGCATGGGCTGGAGCGGGGCCTCGCCGAGCTTGCGGCCTGGCCGGGCGGCACGGCGGCGCCG
>NZ_JAKJIB010000096.1 GCF_021864505.1 Falsiroseomonas oryziterrae
GCTGTCGCGCAACGTCTGGCGCGGCGCGGCGCCGGCGGGGTCGCCGGCGCGCCTCGCCTCGATCGTGGAGGCGCTCGACTCGGCGCTGGCCGGCCAGCCCTTCGGGGCCCTGGCGGCGGGCGAGGTGCGGTTCGCGGAGCCGGTGGCGTGACGGTGCCGGAGTTCTCCCGCCCGGTTCGGCTCGGACTGGAGCCTCGCGAGCTGCGGCTCGAGGCCGAGGCGGGCGAGCGTGCAGCCCTGGCGCGGCGTTTCGGCATCCTCGCCATCCATGCGCTGCTGGCCGAGTTACGCCTGGTGCCCGAGCCGGGCGGGTCGGTACGGGCACGGGGACGCCTCTGGGCCGAGGTCGAGCAAACCTGCGTCGTGACCCTCGAGCCGGTCCGCCAGGCCGTCTCGGAACCGCTCGACCTCCGCATCCTGGGGGAGGGAGAGGAGCCGGCCGACGACGAGCCGGACAGCCCCGACGAGATCGAGAGCGCGGGCGGCGTGGTGGATCTGGGCGAGGCGGTGGCCGAGCAGCTGGCGCTTGCCCTCGATCCCTACCCCAGGGCGGAGGGCGCCGCGCTGCCTGACCTCGACCCTGCGGCGCCCGAGCCGGAGCCGGCGCGGCGGCCGAATCCGTTCGCCAAGCTTGCCAAGCTCCGCGAAGGATGATCTGACCCGCCCCCGCGCGCAGGCCTACCGCTTGCGGTGCCCGGGGGCCGGTGGTAATCCGCGCGGCTCACTTGACCCTGCAGTTTCGTTGATCCGGAGAGGCTCGGCGCCATGGCCGTCCCCAAGAAGAAGGTTTCGCCGTCCCGCCGTGGGATGCGCCGGAGCCACCACGCGCTGACCTCGTCGGCGCATCATGAATGCTCCAATTGCGGCGAGCTGAAGCGCCCGCACCACGTCTGCTCGCATTGCGGGCATTATGACGGGCGCGAGGTCGTGGCCGCCGAGAAGGCGAGCGGCGTCGTCCGCACCTGACGCGCCCCGCGGCGGGTCTGGTCGCGTGGGGATGACGATCATGCACGGTGTCGCCCGTGGCTGACGGCGTGGTGCCGGCCGGTCCGGCCTTCTCGCTGGCCGTGGACGCCATGGGCGGCGACCATGCGCCGGAGGCGATCCTCGACGGGTTGGAACTCGCCGCCGAGCGCCATCCGCATGCGCGCTTCCTGCTGGTCGGCGACGAGGCGCGCCTCGGCGCCCTCCTCGCGTTGCGCAAGCGCGCCGCCAAGGCCTGCAGCCTGCGGCATGCCCCGGAGACGATCTCGGGCGACATGAAGCCGACGGCGGCGCTGCGCATCCGCGGCTCCTCCATGCGCGTCGCGATCGATGCCGTCGCGGCCGGCGAGGCCGCGGGCGTCGTCTCCGCCGGCAACACCGGCGCCCTGATGGCGCTCGCCAAGATCGTGGTGAAGACGCTGCCGGAGATCGATCGGCCGGCCCTCGCGGCCATCGGCCCCTCGGCCCGCGGCGACGTGGTCATGCTCGACCTCGGCGCCAACGTGCAGTGCGATGCGCGGAACCTCGTCGAGTTCGCCGTGATGGGCGACGCTTTCGCCCGCTCCGTCCTCGGCCTGACCCAGCCCAGCATCGGGCTGCTGAATGTCGGGTCGGAGGAGCTGAAGGGCGACGAGCGCGTGCGCCAGGCCGCCGAGACGCTCCGCGACAGCGCCTTCGGCAACAATTTCCGCGGCTTCGTCGAGGGCCACGACATCGCCGCCGGCACGGTCGACGTCATCGTCACCGACGGCTTCACCGGCAACGTCGCGCTGAAGACCGGGGAAGGGGCGCTCAAGCTGATGCGCGACCTGCTCCGCCAAGTCTTCACCAGTTCCATCCCCGCCCGCATCGGCTACCTGCTCGCGCGCCCGGCGCTCGACCGGCTGCGCGAATGGATGGACCCCCGCCGCTACAACGGGGCGGTGCTGATCGGGCTCAACGGTGTCGTGGTGAAGAGCCATGGCGGTGCCGACGCGCTCGGCTTCGCCCACGCCGTGGATGTCGCCATGGACATGGTGACGCATCGCTTCAACGACCGCATCCGCGAGGGGCTCGCCCGCCTCGCCGAGACCGCGCCGCCGACCCCGGCGCGCTGAGGACCGCCATGACCGCCGCGTTTCGCTCCGTCATCGCCGGGACCGGCGGCTACCTGCCGGAGCGGTCGCTCTCCAACGCCGAGCTCGCGGCCTGGAAAGGCATCGAGACCTCCGACGCCTGGATCATCGAGCGCACCGGCATCCGCCGCCGCCATATCGCGGCCGAGGGCGAGACCGCGTCCTCGATGGGCGCCGCGGCAGCGCTCGCCGCCCTTGCCGAGGCCGGTGCGAGCCCGGCCGAGGTGGATGCGGTGATCGTCGCCACCGCGACCCCCGACAGCGCCTTCCCCTCCACCGCCGCCCGCATCCAGGGCCGCATCGGCGCGACGCGCGGCTTCGCCTTCGACGTCGCCGCCGCCTGCACCGGCTTCGTCTATGCCCTCAGCATCGCCGACGCGATGATGCGCGCCGGCCAGGCGCGCGGCGTGCTGGTGATCGGCACCGAGATCTATTCGCGCATCCTGGACTGGACCGACCGCGGCACCTGCGTGCTGTTCGGCGACGGGGCCGGGGCGGTGTTCCTGCGCGCCGTCCCGACGGCCGAGGCCGGCGGGCGCGGCCTGCTCTCCACCCACCTGCACGCCGATGGCAGCCATGCCGACATCCTGGTCGTGGATGGCGGGGCCGGATCGACGGGCGGCACCGGCGTGGTCCGCATGTCCGGCCGCGAGGTGTTCAAGCACGCCGTGACCAAGCTCGCGGCCGTCGTGGACGAGGCGCTGGCGGCGAACGGCCTCGGCCATGGCGACGTCGCCTGGCTGGTGCCCCACCAGGCCAATCTCCGCATCATCGAGGCGATGGGCAAGAAGCTCCACTTGCCGCTCGACCGGGTCGTGGTCACCGTGGACCGTCACGCGAACACCTCCGCCGCCTCGATCCCCCTCGCGCTGGCCGAGGCGCGGCGCGACGGCCGCATCCGGTCCGGCGACCTCGTGCTGATGGAGGCGATCGGCGGCGGGCTGACCTGGGGTGCGGCCCTGGCGCGCTTCTGAGCGCGAGATTTGCCGCAATCCCAAGGCGTTCGGCGGCTCGGCTGAGGTTCGGCGGGAGCTCGCCGAGCACCCTGCGGAAACAACCGGTTGACGGCCCCGACGCAGGCGGGTTTTCTTGCAGCTTGAAAGGGTTGCGGCTTGCCGCTCCGGCGCGATTTCGCGCTCCGGAAGCCCTTGGGAGCCGTCCGTCATGCCAGGGCCGCGATGAAGACGATCACCCGCGCCGACCTCGCGGAGGCCATCTACACCCAGGTCGGCCTCTCGCGGAACGAGAGCGCCGCCCTGCTCGAGACCGTGCTGGAACGCATGTCCGCCGCGCTGGAGGCGGGCGAGGCGGTGAAGATCTCCGCCTTCGGATCCTTTGTCGTGCGCCAGAAGGGCAAGCGTGTCGGGCGCAACCCGAAGACCGGCATCGAGGTTCCGATCCTGCCCCGCAAGGTGCTGTCCTTCCGTCCCTCCCAGGTGCTGAAGGCACGGCTCAATCCCGGCATGCGGCTGGTGCCGGACGACGACGCATGACCGCCGATCCGGGCTCGGAGGAGGCGGATGTCGGCCGCCCGCGCCCGCGCAAGGCGCCGACCGCCTTCCGCACGATCAGCGAGGTGGCCGACGAACTTCAGATCCCGCAGCATGTCCTGCGCTTCTGGGAGTCCAAGTTTCCCCAGCTCAAGCCGCTGAAGCGCGGCGGCGGCCGGCGCTACTACCGGCCCGAGGATATCGGCCTGCTCCGGAAAATCTCCGACCTGCTCTACACCCAGGGCTACACCATCAAGGGCGTCCAGCGGCTGCTGCGCGACGGCGGGCTCGAGGAGGCGGAACTGCCGCTCGGCGAGCCCGAGCGGGACGACGGCGACCCGGCGCTCGCGGCGCTGCGCGAGGCGCTCGACACGCTGGAACGGCTCTCCCACGAGCTCCGCGCGCTCGTGCACCGGAACTAGCGCCGGATCCGGACGGCGTTATCGCCGGAGAGCCGACTGGGGTGCGGCGATCCGGGCCTGCCGGCCAACACCTGACGGAGCGCCGCCACGGCCCGCGTCCCCTCGACCCTGTGCCGGCTGACGGCCGCGGAGCGCGCCGCGGGGCCGGCACGCAGCGCTCCGGCCGCAACGATCACGCCCGGGCGCTGACACGGGCGGCCCCAGCCGGTAAGGCGCCACGCGAGGCGGCATGGAGGCGTGGTTGGACCCTGGCATCGTGGCGGAACTGCGCGCGCGTCACGCCGAGCCGCATCGCGCGTGGCACGGCTGGGACCGGGTCGCGGCCATGCTGGCGGAGGCCGAGGACCTCGCGCACGCCGTGGCGGTGCCGTCGGCCTTCGTGCTGGCGGTCCTGTTCCACACGGCGGTGTTCGATCGTCGCCGCGCCGATGGGCCGCAGGCCAGCGCGGCGCTGATGCGCAGCCTGGCGGGCGGCACGCCGCAGCCGGTGCTGGAGCGGGCGGAGGCGCTGATCCTCGCCCTCGGCCGGCAGGAACTGCCCGACACGCAGGACGCCTCGCTCCGCGGCGACGCGGCGCTGCTGCTCGACCTCGACCACGCGGCGCTCGGCGACCCGCCCGACCGCTTCGCCGCCTACGAGGCCGCCTTCCGCCGCGAATACGCCCACCTCTCCGACGACACCTACGCGGCCGGGCGCGCCGCCGCGCTCGAGATGCTGCTCTGGCGCGAGAGAGTGTTCCTGACCGACCGTTTCTACCTGGAGCGCGAGAAGGCGGCGCGCCGGAACATCGCCGGGGCGATCGCGCGGCTGCGCGGGGAGGAGGCAAGGCCCACGCGCACCGCGCGGCGCCGCGGCGCGTGACCGGGTGCCGCGGCCAGGGCCCCGCCCAGGGGCTAGGCGCGCTCCGCGCCCCGGTGCTATCCAGCCGCCCGTCGGAGCGTAGCGCAGCCTGGTAGCGCATCAGTCTGGGGGACTGGGGGTCGTGGGTTCAAATCCCGCCGCTCCGACCATCCTGCCCCGCCACCCCCGCCAGCGTCCTTCCCTCGTCGCGGCACGGCGGGCATCACCGCGGGACGCTGCGGCGATGCCGCGACACCTGCTCCCATGGGATCGTGCCGGAATACCGGGGGGAAGCCCGCGAGCAGCGGCCCGGCCGCGTGCCGCTTCGAGGCGCGCGGCCGCATGGCGGCCCGCAAGGCGCTCCGCGAGAACAGGGAGGGAAAGGATGAGCAGCGCGGCCGATCTGGTGGACGTGCCCTATGCGGTGGACATGCTGGTGCGGTTCCTCGCGATCGACAGCGTGACCGGGGAGGAAGCGGCCATCGCCGCCGCCGTCACCGACGAGCTGAAGAAGGCGGGCGTGCCCGCCTCCGCCATCCGCCACGACACGGTGCATCAGCGCATCCCGGTGCCGACGCAGGTTGGCAACCTGATCGTGGACCTGCCCGGCACGCGGCCGGGACCCCGCCTGCTCTTCTCCACCCATCTCGACACCGTGCCGCTCTGCCGCGGCGCCAAGCCGCGGATCGAGGGCGACCGCATCGTCTCGGACGGCACCACCGCGCTCGGCGGCGACAACGGCACGGGCTGCGCGGTGCTGGTGGCGCTCGCGCGCACGCTGCTGCAGCACAATTTGCCGCACCCGCCGATCACGCTGCTCTTCACCGTCCGCGAGGAAAGCGGCCTGCATGGCGCGCGGGAGCTGGACGCGAAGGATCTCGGCGGCGCGGTCATGGGCTTCAACGTGGACAGCACCCATGCCGCGCTGCTGACGGTCGGCGCGGTCGGCCAGACCAACTGGGAGGTCGAGGTCACCGGCAAGGCCGCGCATGCCGGCGCCGCGCCGGAGAAGGGCATCTCCGCCACGCTCGTTGCCTCGCTCGCGCTGGCGGAAGCGCATCGGGGGGGATGGTTCGGCAAGGTCGTGCAGAAGGACGGCGAGGGGTCGAGCAATGCCGGCGTCTTCGGCGGCAAGGACGGCAAGGCCGCCGGCGATGCGACCAACGTGGTCACCGACTATGTCCGCATCCTGGGCGAGGCGCGGAGCCTCGACGCCGCCTTCGCCGCCCGCATCGCCGACGCCTACCGCGCCGCCTTCGACAAGGCGCAGGCCGAGATCACGGACGAGGCTGGCGACCGGGCCAAGGTCAGCTTCACCGCGAAGACCGCCTATCCGCCCTTCGAGCTCGCCTCCGACTCGCCGGCCATCGCCCATGCGAAGCGCGCCGCCGCCTCGCTCGGGCTCGAGCCCAAGGTGGTCCTGTCCAAGGGCGGGCTCGATGCGAACTGGCTGGCCGGGCAGCACGGCGTGCCCACCGTGACCTTCGGCGCCGGCCAGGCGGAGATCCACACCGTGAAGGAATACGTGGACATCCCCGAATTCGGCCGCGGCTGCCGCATGGCGGTCGCGATCGCGACGCTCGAGGCCTGACCGCAGGCCTGCGCGGGCGCGATCCGGCCAGCCGGATCGCGCCGCGTCGCGCGGCCTACAGGGTGAATGCCACGCCCTTCTCCGGCACCACCACCTTCGCCTCGGCGCCCTTCATGTGCGCGAGGAAGGCGTCGGGCGTCGCGGCCAGCAGGCCGAAGGTGCCGAAGTGGCAGGGGATCGCGGTCTTCACGCTGGGCAGGAAGCGCCGCACTGCGAGCGCCGCGCGACGGCCGTCCATGGTGAAGCGGTCGCCCACCGGCACGATCGCGACCGACGGCCGGTGCAACTCGTCGATCAGCGCCATGTCGGAGAACACCTCGGTGTCGCCCATGTGATAGACGGTCGGCTGCGACGTATCCTTCGGCGTCACCACGATGCCGTGCGGCAGGCCGAGGTCGTGGGTGATGCCGTTCTCGTCCATCGTCGCGGAGGAATGGAAGGCGACGGTCAGCGTGACGGTGAACTCGCCCTGGTCCGTCGTGCCGCCCGAATTCATCGGGTCCATTGCCGTCAGGCCCTTCTTCGCGAGCCACATGCAGATCTCGTAGTTGGCGACGAGCTTGGCGCCGGTCCGCTGGCAGATCGCCAGCGCGTCGCCGACATGGTCGGCATGGCCATGCGTGACCAGCACATGCGTCGCCCCGGCCGCGGTCGCGACCGGGTCGCCGCCGAAGACCGGGTTCCCGGTCAGGAAGGGATCGATCATCACGACCGAGGAGCCGAACTCGAGCCGATAGGCGGAGTGGCCGAACCAGGTGAGCTTCATGCGACGGTCTCCCGAAAGGTGGCCGCAGTGTTAGACCGATCGCTGCAAGCGGTGAATGCCCGCGCGCTCAGCCGTGCAGCGCCCGCCAGACCTTCTCGGCGGTGGCCGGCAGCTCGACAGCGCGCCCGCCCAGCGCGTCCGCCACCGCATTGGCGACCGCCGCCGCCGCGCCGTTGGTCGGCAACTCGCCCACGCCCTTGATGCCGAGCGCGTTGTTGGGCGTCGGCACGCCTTCGAGCACATGGCGGAAGGGCGGCAGGTCCTCGGCGCGCGGCATGGCGTAGTCCATCAGGGTGGCCGAGAGCAGCTGGCCGTCGGCGTCGTAATGCGCCGCCTCCATCAGCGCGCCGCCGATCCCCGCCGCGAAGCCGCCATGCAGCTGCCCGGCGAGCAGCATCGGGTTGACGACCGTGCCCGCATCCACCGCGCAGGCGAAACGGTCGAGTGTCACCGCGCCGGTCTCCGGATCGATCTCCACCTCGGCGACGGCGACGCCGGCAGGCCAGCTGACGACCGTCGTGTCGAACTCCGCGCGCCCCTCGATGGCGCCGCTTCGTGCTGCCACTTCGAACAGGCCAATGCGGCGGTCGGTGCCGGCGATCGCATAGGCGCCGTCCTGCCATTCGATATCGGCCCGCGCCGCCTCGAGCAGCTCCGCCGCGGCGTCCTTCCCGGCTTCGATCGCGGCCTCCGCCGCGCGCGCCAGCGTGGTGGAGGAGACGATGGTGGAGGAGGACCCGCCCGTGCCGCCGCCGCGTGGGATGGTCGCGCTGTCGCCCTGCAGGATCCGCACACGATCCGGCGTGGTGCCGAAGGCGGCCGCGACGACCTGCGCGAAGGCCGTCGCATGGCCCTGGCCCTGGCTCTGCGTGCCGGTGCGCGCCTCGATCGTGCCGTCGGGCAGCACCTGGATGATCGAGGTCTCGTCGCCCCAGCCGCCCGAGCCATGCAGGTGGCACGACAGCCCGTGTCCGCGCAGCCGGCCGCGCCGGACCGACGCCGCCCGCCGCAGCGGGAAGCCCGCCGTGTCCCCTTCGCGCAGCGCGGCCTCGAGCAGCCCGCCGTAATCCCCGCTGTCGTAGACGTAGCCGAGCGGCGTCCGGTGCGGGAATGCGCGCACCAGGTTGATCTGCCGCAGCGCCGCCGGGCCGCGTCCCGTCTCGCGCGCCGCCTGGTCCACCGCGGCTTCGAGCAGCGCGAAGGTCTCGGGCTTCCCCGCGCCGCGCACCGCATCCACCGGCACCGTGTTCGTGAAGGCGCAGCGCATGGCGATGCAGGCGGCCGGGATGTCGTAGAGGCCCGTCAGCACCTTCGCCATGCCGCCCGTCGGGATGGTCGGGTTCACCGGCGAGACCCAGGCGCCGAAATTCGCCACGGCCTCGACCTTCACCGCGGTGAATCGCCCCTCCGCATCCAGCGCGAGCGACAACTCCGCGAGCAGGTCGCGCGCATGGGTGTCGGCCAAGTGGTGCTCCGTCCGCTCCTGCACCCAGAGCACCGGCCGCCGCAGCTGCCAGGCCGCGAGGCAGGCCAGCGCCTGTTCCGGATAGGGCGGCAGCTTGGGCCCGAAGCCGCCGCCGACGTCCTGCGTCACCACGCGCAGCCGCTCGCGCGGCCAGCGCAGGATCTCCGACAGCGTCCGGTGCAGCACATGCACGCCCTGCGACGGCGTGGTGAGCGTGACGACCTCGCCCTCGACCTCGGCCAACGCGGCGCGAGGTTCGATATAGCCCGCCAGGATGCGCGGATGCCGCGCCGAGACGCGCGTGACATGCGCCGCGGCGGCGAAGGCGCGCTCCACCGCCTCCGCATCGCCCTTCCGCCAGTCGCAGACGAGGTTGCCGGGCGCGTCCTCGTGCAGCAGCGGCGCACCGGGCGCGAGCGCGTCCTCGGGCAGCACCACGGCGGGCAGGGGCTCGTAATCCACCTCGATCGCCTCCGCCGCGTCGCGCGCGGCGGCCAGCGTGTCGGCCACCACCATGGCCACGATCTCGCCGACATGCCGCACGCGATCGGGGTTGATCGGCAGGCGCGGCGGCTCGGCATGTCGGCGGCCAGCCGCGTCGTGGATCTCCGTGAGTGTCGGGATGGGGCCGAGACCGGCGGCGGCCGTCTCGGCGGCGGTGATCACGGCTGCGACACCGGGCATGGCGCGCGCGGCGCCCGCCTCCACCCGAAGCAGCCGCGCATGGGCGTGCGGCGAGCGCAGGAACACGGCGTGCAGCGCCCCCGGTGGCGCCAGGTCGGCGGCGTAGCGCCCGCCGCCCGTGAGCAGGCGCGGATCCTCGAGGCGCCGAAGCGGCGCGCCGAGGCCAGGAAGGACGTCGAAGGCCATGCGGGACAGGTTAGCCCGCGCCTTGCCCGCCGCCGAGCACATGCTCGCGTCCCTCTGGGCTGGCAGCGCCGCGGCGTGGCGCTGAAGCGTGATCCGGCCCGGGGCTGCTTCGCCGCTCCGGCGGTGCCACCGTCGCGGACCGGGCACAGGGCCGGATCGAGGGAGGGGCGGATGCCAGCCGTTTCGGAACAGCGTCTGTTCGACGCGCTCGCCACGATCAGCCGCGCCTGCGGGGAGGGCGGCGTGGCGGCCGCGTCGGATTCGGACCTCGCAGGCCTTGCCGCCCTGGACGAGGCGACGCGCGATGTGCTCGGCGAAGCGGCGCTCGCGGTCGCCTATGGCGCCTTCGCCGCCCGGGGCGGGACCGACGGGATCATGCACAGCCTGGTCGCCGCGCTCGGGCTCATGGCGGTCGCCGCCGGGGAGGAGCCCGATCCGCCGGCGGAGATCCTCGGCGTCGGCGCCGAGGACGCCCGCGTCGAAGCGGAACTCGACCGTGCGGGAGAGGCGCTGGACCGCGAATTCGGCCGCGATGCCGATGGTGCCGCGATGACCGCCGCGCTGGAGGCCCGCATCCTCGGCAATGCCATCCTGCTCGGCGGCTGCACCCTGGCCGAAGGCGACGTCGGCCCGGCCGCGGTGCGGCTGCGGGCTGCCCGCGCCCTTGTGCGGCTGGCGGCCGGGCTGGTGGCGATGAACGCGACGGGCGACGCCGCGGCCGGCGCACCCACGCGCCCGGCGGAGGACTGACCCGACCCGTCGCCGCTGGACCCGGCGACGGGGCGCGTGCTCCGCTCGACCCGATGGCGCCACGCGACGGCACGGGGGGAAGGGACGAGCCGCTGCGGGGGATCCCGCTGCTGCTCGCCTCCATCACGCTGTTCTCCATCTCGGACGCCATGGCCAAGCTGCTCGGCCAGACGCTGCCGGCGATCGAGGTCGCCTGGCTGCGCTACGCGGCTTTCCTCGTCCTTGCCCTGGCGCCGCTGCTCTGGACCGGCGCCCCGCTGCGCTCCCGCGCGCCCGGGCTGCAGGTGCTGCGCGGGCTCGGCGTGGTCGGCTCGGCCGTCTTCTTCATCATGGCCCTGCAGCACCTGCCGATGGCGGAGGCGACGGCGATCAACTTCGTCACCCCGGTCCTGGTCACGATCCTGTCGGTGCTGGTCCTGCGCGAGCGCGTCGGCTGGCGGCGCTGGAGCGCGATCGCAGTCGGGCTGGTCGGCATGCTGATCATCGTGCGGCCGGGCAGCGAGGTCTTCTCGCCCGCCGCGCTGCTCCCGGTCGGCTCCTCGGCCTGCTGGGCGATGGCGGTCATCGTGACGCGGCGGATGGGGCAGGGGACGGCGGGCGCGATGCAGGGCGACAGCCCGGCCACGACGCTCGCCTGGACCGCGATGACCGGCTTCGTCGTGCTGACGCTGCTCCTGCCCGCCGCGCTGCTCTGGCGCGGGCCGGGCGGGCTCGTCGTGCCCGGGCCTTGGGAACTCGGGCTCGGCCTGCTCATCGGCCTCGTCTCCTCGGCGGCGCAATGGCTTGTCGTGCTCGCCTACCGTGCGGCGCCGGCCTCCGTCCTCGCGCCCTTCAGCTACACGCAGCTGCTGACCTCGGGCCTCCTCGGCTTCCTGGTCTTCGCCGCGGTGCCCGATCGCTGGACGCTGCTGGGTGCGGCCATCATCGCCGGGAGCGGCCTCTACACCGCCCATCGCGAGCGCGTGCGCGCCCGCGCCGGGCGCGGCTGACCGGCCCGGCAGGGGAACCAACCCTGCCGCGCCCGCGCTTCCCTCGCACGGGCCGACGGGGCCCGGGATGGGAGGACCCCGCGTGTCGGCGACGGAAGCGCGGCGCCGCGTCGCCTCGCCGCTGCGTCTCCTGGAGCTGATCGGCGCGCCGCCGCGGCGCGGCGTGCAGGTGGCGCTCGCCGCCGGCTCCCTGGCGCTCGGCGTCCTGATCGAGACCTTCGGGCGCCGCAGCTGGTCGCACGCGACCGTCCGCGACGAGTTCCGGCGCGAGCTGCGCCTCGCGATCCGTGGCGGGCTGCTCACCGTCCTCGTCACCGCCGTCATCGTCGGCCTCGGCGCCGTGTTCCAGGCGCTGTCCTGGCTCGCCTATGTCGGCCAGGAGGGGCTGAGCGGTCGCATCCTCGTCAACACGCTGCTGCGCGAGATCACGCCGGCGCTGGTCGGGCTGATCCTGCTCGGCCGCAGCGGCACCGTGACGGTGGTGGAGTTCGGCTCCATCAAGTCCACCGGCCAGCTCCGCCTGCTCGAGGCGCAGGGCATCGATCCCTTCACCCTGCTGGTCCTGCCGCGCGTCGCCGCGCTGGCCGTCGCGGGCTTCACGCTCGGCATCGTGTTCCTGCTCACGGCGCTCGCCAGCGGCTGGCTCGCGGCCGAATGGCTCGGCCTGCTGCGCGCCGGGCTGGTCGGCTTCGCGGACAACATCGTCGATGCGACGGAACGCCGCGACTTCGGCCTCTTCGCCGCCAAGATGACGCTGATCGGCGCGCTCGTGGCGCTCACCTCGGCGATCACCGGCATGTCCGCGACGGCGCGCGACACGCCCTCCTTCCTGCTGCCGCGCGGCTTCGTGCGCGGTCTGCTCGCCGTGCTGCTGGCCAGCGTGCTGCTGACGGTCGCGGTGACATGAGCGTGCTGGAGATCCGGGCCGCGCGCCCCGCGGCGCAGGAGGAAAGCCCGATCACGGCGCCCGTCACGCTGCGCGTGGCGGCGGGCGAG
>NZ_JAKJIB010000097.1 GCF_021864505.1 Falsiroseomonas oryziterrae
TGGCGGCACCGGCGATCCCGTGCGCGGCGCGGCCCTGAGCGCGCCGCGCATGCTCGGCGACACCGCGCAGCTGCGCGGCCGTCCTGCCGAGGCCGCGCGGGCGGCGGTGCAGCTGGAGTTCCTCGCCGAGGAGTTCCGCAGCAACCCGCGCTACATGCACGACGTCTCCGGCGCTGCGCAGCATGCGCTGCGCCAGGGCCGGGCGGAGATGCGCCAGGCGATCGGCATCGCGCCCGACGCACCGCCGGAGGCCGTGATCGCGCAGCTGCGCGAGGCGGCGGCGGCGCTCGATGCCGGCAGCCTCGCCCGTGCCGAGGCCGCGTTGAGCGGGCCGATCTTCCCCGCCGGCTCCGCCGCGACGCTCCAGCGGCTCGCCGCCCTGCCCTTCCTGCCGCGGGTCAGCGAGGCGGCCGGCGCGGCGAATGCCGAGATGAGCCGCCTCGACGGCCGCGGCACGATCAACCGCAGCTAGAAGGCGAGCGGCACCGCGCGCACCACCAGCGGCAGCGCCCGCACGGCGGCGAGCACCTTCTCCGGCACCGGCCCGTCAAGCCCGACGAGGCAGATCGCGTCCCCGCCCGGCCGGTCGCGGCCGAGGTGGAAGGTCGCGATGTTGATGCCGGCCTCCGACAGCGTCGTGCCGAAGCGGCCGATGAAGCCGGGCTTGTCCTGGTTGGTGACGTAGAGCATGTGCGGCGCGAATTCCGCCTCGACTGCGATGCCCTTCACCTCGACGAGGCGCGGCTTGCCATGGCCGACCAGCGTGCCGGCGACGCTGCGCGTCCAGCCCGCGGTCTCCAGCGTGACGCGCACCAGCGTGGCGTAGTCCCCGCTGCGATCAAGGATGGTCTCCGCAACCTCGATCCCGCGTTCCTTCGCCAGCGCCGGGGCGTTGACCATGTTCACCGCACCCATCATGGGCGCGAGCACGCCGGCCAGCGCAGCGGCCGTGAGCGGCTTGCGGTTCAGCTCCGCGGCGTGGCCCTCGTACTCCACGCGGATCGCGCGGATCTCGTCGCCGACCGCCGCGGTCAGCTGGCCCGCAAGGCCGCCCAACAGCCGCACCAGCTCCATGTAGGGCTTGAGACGCGGCGCCTCCTCCGCCGTGACGGAGGGCATGTTGATGGCGTTGGAGACGGCGCCGGTCAGCAGGAAGTCCGACATCTGCTCCGCGACCTGCAGCGCCACGTTCTCCTGCGCCTCGGTCGTGGCGGCGCCGAGATGCGGCGTGCAGACCACGTTCTCGAGGCCGAAGAGCGGGCTGTCCGTCGCGGGCTCCGTCTCGAAGACGTCGAGCGCGGCGCCGGCGAGGTGGCCGGACTTCAGCGCATCGTAGAGCGCCTGCTCGTCCACCAGCCCGCCGCGGGCGCAGTTGATCAACCGCGCCCCCTTCTTCATGGCGAAGATCCGCTCGCGGGAGAGGATGTTCTTCGTCTGCTCGGTATAGGGCGCGTGGATGCTCACGATGTCGGCGCGCGCGATCAGCGCGTCGAGCTCCACCTTCTCGACGCCGATCTCGAGCGCGCGCTTCTCGGACAGGAAGGGATCATAGGCGATCACCTTCATGGAGAGCCCGTTGCCGCGGTCGGCGACGATCGAGCCGATGTTGCCGCAGCCCACCAGGCCGAGCGTCTTGCCGGTCAGCTCGACGCCCATGAAGCGGTTCTTCTCCCACTTGCCCGCCTTGGTGGAGGCGGAGGCCTCGGGGATCTGGCGGGCCAGCGCGAACATCATCGCGATCGCATGCTCGGCGGTGGTGATCGCATTCCCGAAGGGCGTGTTCATCACCACGACGCCGCGCGCGGTGGCGCTGGTGATGTCCACGTTGTCCACGCCGATGCCCGCGCGGCCGACCACCTTTAGCCGCGGCGCCGCCTCGATCAGTTCGCGCGTCACCTTGGTGGCGGAGCGCACGGCGAGCCCGTCGTACTCGCCGATGATCTCGCGGAGTTCCGCGGGCTTGAGGCCGGGCTTGAAGTCGACCTCCACGCCGCGGTCCCGAAAGATCTGGACGGCGGCCGGCGAGAGCTTGTCGGAGATGAGGACCTTCGCCATCGGTCAGGCCGCCTTCTTCGTCGCGTCTGCTTCGACCTGGGCAAAAGCCCAGTCGAGCCAGGGGAGCAGCGCCTCGATGTCGGCGGTCTCGACCGTCGCCCCGCCCCAGATGCGCAGGCCCGGTGGCGCGTCGCGATAGGCGGCGGCGTCGAGCGCCACCCCCTCCTTCTCGAGCAGCGAGGCCAGCTTCTTCGCCGCGGCCGCCTGACCCTCGGCGTCGAGCGCGGTGAACCAGGGTGCGACGATCTTCAGGCAGATCGAGGTGCAGGAGCGCGTCGCCGGGTCCTCGGCCAGGAAAGCCGCCCAGGGCGTGCGCTCAATCCAGCGCGCGACGGCGGCGAGGTTCGCTTCCGACCGCGCGACCAAACCCTTGAGGCCGCCGACGGAGTCCGCCCAGCGCAGCCCGTCCAGCGCGTCCTCGACGCAGAGCATGGAGGGCGTGTTGATCGTCTCGCCCTTGAAGATGCCCTCGTTGAGCTTCCCGTCCTTCGTCATGCGGAAGATTTTTGGCATCGGCCAGGCAGGCTTGTGGGATTCGAGCCGTGCAACGGCGCGCGGCGACAGCGCGAGCATTCCGTGCGCGGCCTCGCCCCCCAGCACCTTCTGCCAGGACCAGGTGACGACATCGAGCTTCGACCAGGGCAGCTCCATCGCGAAGGCGGCGCTCGTGGCATCGCAGATGGCGAGCCCCTCGCGGTCGTCGCGGATGAAGCTCGCATTCGCCAGCCGCACGCCGCTGGTCGTGCCGTTCCAGACGAACACGACGTCGCGGTCCGCGCCGACCTGCGAAAGGTCTGGCAGCCTGCCGTAGCCCGCCGAGATCACCTTCGCATCCGCCAGCTTCAGCTGCTTCGTGACGTCGGTCGCCCAGTCCTTGGAGAAGCTTTCCCAGGCGAGGATGTCCACGCCGCGCGGCCCGAGCAGCGACCACAGCGCCATCTCCACCGCGCCGGTGTCGGAGGCCGGCACGATGCCGAGCCGCCAATCGGCCGGCATGCCGAGGATGGCCTGCGACCGCTCGATCACCTCGGCGAGCTTCGCCTTGGGATCCTTGGCGCGGTGGCTGCGCCCGAGCAACGCGCCCGACAGCGCGTCGAGCGTCCAGCCGGGACGCTTGGCGCAGGGACCGGAGGAGAAACGAGGATTCTGCGGACGGATGTCCGGCTTGGTGGCGATCGCCATGGTCGCTCCCTTCCAGAAGCAGATGCGCCCCGGTGGGGGGGCGTGGCCCGCCGCGAGGATTAGCCACAGGTCGGCCCTGCGTCCAGCGCCCGGGACAGCAAGCGGCTTGCATGGCAGGCTCCACGCATCCGCAACGGAGACCGCCGATGAGCCCCCTGCCCCGCCGCACCATGCTCGCCCTGCCCGCGGCGCTGGCAGCCCCGGCCATCGCGCAGGCACAGGGACGGCCGATCACCATCGTCGTGCCCTTCGGCGCCGGCACCAACGTGGACGCCATCGCCCGCGTCGCCGCCAACGAGCTTGCCCCGCGCATCGGCCAGCCCGTGGTCGTTGAGAACCTGCCCGGCGCGGGCGGCACGATCGCGACGGAGCGCGTGGCGCGCGCCGCGCCGGACGGGGCGACGCTGCTGCTCGGCGTCGATTCCGTGCTGAACGTGGCGCCGCTCGTGACGCCATCGGCCGTGCGCTACGACCCGATCCGCGACTTCACCGCGGTCCACATGCTGGCCACCCTGCCGCTGCTGCTGATCGGCCGCCCCGATCTGCCCGCGACACTGCCCGAGCTGATCGCTCTGAACGCGACGCGCAGCCAGCCCTTCACCTACGCCACCTCCGGCACCGGCACCTCGCTGCATCTCTTCGGCGAGATGCTGGCCGGGCGCACCGGGCTCAAGCTGGAGCATGTGCCCTATCGCATCGCGACCCAGATCTTCCCCGACCTGATGGCCGGCCGCGTGGACCTCGCCGTCAGCACGCTGACCTCCTCCGGCCCGCTGGTCCGCGAGGGCCGCGTGCGCGGCTTCGGCATCTCCTCGCCGGAGCGCCATCCCTTCCTGCCGGAGCAGATCACCTTCGCCGAGCAGGCCGCGACGCGCGGCATGACGAGCGAACTCTACCAGGGCCTCTTCGCGCCGGCGCGCACCGATCCCGCCTTCGTCGCCCGCCTCGCCGCCGCGCTGGCCGAGGCGCTGGCGACGCCGGCTGCGATCGAGCGCATCCGCGCCCTCGGCATGACGCCGAGCGCGATGGGCCCGGACGCCACCAACCGCTTCGTGCGCGACGAGGCCGAGCGCTACGCCGCGCTGGTCCGCGCCGCCGCGAACATCCAGCCGCAATAGACCGTCGGGGACCTCTCCCTCTCCCGTTCACGGGGGGTTCGACGCCAACGGCGTCGGACGCCAGAGTTGCGGCAGAACGCCGCTTACGCCGGTTGGTCGGGGTGGGGGTCAGAGGAGCGGAAAAGCGCCGACCGCCCCGCCCTCAATGCTCCGGCCGGTAGAAGGCCCCCACCCGGAACGCGCCGAGCGTCCGCCACGCCACCCAGCCCGTGAGCGCCGTGCTCCCCAGCAGCGCCGCCCAGCCGAGCCAGGCCGGCGCACCGATCGCCATCAGCATCACGGCGAAGGCGGCGGACGGGAACGTCACGCCCCACCAGGGCAGCCCGAAGGGCACGCGGGCGAATTCGTGCGCGAGGGACAGCAGCACCGCCGCGACCAGCAGCGCCACACCGGCGAAGGCCAGCACCACGCCGTCCACGTGGCCGGTCAGCGCCTCCAGCGCCAGCGCCGCGACGGCGGGCGGCGCCAGCAGGATCGCGAGCGTCGGCCGCAGCGGCAGCGGCAGCGGCGGCCCGGCGAGCAGGCGGTGCAGCAGCAGCGGCAGCATCGCCAGCCAGAGCACCAGGCCGATCCCGAACATCATCCAGGACAACTCGGGAAAACCCATGCGCGGTCCGAAGGCGGGGGCGAGGATGTTCCCGACCAGCGGGATCAGCAGCGGCGGCGCGATCATCGCGCCATCGCCCCTTCCGGCCAGCACGCGGCGCAGCAGCATCATCGCCAGCAGCAGATGCCCGGCGACCGCGACGCTCCATAAGGCGGCCCCGAGCGCGGGGGCATGCGGGAACAGGAAGGCCGCGACGATCATCAGGCCGATCGTCGGCGCCGCCCCGAAGGCCACGCGCACCGGATGGCGAAGCTCCGCCGCCACGGCCTGCGGATGACGCAGCAGCCGCAGGGCCTGGACGAGGACGAGGCCGGCCCACAGCAGCGCCGTGAAGGCCAGCAGCGCCTCCCCGATCCAGCCAGGCGCGCCGAGCGCGCCATGGGCCTGCCGCCAGGCCAGCCCGACGCCACCCGTGCCCATCGGCATGGCAAGCAGCGGCAGCGGCAGATGCTCCAGCGTCGGGCGCGCGGCGCTCACAGGATCGCCTCGCCCTCGAGCACGCGCACGCAGCCGCCGCCGACCGTCGCGCGGATGCCGTCCGGGCCACGCGCAGCCGTCGTGCGCAGCAGGCTCGGCCGCCCCATCTCCACGCCCTGGACGACGTCCCACGCGCCGTCGATGGCGCCCGACAGGTGCAGCAGCAGCGCGGCCAGCGGCGCGGCCGCGCTGCCGGTGGCCGGATCCTCCCCGACGCCGAGCGCCGGGCTGAACATGCGCGCGCGCAGGCGCTCGCCGTCGCGCGCATAGAGATAGATCGCGGCGCGCTGCACCAGCGCCGGGATGGACTGCGCCACGCGCCGGAACTCGGCGGTGTCGGGGGCGGCGCGGGTCAGCGCGGCCGGCGTCACCTCCATCAGCACGAAGGGATTGCCGACGCTCGCCTGCACGGGCCGGTGGTTCTCCGTCACCACCTCCCAGGGCTCGAGCCCGGCACAGCCCGCGAGTTGCACCGGCGTGAACTCCTCGCCGAGCGAGAGCGGCCGCGGCGCGGCGATCACCGCCTCCGTCACCGCACCGGCCGCGTCGCGCGCGATGCGCACCTCGACCAGTCCGGCGATCTCCTCGAAGCGCAGCATGTCGCCGCCGGAGTCCGAGGCCAGCAGGAAGCCGGTGCCGACATTCGGATGGCCGGCGAAGGGCATCTCCACCGTCGTGGTGAAGATGCGCACGCGCGCCGTGTTGGCCGGGTCGTCTGGCGGCAGCACGAAGGTCGTCTCGCTGAGATTGAACTCGGCGGCCAGCGCCTGCATCTCCGAATCACTCAGGCCGCGCGCGTCCGGGAACACGGCGAGCGGATTGCCGCCGAAGCGCCGGTCGGTGAAGACGTCGAGCGTGACGAAGCGATAGCGCCTCATGCGAGGCCGGCGATCCGTGCCGGATCCACCGTGACACCATGGCCGAGCGGACCGTGGCCGGTGCCGAAGCCGGGTGCGGCGAGCATCGCGGCGCGCACATAGGCCCGCGCGCGCACGACAGCGTCGCGCAGCCCCATCCCCTGCGCGAGCCCGCAGGCCAGCGCGGAGGCCAGCGTGCAGCCCGTGCCATGCGTGTGGCGTGTCGCGAGGCGGCTGCTCTCGAAGGCCTCGGTGCCCTCGGGCGTGGCGAGCAGGTCGGTCAGCGTCTCGCCGGTGCCGTGCCCGCCCTTCAGCAGCACTGCCTGCACGCCCATGCGCAGCAGCGCCTCGGCGGCACGATGCATGCCCGCGACATCGGCGATCGCGACGCCCGACAGCGCCTCCGCCTCCGGGATGTTCGGCGTGATGATGCGCGCGACCGGCAGCAGCCGCGCGCGCAGCGTGGCCACCGCCTCCGGCGCCAGCAGCGGATGGCCGCCCTTGGCCACCATGACCGGGTCGGCCACCACCGGCACGCCCGGTGCATGCGCGCCCAGCGCATCGCAGACAGCCTCGATCGTCGCGCTGTCGGCCAGCATGCCGGTCTTGATGCAATCGGCGCCGAGATCCTCGAGCACCACCCGGATCTGCAGGCGGATGAAGTCGGGCGCGACGCCCACCACGCCATGGACGCCGCGGGTATCCTGCGCGGTCAGCGCGGTGATCGCCGTCATCGCGAAGCCGCCGAGCGCGGTGACCGCCTTGATGTCCGCCTGGATGCCCGCGCCGCCGCCGGAATCCGACCCCGCGCAGATCAGCACACGGCCGCGCGGCGCCTCCGCCACGCCTCCGCCGGCTGAAGCCGTCAAGACCCGGCCTTGGCGGAGGCCATCGCCGCCGCGCGCATGCCGATGATCTGCGCCAGCTTGAGGGCGGCGGCGTTCATCTCGCGCTCGTCCTCCGCCTCCGTCATGATGCGGATCAGCGGCTCGGTCCCGCTCGCGCGCACCAGCACGCGGCCTCGGCCAGCGAGGCTGTCCCCCACCGCGACGATGGCCTTCTCGACCTCCGGATCGCCGAGCGGCGACGGGCCGCTGAAGCGGATGTTCACCAGCTTCTGCGGCATCGGCGCGAAGCGGCGGCAGGCCTCGCTCGCGGGCTTCCCCTCCTCGACCAGCAGCGCCAGCACCTGCAGCGCCGCAACCAGGCCGTCGCCGGTGGTCGCGAAGTCCGACAGGATGACGTGGCCCGACTGTTCGCCGCCGATGTTGCAGCCCGTCTCGCGCATCCGCTCACCCACATAGCGATCGCCGACCTTGGTCCGGTGCAGCGCGATGCCGAGCCCCTGGAGATGCCGCTCCAGGCCGAGGTTGGACATCACCGTGGTCACCACGCCGCCGCCGCGCAGCCGCCCGTCGCGCTGCCACGAACCCGCGATCAGCGCGATGATCTGGTCGCCGTCCACGATGTTGCCGCGCTCATCCACCAGCACCAGCCGGTCGGCGTCGCCGTCGAGCGCGATGCCGAGATCGGCGCGACGCTCGCGCACCAGCTCCGCCAGGCGCCCCGGCGCGGTCGCGCCGCAGTCGCGGTTGATGTTGGACCCGTCCGGGTTGACGCCGAGCGGCACCACCTCCGCGCCGAGCTCCCACAGCACCGTCGGCGCGACCTTGTAGGCGGCGCCATTGGCGCAATCGAGCGCGATGCGCATCCCCTCAAGGCTGCGGCCCTTCGGGAAGCAGGCCTTCGCCGCCTCGATGTAGCGACCGGGCGCATCCTCCAGCCGGCTGGCGCGGCCGAGGCGGCCAGGCGCGGCAAGCCCGGTGCCGTTGTCGGGGCCGGTCATCAGCGCCTCGATCGCCGCCTCCTCCTCGTCCGACAGCTTGAGGCCGTCCGGTCCGAACAGCTTGATGCCGTTGTCCTCGAACGGGTTGTGGGAGGCGGAGATCATCACGCCGAGGTCGGCGCGCAGCGAGCGCGTGAGCAGCGAGATCGCCGGCGTCGGCAGCGGGCCAACGATCATCACGTCCATCCCGGCGCCGATGAAGCCGGCGGTCAGCGCCGGCTCGAGCATGTAGCCCGAAAGCCGCGTGTCCTTGCCGATCACCACGCGGTGGCGGTGGTTGCCACGGTTGAAGAAGCGCCCGGCCGCCTGGCCGAGCCGGAGCGCGGTCGCGGCGTCCATCGGCGGCCGGTTGGCGGTGCCGCGGATGCCGTCCGTCCCGAACAGCTTGCGCGCCGGGGTCGCCACGTTGGTCGTCACGTTGTTCATGGCCCCTGCTTATTCCCCCTCTGTTTCCGCGTCCACGTCCGCGACCGCACCGGCCTCGCAGGCCGCCAGCACGGCCAGCGCCTGCACCGTCTCCGCCACGTCGTGCACGCGCAGGATCGCGGCCCCCCGCCGCGCCCCTGCGATCGCCGCACCCAGGCTCCCTGCCATCCGGCGCGGCGCCTCGGCCACGCCTGAGATCTCGCCGACGAAGCGCTTGCGGCTGGCCCCCAGCAGCACCGGGCATCCGAGGCCCAGGAGCAGCGGCAGGCGCTGGATGAGCGCCAGGTTCTCCGGCAGCCGCTTGCCGAAGCCGATCCCCGGGTCGAGCGCGATGCGCGTCCGGACGATCCCCTGCGCCTCCGCCCAGGCCACACGCTCCGCGAGGAACTCCGCCACATCCAGTGCGACGTCGGCGTAGCGGATATCGTCCTGCATGGTGCGCGGGTCGTCGCCCAGCATGTGCATCAGGATCACGCCGCATTCCGCCGCGGCGAGCACGCGCACGGCCTCCGGATCGTGGCGGAGCGCCGAGACGTCGTTGATCACCTCCGCCCCGGCATCGAGTGCGGCGCGCATCGTCGCCGCGTTGCGCGTATCGGCGCTCACGGTCGCTGCCTTGGCGAGTTCGCGGATCACCGGGATCACCCGGCGCTGCTCCTCCTCCGCCGTAACGGGATCAGCCCCCGGGCGCGTGCTCTCGCCGCCGATGTCGAGCAGGTCGGCGCCCGCTTCGAGCATCGCGTGGCCGGCCGCGATCGCCGCGCGCGCGTCCAGGTGACGCCCCCCGTCCGAGAAACTGTCCGGCGTCACGTTGACGATACCCATCACCAGCGGGCGACCGGCCGGAAGGCCGGCGAAGGTTGGCGGCTGCTTCGTCAGCGCGATGACGCGGGGCTGCCAGTCCTCCGGCACGTCGGCCAGCGCCACCGGGGCGTCCGGGGCGCCAGGGCCGATCAGGCGAACGAGGCTGAACGCCGCCGGGCCGCCGGCCAGCGGGAGGGCGAGGTCGGCCGCCATAGCGACCGCCGCGTCGCGCCCCTGCAGCAGCCCGAGCGGCTCCACCCAGATCCCCGCCATTCCCGACACCCGTCACGCAAAGAGAGAGGGCGGGGACGATGCCTCGCCCCCGCCCTTCCATTAAGCCCGAATTCGGCCGGCCGCGTCAGGTCCCTCGTCAGGTCCCCGGCGCCGGCTGCCCGCTCCAGGGGCCGGCGCTCGGCCGCGGGTTCACCGGGCGGCCCGAGGTCGGGACGCTGCCGCGCGCAGGCGCCGGCTCGTCCGGGCGGTTGCGCACCACCGGCTCGCCCTTGATGACCTGCCGGATCTCGTCGCCCGAGAGGGTCTCGTGTTCCAGCAGGCCCTTGGCCAGCAGGTGCAGCTCGTCGATGTTCTCGCTGAGCACCTTCGTCGCGCGCGCATAGGCGTCGTCGATGATCTTGCGGATCTCGGCGTCGATCTGCTGCGCCGTGCTCTCCGAGATGTTCTTCGACTGCGTGACGCTGTGGCCGAGGAAGACCTCCTGGTCGTTCGACCCATAGGCGATCATGCCGAGCTTCTCGCTCATGCCCCATTCGGTCACCATCCGGCGGGCCTGGTCGGTCGCCATCTTGATGTCGCCCGAGGCGCCGTTCGAGACCTTGTCGGCGCCGAAGATCAGCTCCTCCGCGACGCGGCCGCCCATCGCCATCGCGAGCTCGGCCTTCATCTTCGACTTGTGCTTCGAATAGCGGTCGCCCGCCGGGAGCGACATGACGAGGCCGAGGGCGCGGCCGCGCGGGATGATCGTCGCCTTGTGGACCGGGTCGCATTCCGGCTCGTGCATCGCGACCAGCGCGTGGCCCGCCTCGTGATAGGCGGTCATGCGCTTCTCGTCCTCGGACATGACCAGGCTGCGGCGCTCCGCGCCCATCATCACCTTGTCCTTCGCCGCCTCGAGCTCCGCCATGCCGACGGTGCGCCGCCCGGTGCGCGCGGCCAGCAGCGCCGCCTCGTTCACCAGGTTGGCAAGGTCGGCGCCCGAGAAGCCCGGCGTGCCGCGCGCGATGACCTTCGGATCGACATCGGAGGCCAGCGGGACCTTGCGCATGTGAACGCGGAGGATCTTCTCGCGCCCGTTCACGTCCGGGTTCGGCACAACGACCTGACGGTCGAAGCGGCCCGGGCGCAGCAGCGCGGGGTCGAGCACGTCGGGGCGGTTGGTCGCCGCGATGATGATGACGCCCTCGTTGCTCTCGAAGCCGTCCATCTCGACGAGCATCTGGTTCAGCGTCTGCTCGCGCTCGTCATTGCCGCCGCCGAGGCCCGCACCGCGATGGCGGCCGACCGCGTCGATCTCGTCGATGAAGATGATGCAGGGCGCGTTCTTCTTGCCCTGCTCGAACATGTCGCGCACGCGGCTCGCGCCGACGCCCACGAACATCTCGACGAAGTCGGAGCCCGAGATGGTGAAGAAGGGCACGTTCGCCTCGCCCGCGATGGAGCGCGCGAGCAGCGTCTTGCCGGTGCCGGGCGGGCCGACCAGCAGCACGCCCTTCGGGATCTTGCCGCCGAGGCGCTGGAACTTCTGCGGGTCGCGCAGGAATTCCACGATTTCCTCGAGCTCGCCCTTCGCTTCCTCGATCCCCGCCACGTCCTCGAAGGTCACGCGGCCCTGCTTCTCGGTCAGCAGCTTGGCGCGCGACTTGCCGAAGCCCATGGCCCGGCCGCCGCCGCCCTGCATCTGGCGCATGAAGAACACCCAGACGCCGATCAGCAGCAGCATCGGGAACCAGGACAGTAGGTAGTGGAACAGCGGGTTCACGTCGCCGTCCTCGGGCCGCGCCACCACCCGCACGCCCCGCTCGGTCAGGCGCGAGACGAGGGTCGGGTCCTCGGGCGTGAAGGTCTGGAAGCTCCGCCCGTCGGAAAGCTGGCCGACCACCTGGCGCCCGGTGATGGTCACGTCGCGGACGTGCCCGGCGTTGACCTCGTTCAGGAAGTCCGAATAGGCAACCTGCTGCGCCGCCCGGCCCGGGCCGGAGGAGGGCTGGAAGAGGTTGAACAGCGCCACGAGCAGCAGCGCCACGATGACCCAGAGCGCGAGGTTCCGGCCGAAATTGTTCACCAGATGATTCCCATGCCTCGCGGCCCCGCGGGGCCGCGCCTCCACATAGATAGTGCGCACCCGCCTGGCTTCCATCCTGGCGCGTGCGGGACTGAGGCCGGCCCCGGCAGACCGGTCCGCCACGTCGCCAACGTCGGGCGGCGCGACGGGATCATGCGACCGGTCCGGCGATCGGCACGAAGCGGATCACGTGGCGGCTGGCGGTCTCTGCGTCAGGATAGGCCAGGGCGGGGACCACCGCCAGCGTTCCGTTGCGGTGCAACGCGGGAAGCGACGCAACGGCGGCGGCGGGAATCCAGGGCGGCCTCGGGAGCCGCCGCGCGGCGTCGCCGGCCGCACCCAGCGTCGCGCCCTCGAGACCCTCCGACAGCCGGAAGCGTCGATCCCAGACGGCCCCGGCCCCGGCCGGCACCGCGGGCGCGGATCGGGCCGCCTCGCAGACCAGCAGGCCCGCACGTGTGAGTGCCGCGCCACCAAGCGTCCCCTCCCCCCGCGCCAGGAGCGCGGCGGTCGCGGCGAGGGGCGGCGCAAACCTGCCCCCGCCGACGGCGCGCAGCAGCGCC
>NZ_JAKJIB010000098.1 GCF_021864505.1 Falsiroseomonas oryziterrae
CGGCCCGCGCACCAACCAGCCGCGTTCACCGGCGCGCCCGCGGCCTGCGCGAAAGCCAAGCGCGCGCAGCGCGCGCCGGCGCCTGAGGCAGAACAATGAGCCGCAAGCTGCGCGAGGCGGAGCGTGTCCGCGGCATCTTCGCCCGCCGCACCGCCCTGCTCGGCCTCGGCCAGATGGGGCTGCTCGGCTTCCTCGGCCATCGGCTGCACACGCTGCAGGTCGAGCAGGGCGAGCGCTTCGCGACGCTCGCCGAGGAGAACCGGCTCTCGGCCCGGCTGATCGCGCCGCCGCGCGGGCGAGTCCTCGACCGGGAAGGCCGCGTGGTGGCCGGCAACCAGCTGAACTGGCGCGCCCTGCTCGTGGCCGAGCAGACGGCCGACGTCACCGCCACGCTTGAGACCTTCTCGAAGATCGTGCCGCTGACCGAGACGGAGCGCGCGCGGATCGAGCGCGAGGTGCGCCGCCGCCGCCGCTTCGTCCCCGTGATCGTGCGCGAGTTCCTGACCTGGGAGGAGATGGCGCGGATCGAGATGAACGCGCCCGACCTGCCCGGCATCAGCGTCGATGTGGGCACGACGCGCCTCTACCCGGAGGGCGAGCACCTGGCGCATGTGGTCGGCTATGTCGCGCCGCCGTCGGAGCGCGACATGGATGGCGACCCGCTGCTCGAGCTGCCCGGCATCCGCGTCGGCCGCGCCGGCATCGAGCGCCACCACGACCGCCTCCTGCGCGGGCGCGCGGGCGCCGTGCAGCTGGAGGTGAACGCGGTCGGCCGGGTGATCCGCGAGCTCGACCGGCGGGAGGGCGTGCAGGGCGACGACGTGCAGATCTCGATCGACGCGGAGCTGCAGAAGGCGATCCGCGGGAAGATCGAGGAAGGCACCTCGGTCGTGCTGATGGATGCGCGCAACGGCGAGGTGCTGACGCTCGCGACCAAGCCGAGCTTCGACCCCAACATCTTCAATTCCGGCGTCTCCGCCGCGCAGTGGCGGCAATGGACGGCCAACCGCGCGACGCCACTGATCAACAAGACGACGAACGGGCTCTACGCGCCCGGGTCCACCTTCAAGATGGTGGTGATGCTGGCGGCGCTGGAGGCGCGCGTGACGACGCCGGGCGAGCGGATCAGCTGCCCCGGCCACATGGACATCGGCGATTTCCGCTTCCACTGCTGGAACCGCAACGGCCACGGCGCGGTGGACATGCGCCGCGCGCTGGTCGTGTCCTGCGACGTCTATTTCTACGAGATCGCCAAGCGGCTCGGCATCGACCGGATCGCAGCGATGTCGCGGCGCCTCGGCCTCGGCGTACCGCTCGACATCGAGCTGCCGGGGACGCGCGCGGGTCTCGTGCCGGATCGCGCCTGGCGGCAGGCGCAGGGCCGGCCCTGGGCGCTGGGCGACACGGTGGTGCACGGCATTGGCCAGGGCTTCTACCAGCTCACGCCGCTCTCGCTCGCCACCATGACGGCGCGCATCGCGACGGGCCGCGCCGTGCAGCCGCACCTGACGCGCGCTGTCGCGGGCCGACCCGCGCGCGGCAACCGCCCGGAGGACTGGCCGAGCCTCGGCATCCCGGAGGCGCATCTGCGCCTGGTGCGCGACGCGATGTGGGCAGTGGTGAACGAGGAAGGCGGGACGGCGCGCGCGCATCGCCTCCCGGCCAGCCTCGGCGCGCAGATGGCCGGCAAGACCGGCACGACGCAGGTCCGGCGCGTGAGCCGGGAGCAGCGCGAGCGAGGCTTCCGCGTCGACCAGCTGCCGCGGGAGTGGCGGCCGCACGCGCTCTTCGTCGCCTATGCGCCGCATGACAATCCGTGGCTGGCCTGCTCCGTCGTGGTGGAGCACGGCACCAGCGGCTCGGGCGCCGCCGCGCCGCTGGCGCGCGAGGTGCTGATCGAGGCCTTCAACCGGCTGCGGCCGGGCAGCGGCGCGCCGCGCATCGCCCAGGGGGGCAGGATATGAGCGGGCGGACATGAGGTTCGAACGCAGACTCTGGCTGCGGGAGAGCGGCACGGGCGTGCTGGACAAGCTCTGGCGCATCCCTTGGCTCTACGTGCTGCTGCTCTGCGCGGTGGCGGGCGTGGGCTATGTCGCGCTCTATTCGGCCGGCGGCGGCGCGCCCGAGCCCTACGCGCAGCGGCATGCGATACGCTTCGGCTTCGGCCTCGTGCTGATGCTCTCCATCGCCATGGTGGACATCCGGCTGATCCAGAAGCTGGCCTGGCTGGGCTATGCGGCCGGCGTAGGCCTGCTCGTGCTGGTCGCGCTGCATGGCGAGGTGGGCAAGGGCGCGCAGCGCTGGATCGACCTCGGCCCGCTGCAGATCCAGCCGTCCGAGCTGATGAAGATCCTGCTGGTGGTCGCGCTGGCGTCGTGGTTCCACAAGGCGAGCTGGGAGCGGATCGGCAATCCGCTGTTCCTGATCCCGCCGCTGGTCGCCATCGCGATACCGGCGCTGCTGATCTTCAAGCAGCCGAACCTGGGCAATGCGCTGATCACGGTGATGGTGGGCGGCGCGGTCTTCTTCGCGGCCGGCGTGCGCCTGTGGAAGTTCGCACTCGCGCTCGGCGGCATCGCGGTGGCGGCGCCGATCGTCTACGACCACCTGAAGGACTACCAGCGCGCGCGCATCACGACCTTCCTGGATCCGGAGAGCGACCCGCTCGGGGCGGGTTACAACATCATCCAGTCGAAGATCGCGCTGGGGTCGGGCGGGATGTGGGGCAAGGGGTTCCTGCAGGGCACGCAGGGGCACCTGAACTTCCTGCCCGAGAAGCAGACGGACTTCATCTTCACCATGTGGGCGGAGGAGTTCGGGCTGGTGGGCGCGCTGGCGGTGCTGGCGCTGCTGGCCTGCGTGATCGCCTTCGGCTTCCTGGTCGCGCTGCGCTCGCGCCACCAGTTCGGCCGGCTGCTCGCGGTGGGGCTGGCGACCAACTACTTCATGTATGTCTTCGTCAACATCGCCATGGTCACGGGCAGCATCCCGGTGGGGGGTGTGCCCCTGCCGCTGATCAGCCATGGCGGGTCGGCGATGCTGACGGTGATGCTGGGCTTCGGCCTGCTGATGTCGGTGCATGTCCACCACGACGCCGAGATCGGCGCGGTGCGGGACGAGCCCTGAGGTGACGCAGGCCGCAGGCGACGGCGCGGCGGGCGACGGCTGCGGCTGGTCCGGCTAGGCGCGATGGCGCTGTGCGCGCTGGGCGGCGGGTGGCTGCTGGCGCTGGCGGCGGCGGGGATCTGGCCCGTCGAGCCGGATGGCAGCCTCGCGCTGACCGATTTCGTTCCTCTCTATGCCGCTGGTTCCCTCGCCCTCGATGGCCAGGCCCATGCCGCCTACGACTGGGACGTGCTCCATGCCCGGATCGCCGCGCTCGGCGGTCCGCCGGTCAACGCAACCGGTCTCAATCCGTCCATTGGCGAGGCGCGCTGGCCGGTGCCACTCGCCGCGGCGCTGGTCCTGGCGGCGCGGCGCCCCGGTCAAGCCGCCATCATCGGGGCGCGCGCATCCGGCGTCCTGACGCCGTGCGACCGGGCGGTCGCCGCCTGCGCCGCAACGGACGGCTTGCGCGCATGCATGAACACGCTGAGGCCGATCGTGCGGTTGCGGGCCATGAGCGGCAGTTCCAGCCGGCAGAGGGCGCCGAGCAGGGCGTTGACGGGCCGCGAATGGCGCCGCAGCCCGCTGCGCGCCACGACCGGCTGTCCCCGGACGCGGCCAATCAGGTCGGGCGCGCGCGCCAGCATCGCGAAGGGCAGGACGCCGGCGAAGAAATACATGCCGCGGACGACCTCGAGCCCTGCGGCACGCGTGAGCTGCGTCACATCCTCGAGCGTGTAGCGGCGATGATGCTCGAGGAAGACGTCGTGGCCGCTCCACATCCAGCGGAGCGCCGGGACGCTGATCAGCACGTCGGTGCCCGGGGCGGCCGCCCCCGCATGCTCGGCCAGCAGGTCCAGGTCGTCCTCGACATGCTCGAGGACGTCCATCATGACGATCAGGTCGGCGTCGCCCGGCGCGGCGGCGCGGCGGAAGCGGAGCGGCTTGCCCTCCACCGTCTCGTCCCGGTCGGAGGCATAGAAGGGATCGAGGCAGGTGGCTTCCGCGATCGCCGTGCGCTCCAGCAGGGCGCGGGCGAAGAAGCCGGACCCCGCCCCCACGTCGAGCACGCGGCGGGCGCCGAGACCGGCCACGAGTTGCAGCAGGGCCGCGCGCTTCGCGCGGAAATACCAGTGCTGCTCGATGTCCTCGCCGAGGATGGCGGTTTCCTTGAGATCCATGCGACACCCCCGCCGACAGGCGGCGCAAAATGAAGCACAGTCACATGTTTTTTTACAACCCTTTTTCGCTCGGATCCGCCCGCAGCTCGCGGCAGCGGGGCTGGACAAGCCCGCGCGACCGGCCTATCTCGCCGCTCCCGGATGGGCGCATAGCTCAGTTGGTAGAGCAGCTGACTCTTAATCAGCGGGTCCTAGGTTCGAGCCCTAGTGCGCCCACCATCCTCCTGATCCCCAGCAGATTGTGTCCGCTCCGTCGCGCGCCGGTCCGGCCCGGCTGCGGCCGGCCGTCGACGTGATGTCGGCCTCGCGAACTGCGTCGCGCCCGGCCGGTTGCCGGCCCGTCGCGGCGCACCCTGGCGGATCGGCATGGCCGGGCGACGTGCCGCACATGCTTCTTGCCGCCGTCCTCGCCATGCTGCTGGCCGCGGTGCCGCTCTGGCACGACGCGGGCACCTATTTCCGCGACGACATGGAGGCGCAGTTCGCACCGACCTTGGCCGCGATCGGCCGGGCGCTGCGAGCGGACGGCGCGATACCGCTCCTCACGACCCAGCTGTGGGTCGGCGGCAACCTGGCGGGCGAATACCAGTACGGACTGTTCAATCCGGTCCTGCTCGGCCTCTTCGCCGTTCTGCCCGCCGTCCCGGACCAGGCGGCCGCCATGGCCTTCCTGGTGGTCTGTCTCAGCGCCGTCCTCGGCGGCGGCGCCTTCGTGCTCGCGCGCGCCCTGGGTCTTGCGGTGCCGCTCGCGCATGCCGCCGCGGTGGCGATCGCGGGCAACGCGATGCTGACCTACTGGTTCGGCGCGTCCTGGTTCCCGGCCTACGCGGCCACTGGCTTCATGCTGTGGGCGATGGCCGGCCTGCTGTACGCGCATCGGGGACGCCTGCCCTTCCTGGGCGCGGCGCTCGGCGTCTGGCTCACCGCCACCGCAGGATTCAGCCATGGCGTCATCGTCCTTGGCATCTTCACCGCAATACGACTGCTTGTGCTTTGGCGCGAATACGGATGGCGACCCGTTCTCGACGTGGCTATGGCCGCCGCATTGGGGGTGGGCGCGGCCGCCGTGGCGATTCTCCCCCTGGTCGGCATGTCGGCGCTGGCGAGCCGGGACACAGCGATCGGAAACAACAGCTTCCTGCTTCCGAACCTCCGCGACGTCCTGACGCTGTCGAGCCCCCTCCACATGAGCATCTTCGCATTCATGCCGGGGCGCTCGCCTTTCGTGCCCGCCCCGATCTTCCACGCGGCGTGGTTCGTGCTGCCGCTCGCGATGCTGATCGACTGGCGCCGCCTCGACTGGCGCGACGGTCACCTGACGACCGTGCTGGCCTTCGGGCTCGCCATGCTGATCGGAACGCAGGGGCCGAGCCACCTCGGCTGGATGCGCTTTCCCATCAAGTTCCTTCCCTATTTCCAGATCGCCACGGTGCTGGCCGCCCTCCTCGTCCTGCAGCACGCCGGCTTCGCCCAACCCTCCCGCGTACGGCGGCTCGCGCTCTGCGCGGCCATGGCCCTCTCCGCTCTCTCGTCGATCCAGTCGGCGCCATCCCTTGCGCCGCTGCATATAGGTCTAGCCGTGCTCGCCGGGTTTGCGGCCCTTCTCTTGCAACGTGATGCCGCGGGTCATCGCGTCGCGCTCGGCCTCGTCCTCGCGGCCTCCACTTGGCTGGCCGCGGCGGCGCTGAGGGCCATGCCCGCCTCGCTCGCCCCGCCGGGTATCGCCGTGTTCCAGCCCTTCGGCGCACCGCGCGCGACGACCGACGAGGCCGTCCTGTCGCGGCTTCCGCAGGCCACGGAGTTCCGGCTCGCTTCCGTGCAGTCGGCGCCCCGGCCGACGGAGCATTTCGCCGCGCTGCCCTGGGGCAACATGGCGCTCGCGCAGGGGCGCGCCGTCATTGTCGGCTACTCGCCCATCGGCCATGCCGGCTTCGAGCGGATGCTCTGCGGCGATGCGGGCGCGGAAGCCTGCCCCGATCCGGCCGGGCGCCTTCTGGCGCGCGACGCCAACACCGGCGCGACACCTGCCGACCTGATGCGGCTGCACCGCTTCGCGGTCGAGCGCGGCGCCCATCTCGACGCGTTGCGCCGCGTCGCCGGGCCGCCCTGGCAGGAGACGCAAAGCACGGCCACCGCCGTGTTCGTCGAGCGTCCGCTGCCCAACGCCCATCTGCCCGGCTCCCTCTCCTGGCCGATCGCGGGCCTGCGCGCCGAGAGCATCGGCGTCCCGACGGCGGAACGCGAGGCGATCCGGATCCTGGATCGCGATCCGGGGTCGGGGCCGCTGCTGTTCGCCCGGCTCCACTGGCCCGGCTACCGGGCAACCTTCGACGGCGTCGCGGTGCCGGTACGGGCGCATGACGACGTCTTCGTCGCGGTGGACCTCCCGCCAGGCGCGACGCGCGGCGATCTCGTGCTCTCCTTCACGCCGCGGGGCCTCGTGCCGGGGATCGTCGTCTCGCTGGTCTGCATGCTCGCGCTGATCGTCCACGCGACGCTCCTGCACGGCGCGCGTCGCCGCAGACCCGAAGCGCGCGCCTGACGCGCGCTACGCCGCCTCCCCCGCCGCCCAGCCGCTCGACCAGGCCCATTGGAAGTTGTAGCCGCCGAGCCAGCCGGTAACGTCCACGGCCTCGCCCACCACGAACAGCCCCGGCACCGCCTTCGCCATCAGCGTGCGCTGGTCGAGCGCCGCCGTGTCCACGCCGCCGAGCGTCACCTCGGCCTTGGCATAGCCCTCCGTGCCAGACGGCGTGATCTCCCACCGCCCGAGCTGCGCGCCGAGCCGGCGCAGCGCCTCGTCGCCGATCTCGCCGATGGCGCGCGGCGGCAGGTGAAGGGCGGCGAGTGCGGCGGCCAGGCGCTGCGGCAGCAACTCCGCCAGCACGGTCCGCGCCTCGGCCTTCGGGCGCCCGCGCTTGCCGCCGAGCAGCAGCGACGCCGCATCGCGGCCCGGCAGCAGATCGAGGATGAGCGGCTGGCCCTCGCGCCAATAGGACGAGGCCTGCAGCACCGCCGGGCCGGACAGGCCGCGGTGGGTGAACAGCACCGCCTCGGGGAACGCCACGCGCCCGCAGCGCGCTACCGCGCCGAGCGCGACGCCGGAGAGCGGCCGCATCAGCTCGAGCAGCTCGCCCTCGAAGGTCAGCGGCACGAGGCCGGGCCGCGTCTCCGTCACCGCCAGCCCGAAGCGCCGCGCCAGGTCGTGCGCGAAGCCGGTCGCGCCCATCTTCGGGATCGAGAGCCCGCCGGTCGCGACGACGAGCGAGGCGGCCGAGACCTCGCCGCGCCCCGTGGCGATGCGGAACCGCTCCGCCCGCGCAACGTCGGTGACCTGCGCGCCCAGGCGGATCTCGACGCCGGCCGCCGCGCATTCGGCGAGCAGCATCGCCACAACCTGCCGCGCGGAGCCGTCGCAGAAGAGCTGGCCGAGCGTCTTCTCGTGGAAGCCGATGCCATGGCGGCGGACCAGCGCGATGAAGTCGTGCTGCGTGTAGCGCGCCAGGGCGGAGCGCGCGAAATGCGGATTGGCCGAGAGAAAGCGCTCCGGCACGCAGCCGAGATTGGTGAAGTTGCAGCGCCCGCCGCCGCTGATCAGGATCTTCTTGCCCGGCGCCTCGGCGTGTTCCAGCACCAGCACGCGACGGCCGCGCTGCCCGGCCCGAATCGCGCACATCAGCCCGGCGGCGCCGGCGCCGAGCACGACGACGTCGAAGCTCTCCATCGTCAGGCGGCCGCGGCCAGCCCCGCCATGTCGCGCCCGACCGCCTCCGCCACGCGGATGCCGTCCACGCCGGCGGAGAAGATGCCGCCCGCGTAGCCCGCGCCCTCGCCGGCCGGATAGAGGCCGAGCGTGTTGACGCTGCGGAAGGCCGCGTCGCGCCGGATGCGGACGGGCGAGGAGGTGCGGGTCTCCACCCCCGTCATCACAGCGTCGTCCATGTCGAAGCCGCGGATCTGGCGACCGAAGGCGGGCAGCGCCTCGCGGATCGCGGCGACGACGAAATCGGGCAGGCAGCGCGACAGGTCGGTCGGCGTCACGCCGGGCTTGTAGGACGGCACCAAGGCGCCGAGCGCGGTCGAGGGACGGCCGGCGAGGAAGTCGCCGACGAGCTGCGCAGGCGCCCGGTAGTCGCGGCCGCCCGCCTCGAAGGCCGCGTCCTCCCACCGGCGCTGGAAGGCGATGCCGGCGAGCGGATGGCCGGGATAGTCCTGCTCCGGCGTGATGCCCACCACGATGCCCGCATTCGCGTTGCGCTCGGCGCGCGAATACTGGCTCATGCCGTTGGTTACCACGCGGCCGGGCTCGCTCGTCGCGGCGACCACCGTGCCGCCCGGGCACATGCAGAAGGAATAGACCGAGCGGCCCCGAAGCGCCGGCGAGGTGCAGTGATGCACCAGCTTGTAGTCCGCCGCGCCGAGGATCGGGTGCTTCGCGAAGTCGCCGAAGCGCGCGCGGTCGATGATGGATTGCGGATGCTCGATCCGCACGCCGATCGAGAAGGGCTTCGCCTCCACATGCACGCCGCGCGCATGCAGCGTCTCGAAGGTGTCGCGCGCCGAATGGCCGATGGCGAGCACGACATGCTCGGTCTCGATCGTCTCCCGCGCGCCGCCGCCGGTCGGCTCTGTCACCAGGCCACGCAGCCGGCGCACGCCGTCGCGGCCGGTCTCGATCACGAAGTCCACGACGCGGGTGCCGAAGCGGTATTCACCGCCCAGCGCCTCGATCTTGGCGCGCATGCTCTCGACCATCTGCACCAGGCGGAAGGTGCCGATATGCGGCTTGGCGACGTAGAGGATCTCCTCCGGCGCGCCGGCCTCGACGAACTCGGTCAGCACCTTCCGGCCCAGATGCTGCGGGTCCTTGATGCCGGACCAGAGCTTGCCATCGGAGAAGGTGCCCGCCCCCCCTTCCCCGAACTGCACGTTGCTCTCGGGCGTGAGCACGTTGCGCCGCCACAGCGCCCAGGTGTCCTTGGTGCGTTCGCGCACCACCTTGCCGCGTTCGACGATGATCGGCCGGAAGCCCATCTCGGCGAGGATCAGCGCGGCGAAGATCCCGCAGGGGCCGGTGCCGATCACCACCGGGCGCTTGGGCGGCGGCGCGGCGGCGCGCGCGACGTGGCGATAGGAGGTGTCGGGCGTGCGGCCGAGCGTGCGCGCCAGCACCGGGTCGCGCTGCGCGCGGCGCAGCAGCGCGGCCTCGTCCGCCACCTCGAAATCCAGCGTGTAGACCAGCTCGATCGCGCTGCGCTTGCGCGCATCCCAGGCGCGGCGGGCGACGTGGCAGGACTTCAGCTCGCCCGGGCGCAGGCCGAGCCGGGCCTTGAGCGCGGCCTCGACGGCGCCCTCGCCATGCGTCAGCGGCAGCTTGAGTTCGGTGAGGCGAAGCATCGCGCGCCTAGTTAGGCCGTCACGCCGCGGCGTGCCAGCGGAAGGTCAGACGCGCCGTGCCAGCGGGAGATGCCGCGCGACGTCACGGGCGGAATCCGGTGGCGACGACGTAGAGCTCGGCGCTGTCCTTGCGGCTCGCCGGCGGCTTGGCGTGGCGCACCGTCGCGAAGCGCGCCTTCAGCGTGTCGAGGAAGGCCCTCTCCGACCCGCCCTGGAAGACCTTGGCGACGAAGCCGCCGCCCGGCGCCAGCACGCGCAGCGCGAAGTCGAGCGCGAGCTCGGCCAGCGCCATGATCCGCAGATGGTCGGTCGCCGCATGCCCGGTGGTGTTCGGCGCCATGTCCGACAGGACGAGGTCGGCCTGGCCGCCCAGCGCCGCCTCCACCGCGCGCTCCGCCGCCTGGTCCTGGAAGTCGCCCTGCAGGATGGTCGCCCCCGGCACCGGGTCCACCGGCAGCAGGTCGAGCCCGACCACCCGCCCGCGGTCCCCCACCTTCCGCACCGCGACCTGCGTCCAGCCGCCCGGCGCGCAGCCGAGATCCACCACGCGGCCGCCGGGCTTCAGCAGGCGGAACTTCTCGTCCAGCTCGACCAGCTTGAAGGCGGCGCGCGACCGCCAGCCCGCAGCCTTCGCGGCCTGCACATAGGGGTCGTTCAGCTGGCGCTCGAGCCAGCGCTGGCTTTGCGGGCTGCGGCCCTTGGCGGTGCGCAGCCGGGCCGAGAGGGCGCGGCCAGCGGGCGGGCCCGCGGGTGGCTTGGTCATCGGCCCGATATCGGGGATCAGGCCCGCGCGTGCCAGCCCGCACCGCGCGGCGGCGAGCGCCGCGCCGCCATGCGGTCGGCGCGCATCAGCCGCATCAGCATCCCCTCGCGCAGGCCGCGATCGGCGACGGTCAGGCGCGGCACCGGCCAGATCCGGCGGATCGCCGCATAGACGGCGCAGCCGGGCAGCACGAAATCCACTCGGTCCGGGCCGACGCAGGGATGCGCCGCCAGCCCGTCGCGTCCCAGCGCGAAGAGGTCGCCGAGCGCCTGGTCGGCCTGCGCGGCATCCAGCGTCTGGCCGTCCACCAGCGGCCGGCGGTAGCGCGGCAGCGCCATCGCCACGCCAGCCAGCGTCGTCACCGTGCCGGACGTCCCCATCAGCCGGACGCCGCCGGCGCGGATCTCCTGCGCGATGCGGTGCACGGCATCGAAGCCCAGCAGCCGGTCGGCGATCTCGTCCACCACGGCGTGGAAGCCGGCCTCGGTGAAGCAGGCCTCGCCATGGCGTTCCGCCAGCGTGACCACGCCGACGGGCAAGGAGAGATAGCCGATCAGTTCCGGCGCCGGGCGGCCGGGGGTGAGGCGCACCCAGGCGATCTCGGTGGAGCCGCCGCCGATGTCGAAGAGCAGCGCGCGCCGGTCGCAGGGCTCGAGCAGCGGCGTGCAGGATTCGACAGCAAGCTCCGCCTCCTCGCGCGCCGTGATGGTGCGCAGCTTCAGGCCGGTCTCGGCCTCGACGCGGGCCAGGAAGGCGGGGCCGTTGGCGGCGCGGCGGCAGGCTTCCGTCGCGACCGCCTGCAGGGCGCGCACGGGGCGGCGGGCGAGCTTGTCGGCGCAGGCGGAGAGCGCCGCGAGGGCGCGGTCCATCGCCGCGTCGGAGAGCCGGCCGGTGGCGACCAGCCCCTCGCCGAGGCGGACGATGCGGCTGAAGCTGTCCACCACGCGGAAGCCGTGCGCGGCGGGGGTGGCAACGAGCAGGCGGCAATTGTTGGTGCCGAGGTCGAGCGCCGCATAGGCCGGCCCCCAGGACGGGTCGCGCCGGGCCGGTGCGCGGGCCTCGGCCCGCGGCGGCTGGTCCGTTCGGCTGGCGGACATGTCGTCGGGCATCGTTCGCGGTCGTGCTCCCGGATCGCGCTGGCCCGCGGCGGGCCGGGTGCGTTCCTGCATGATCTTGCGGGGCGTCTGCCGGGGCAAGGCATTTCGTGACCGCTCGCCCAGGCGGCACTGTTGCCCCGCCAGGGGGCCTATGCTACCTCGCGCGCCCGCCCGGACCGCCGTGCGGCCACCGGCTGGTGGGGGATAGTTTAGCGGTAGAACTCCGGATTCTGACTCCGGCAGCCTTGGTTCGAATCCAGGTCCCCCAGCCACCTCCCGCACCCTGACCTGAAGCGCCTGACCGTCGCCGCCTGCCTGCCTGATCGGCGAGGGCTTTGCGGGGCTTTGCCGGCTCGCGGGTGTCTCATGGTCGTCGCCGGACAATCCACGCCCTGACCAGGGCCGACGCCGCCGCGCCCGAGGTGCCCGGGCCGCCGCTATGCCGCCCGTCCCACCAGCGCGCCTGCGCCATCCGCGGTGGCACGGACGGCTTTCGGTCCAGCCCTGGCCGCGTCACGATGGGCGCCCAGGCTGATCGAGGCTCCTCATGATTGACGACAGGGACGGGGCTCCCGCCCGCAAGGCCTCGCGGCGACGGCTGTTCCGGGCCGTCGCGGCCGGCGGCGCGGCGCTCTCCCTGCCCGCCTGCGCGATCCCGCCGCGGCTGCCGGCCGTGCCGG
>NZ_JAKJIB010000099.1 GCF_021864505.1 Falsiroseomonas oryziterrae
CGCCGCCCGCGGCCAGCACCCCGGCTGCCCAGCCCGCCGCCGCCGCTCCCGCAGCGCAGCCCGCCGCCGCCGCGGCACCGGCCTGGCAGGACCTGAACGGTGCCCGCGCCGCCTCCGGTGAAGGCGAGTTGCAGCGCCGCGGCTTCGAGTTGTCCCGACGCCAGGGCCTGACCCAGTTCTGGAACCATGCGCCGTCGCGGACCTGCCTGCGCGTGGTGACCAGCAACGGCCGCTACGCCGTCTCGCAGGTGCCCTTCACGCCGCAGAACTGCCCGGTCTGACAACGGGTGCACGGGGAGGGCGAAGCATGCGGATGGGCAGGATCGCATTCATGGCGCTCGGGTTGCTCGCCCTCGCCCCGGCAGCGCAGGCGGCGGAGGTGCGCACCGTGCAGGTGCACTTCGCGCATGGCACGACCGGGGCGACCCTCTCCGGCCATGTCGCAGGGCATGAGGCCGTGCACTACCGGCTCGGCCTGCGCGCCGGGCAGATGCTTCAGGTGGTGCTGCATGCCGGCAGCGACGCCGTCGGCTTCAATGTCTTCGAGCCGGGCCACGTGCCGGGCCGCGACGCGGCGCTCTACATCGGCGAGCAGGGCGGGCCCCGGATGGAGGTGCGCACCTCGCATGACGGGGACTACCTTATCCAGGTCTTCCTGAACCGGGCCGCGGCAAGGCGTGGGGAACGGGCGAACTACCGGCTCGAGGTCGCGGCGACCGGCGGCGGGACGGCCGCGCCGGCGCGTGGCAACGACGCGACGGTGCCGGGTACCGGCTTCCACGCCACCGGACAGCTCCCCTGCGCGCGCGAACAGGGCCAGCCGATGGCGTCCTGCCGCTTCGGCGTGGAGCGCACGCGCGGCCGAGGCAACGGCCAGGTGACCATCAACTGGCCGGGCGGCGGCACGCGGGTGATCTACTTCGAGGACGGCACGCCGGTGCGCTACGACCAGTCCCAGGCGGATGGCGATGCCCGGATGACGGTGGGCCGGCAGGGCGACACCTTCCACATCCGCATCGGCCACCAGCGCTTCGAGATCCCGGAAGCCGTGATCACCGGCGGCTGACGTCAGGGGCCCGAAATACGCTCACGGCGGTACCGTGGGCGCGGCCAGGCCGAAGAACCCGTGCGACATCGGAGCCAGCCGCCGCTCCGTGAGCATCAGGATCACGCGATGGCCGTCCGTGAAGTAGGGATCGCCTTCGCCGTTGCGCCGCGGCGCCGCGCGCGGTGCAGCCCGGACCCCGTCGGAGAAACCGACACGCGCCACGCGATTGGCGGTGAGCAGATCCTGGACGAGGTAGTAGCGCGCGGCGTCCACGTCGGGATCGATCTCATGCGTCGTGGGCGGCCAGAGGCGCCCCGACAGCTTCACCCCGATGTCCCGGCTGATCTGCCCCGCCCAGACCGGCTGCCCCTGCCACGTCACCGGCGCGAGCCAGAGGCGCAGATGCATCTGCGCCTCCACATGCTCGCGCGCCTTCTGATAGGCGACGTCCTGCGGGCGGCCGAACAGCATGAGGTCGGAGACCGGCGCATGGCCGACACGGTCGCCCGTCACGAAGGCCCGCGCCATCCGCCAGGATGCGGCACCCGAGCGCGCTTCGGCGAGTGCCCAGCCGCGCGAGGCCAGCGCCAGGCGGACCGCGCTCAGCGGCCCGACGAGCAGGATGTTCAGCGGGTCTCCCGCCTCGCCGTCGCGCGTCGTCGCGCAGCAGGGCAGGCGCGCGGCGAAGTCGAGCAGCCCGGCGTCGTCGAGATCGGGCAGCGCACGGCCGGGATAGAGACGCTCCTGCGTCGGCACGGGCGGCCGCTGCAGGCCGGGCACCACCATGACGAGCGGGAACTCGCGATGGTGGCCGGGCCAGTTCAGCTGGACCGTGATCGCCTTCAGGCCCTCCTCGGCGCGCGTGTAGACCACGCCCGTGGTGACCCGGCCGGGCCGGATCAGCGCCGGGATGGCTGCCGCCTCCAGGCGCGCGACCAGATCCTCTGGCGCCGACCGCCCGGCGATGCGCCGCGCCACTTCGAGCGGCGTGAAATAGTCGCGGTCCACCAGCAGCGGAAACAGCCAGCAGGGCACCGTGTCGTCGTTCTCGATGCGGAGCAGCACGGGTTGCACCCCGTGCTCGTGCAGCGATGCCCCGAAGCGCGCGCGGCTCTCCTCGGCGCCGTAGGCGGCGGCCGCAACGGTGACCGGCCCATCGCGCCGCAGCTCCATCCGCGCCTCGATCGCGGGCGGCGGCGCCTCGACCGCGTCCGGCGCGGTGCAGCCCGCGAGCGCGGCGAGGAGAACCAGGACGGGAAGGCGCGACAGGCCGTTCATGTCGCGCGATAGTAGGGACCTCGTATCCCTTTGCCACCGCACTCCCTCGCACGGAGCCACGCCACCCTGCACCCTGCCCTGCCAAGGCGGTCCCCGGACCAGCGCCGCTCCGCATCGCGCCGACGCCGCTTCCCGGCCCTGGCCGCTGCGCTCGCCCTCCTGAGTGGGTGCGCGGCGCCCCTGCTCCGCTTCGAGCCGGAGGCCGCGCCAGCGGTGCTGATGCCGGTCGCGCTCGCCGGGGTCGAGGATCTGCGCGCCCGCTACCGGGAGGTGCTCTGCGCCGTGCTGCGCGCCGAGGATCCAGCCACCGGCTCCGCCCGCTGCGACGCGGCGCTCCACCGCATGGCCACGGAAGGCGAGCCGACCGGGCTCCCGGTGCATCTCGGCGCGCCGCGACTGCGGCTGCGGGTGGGCATCGTGGCGGGCTACGGGGCCGATTGCCTCGCCGGTTTCGTCGCGGTGCTCGCCGATGCGCGTGAGCATCTCGCCGCGCGCGGCTGGCCATCCGAAAGCCTGCATGTCGAAGGCCTCTCCTCCAGCCCGAGGAACGCCGCCGCACTGCGGCGCGCGGTGCTCGACGCGCCGCTGGCGCCCGGCGAGCGCTTCGTGCTGGTCGGCTATTCGAAAGGCGCGGCGGACATGCTGGAGGCGCTGGCACGCCATCCGGAGATGCGGCCGCGCGTCGCGGCGGCGGTCAGCCTCGCCGGCGCCGTGATGGGCTCACCCCTGGCCGACGATCCGCCGAGGCTGCTGCCAGGCCTCGTGCGGGCCGTGTCGGGCGAGGGCTGCACCCAGGGTGACGGCGGGGCCTTCGACAGCCTGCGGCGGACGGAACGCGTGGCGTTCCTCGCGCGCTTCCCGCCGGCCGACTACGGCGTGCCGCTCTACTCGCTCGGCGCCTTCGCCGCGCCGGAGCGCACCTCCGGGATCCTGCGCCCGATGCAGCGCAGCCTCGCCTTCCTGGACCCCAGGAACGACAGCCAGACGCTCTCCACCGACCAGGTCGTGCCCGGCTCGGCGCTGCTGGGCTAGCTGGATGCCGACCACTGGGCGGTCGCGCTGCCGCTGCAGCGAAGCCATCCCCTGCTGTCGTCCGTGATGATCGAGCACAACGACTTTCCGAGAAGCGCGGCGCTCGAGGCGGTGCTTCGCCTGGTGGAGGAGCGATTGCTGGCCGCCACGCGATAGCGGCCGCCTCCAGGCCGGCACGTAGCGGTTGCGCGGGCGACAGGCAGGTCGATAATGATCCCGCTGTCCGGGGCATGCCGCTCCCGCCGGGAAGACGATGCAGCCATTGAGGCGCCACATCGTGCTGGACACCCGCTCGCCCGCGGAGGCGCGGCGGGGCAGCGGCATGTTCCGCGAGCCGGTGGATCTCGTCCCGACCGGCTCCGACCTCGACTTCCGCCTCACCGTCCGGACCGTTCGTTTCGACGATATCCAACTCAGCGCGGTGTCCACAACGGGCCACCGGATCCGCCTGTCGGATCCCGACCACGTCGGCGTTCTGATCCCCTGGCGTGGGACGATCCGCACGGACGACGGCACCCGGGCCTTGCGGGCGGGTCCGGACGCCATCCTCCTGCCGCGCCCGGGCATTCGGGTGACGGAGACCGCGCCCGGCTATCTCGGCCTCGTGCTGAAGATTGCCGTCGATCGCCTCGCCGCGACTCTCGGCTCGTCCGGCTCATGGTCCTCGGCGACGCCGATCGCGGCGGGGTCCGGCGCGGCGCTCGCGCGGGCGCTGCGCTATGTCATCGAGGACTGCGACGCCGAGCAACCTGCGCTGCTCTGCTCGGCCAAGGCGGGCCGCAGCATGGCCGCCCTGCTGTCCGACCTCGTTCTGGACTGCATCACGAGCGGCGCACCGCCGCGCGCCGCAGCCGGCGCGCTGCAGGTCGCTCGGGCGGAGGCCTTCGCGCGCGCCAATCTCGACCAGCCGCTTCGCATTGCCGACCTTGCCGCAGCCGCCGGAGTCGGGCCGCGTGCGCTGCAGATCGCGTTCCGCAGCCTTCGCGGCCAAGGGCCGCACCGGTTTGTCGAGCAGCTGCGCCTCGACGCGGTGCGGGCCCGGCTTCTTGCAGGTACGCCGGACGACAGCGTGACGGCGATCTGCATCGATTGCGGCGTGACGCATATGGGCCGCTTCGGGCAGCTCTACCGCGCACGCTACGGCGAAGCGCCCTCCGCCACCTTGCGGCGCGCGCAGCACAGGGCCTGAGACGTCCCGCTCCGGCGAAGCGGCGTACGCGGTCAGAAGGCGACGCGGATCCCGCCACCGCTGCCGCCCTCGAACGGCGAAGCTGCTGCCCGGCCCATCGGGGACGAGCGCCCGCTCGCCACGCGCCCGTGCGGCGGTCTCGGACGAGCAGGACCTCGGCTTGGCCGCTGCCCTCAGGCCCGCGCAGACCTGCCGAGAGGCAGGGCCAGGGTCAGACCCCAGCAGGCCGCCAGCATGACGCCGCTCCCGACAAGGCAGGCTGCGATGCCACTCCAGGCGTAGAGCAGGCCGGACAGCAGCGTGCCGGCGAAGCGGCCCGCGGCGTTGGCGGCGTAGTAGAAACCCACATCCTCGGCTGCCTTCTCCGAACCCGCATAGGCGAGGATCAGGTACGAGTGGATCGAGGAGTTCACCGCGAAGACGAAGCCGAACAGCAGCAGGCCTGCGACGACCAGGAGGTCCGGCCGCGGCTGGTCGAGCGCGAGGCCAAGAGCAAGGACACATGGGATCATGGCAAGCAGGAAGGACCACAGCCGCGCTGCCGGCACTTCGGTCGAGAGTCCGTCCGCGCTCCGCCGCACCAGCGCCGGCGCGGCTGCCTGCACGACGCCGTAGCCGATGGTCCACAGCGCAAGGAAGCCGCCCACCATCGTGAAGGTCCAGCCCGCGGTGTGGAGGAACACCGGCAGGCCGACGACGAACCATACGTCGCGCGCGCCGAACAGGAAGACGCGCGCCGCCGCCAGCAAGTTCACGCCGCGGTCCTTCGCGAAAAGGTCCCGGGCCGATCTAGACGCCTTCGCCCTGCCCATCAGGGGCGGCAGCGAGAGCACGACGCCGACGAGAACCAGGCCCAGCGCCGCCGCCATGGCCCAGAGCGCTCCGCTGAAGCCAAGCAGTTCCAGCAGCAGGCCGCCGAGGAAGAAGCCCACGCCCTTCATCGCGTTCTTGCTGCCGGTGAAGAAGGCTACCCAGCGGAACAGCCGCCCACTCGCCTCCCCGGCCGTCAGCTTGATCGCGCTCTTGCTGGCCGTCTTGGTCAGGTCCTTCGCCACGCCGCACACGCCCTGCGCGGTGACCACCCAGGCGACGGAGAGCGCCGCCGCCCAGTCCGGCGAGACCGCCGAAAGCATCAGGAAGCCCGCGATCTGGGTCGCGAGCCCGACCGCCAGCATCCGCGCGATGCCGAAGCGCGTGGCCAGCCATCCGCCGATCAGGTTGGCGCCGATCCCGGCGGCCTCGTAGAGCAGGAAGAGGAAGGCGAGGGTGAAGGGCGAGTAGCCGAGCCGGAAGAAGTGCAGCAGCACCAGCATCCGCAGCGCGCCGTCGGTCAGCGTGAAGCCCCAGTAGGCCGCGGTGACGATGGCGTAGTTGCGCGTGCCCGAAGCCGAAGGGACGGCGGTGCTGCCGCGCACGGCGTCAGATCCCGACCTCGGCCATATGGCAGGCGAGATCGACCATGCGGCAGGCATAGCCCATCTCATTGTCGTACCAGGCATAGACCTTCAGCAGCGTGCCGTCGGTCACCATGGTGCTCGGCCCGTCCACGATCGAGCTGCGCGTGTCGCGGGCATAGTCGGCACTGACCAGCGGCCGGGCCTCGTAGCCGAGGATCCCGGCGAGGGGGCCCGCGGCCGCGGCACGAAAGAGCGCGTTGACCTCCTCGGCCGAGGTCTCTCGTGCCATCTCGAAGACGCAATCGGTGAGGCTCGCGTTCAGCACCGGGGCACGGACCGCGTGGCCGTTCAGCTTCCCCTTGAGCTCCGGGTAGATCAGCGCGATGGCCGTCGCGCTGCCGGTGGTCGTGGGCGAGAGGGAGAGCATGGCGGATCGTGCCCGCCGCAGATCCTTGTGCGGCGCGTCCACCACGACGTTGGTGTTGGTCGGGTCGTGGATGGTGGTGATCTGGCCGTGGCGGATGCCGATGGCCTCGTGCACCACCTTCACCACCGGGGCGAGGCAGTTGGTGGTGCAGGACGCTGCGGTGACGATCGGGTGCCGCGCCGGGTCGTAGAGGCGCTCGTTCACGCCCACCACCACGTTCAGCACGCTGTCGAACTTCACCGGCGCCGCGACGATGACGCGCTTCGCGCCGCGCACCAGGTGGCCCTCGAGCGTCTCGGGCGTCAGGAACTTGCCGGTGCACTCCAGCACCACGTCCACGCCGAGGTCGCCCCAGTGCAGTTCCGCAGGATGCGGCTGCTCGGAGAAGGACAGGCGCCGGTCGCCGATGCGGATGGCGTCCCGCCCTTCGGCCGCGATGGGCGCGCGCCAGCGCCCCTGGACGCTGTCGAACTCCAGCAGATGCGCGATGGCAGCCGCACCGCCCTTGATCTCGTTCAGGTGGACCACGTCGAGCCGGTTGGCGCGGCGCGGATCGTCTTCCGGCCGCTCCGCCGCGCCCATCGCCGCGCGCAGCGCCAGCCGCCCGATGCGGCCCATGCCGCTGATGCCGACCCTCATCGTCCAGCCTCCCGGCCCATCCGCCTACCGCGCCAACGCATGCGGGTCGGCCAGCTCGTCCATTCGGGCCTTCAGCGCCATCCGGTCGAGCGAGGCGAAGGGCAGGCTGGTGAAGATGCCGAGGCGGCGATGCAGCGCGGCATAGAGCTCGTTCAGCAGCGTCGCCTGCTCAGGCGCGCTGCCGGTGAACTTCGCAGGGTCCGGCAGCGGCCAGGCCGCGGTCACGGTCGTCCCGCCGAAGTCCGGGCAAACCTGGCCCGCCAGCGTGTCGCAGAGCGCAATGACGAAGTCGATCCGCGGCGCGCCCGGCCCGATGAACTCGTCCCAGCTCTTGGACCGCAGCGCCGAGACGTCGTGCCCGAGCGCCTTGAGCTGGCTCAGCACTTGCGGCAGCGGCCCGTCCTCGCTCGGGGCGGACCCGGCGGAGAAGGCCCGGAAACGCCCCTCGCCGATGCGGTTCAGGATGGCCTCGCCCATGATCGAGCGGGCCGAATTGCGCGTGCAGAGGAACAGCACGTTGAAGACGGGCTTCTCCATCCCGGCGGTTTCCCGAGCGGTGTCGAACAGTCGGTGGAGGTCGCCGCAGCGCGCAGGATCGCCGCCGCAGCAGGCCTCGGCCAGGAACGCGATCAGCCCCCGCAGGCGCGCGACCTGCGCCGCGTAGACCAGACTGCGGCCGTGCCGCGTCGCCGCGACCAGCCCGGCCTCCTCCAGCGTGCGGAGGTGGAACGACAGGGTGGAGGCCGGCACGCCGAGCCGCGCAGCGATCCCGCCGGCCGGGAGGCCGGAGGGGCCTGCCGCCAGCAGGTCGCGCATCAGTTCGAGCCGGGTTGCCTGACCCAGCGCCATGAAGCCCGCCGCCGCCTCATCGATCTCCATGCTTCCAGCATAATGGAAATCGCGCCTCGGGAAGCGTGAAGCTTCGATGAAGGAGCGGGCGGGCGCTGCCGACCGCCAACCTCCCTCGGGACCGCCGCCAGTTGAGCGGCCGAGCCACGATGCGGGTCAGCCCTCGAGCAGTTCGCGAAGGGAACGCACGGCCGTCGCGTAGCCCCGAGCGCCGAGCCCGGCGATCACGGCCGTGGCGACGCCGGAGACGAGCGAGCGATGGTAGATCGGCTCCCGGCGATGGATATTGGAGATGTGCAGCTCGATCACCGGGCCGTGGAACATCTTCAGGGCATCCAGCACGGGGATGGAGGTGAAGGTCAGCCCCGCCGGGTTGATCACGATGCCCGCCGCGCCGCTGTCCGTCGCCTCGTGGATCCACTCGACCAGCTGGCCCTCGTAGTTGGTCTGGCGGAAGACCACGATGTCCTCGCCCGCCGCGGCGCGGCACAACGCCTCCACCTCGGCCAATGTCGTATGGCCGTAGATCTCGGGCTCGCGCTTGCCGAGGCGGTTCAGGTTGGGGCCGTTCAGCACGTGGATGGTTCTGGCCAAGGAGGCATCCTTTCGCGGGCGGTGCGGCCTGCCGCGCGCTCAGCCGCTGTAGCCGAACTGCCGCGGCAGCCAGAGCACGAGGTCTGGCACGAAGGTGATCAGCGTCAGCGCGCCCAGCATCGCAGCGATGAACGGCAACGTGTGACGCACCACGGCCGACAGCGGGGCGTCGGAAAGCTTCGCGACGATGAACAGCAGCAGGCCGTAGGGCGGCGTGATCAGCCCGATCATGATGTTCACCACCACGACGATGCCGAAATGTACCATGTCGACGCCGAGCGCCTGCGCGGTCGGGATCAGCACCGGCACTACCACCAGCAGGATGGTGCTGCCTTCCAGCAGGCAGCCGAGCACCAGAAGGATCAGGTTGACCGCGACGAGGAACTGCCACTGGGAGAGCTCCCAGCCGGCCAGCACGTTGCGCACCGTGTTCGGGATGTTCTCGCTCGCGACAACGTAGTTGAAGGCAAGCGCGCCGGCGATCAGCATGCCGATCGCGGCGGTGGAGCGGGCGCTGGCGAGCACCGTGCGGTAGGTCTCCCGGGCGGAGAGGCTGCGATAGACCACCGCAGCAACCACGAAGGCGTAGGCCGCCGCGACGGCCGCGGCTTCGGTCGGGGTCATGATGCCGCCATAGATGCCGCCGAGCAGGATCACCGGCATCAGCAGCGCGGGCGTTGCCTCCCAGGTCAGGCGCGGCATCTCGCGCAGCGGCACGCGCTCGGCGACGGGAAAGCCGTGGCGGTGCGCCATCCAGCTGTTGATCCCCATCTGCGCCAGGCCCATCAGCAGCCCGGGCACCACGCCGCCCAGGAACAGGTAGCCGATCGAGCTGTCGGAGATCAGCGCGTAGAGCACCATCGGGATGGAGGGCGGGATGATCGGTCCGATCACCGCCGTGGATGCGGTGATGGCTGCCGCGTAGCTGGCCGGATACGCACCCGCGCGCTTCATCATGTCGATGATGATCTTGCCGCTGCCCGCCGCGTCGGCGATGGCCGATCCGGACATGCCCGCGAAGATCACGCTCTGCACCACGTTCACATGGCCGAGCCCGCCGCGGAAACGCCCGACGAGCAGGTTGCAGAAGCGCAGCAGCCGGTCCGTCATGGTGCCCGCGTTCATCAGCCCGGCGGAGAAGATGAAGAGCGGCACGGCGAGCAGGATGTAGCTGCCGTTCAGCCCGTTCAGCAGCTGCTCCGCCGCGATGGACATGTCCTGGCCCGACACGGCGAGGTAGATGATGGAGCCGGTGATCATCGCCAGCCCGATCGGCAGGCCGAGCACCGCGAGCCCAACGATCGTCAGCAGTGCCAGCGTGAAGGGATCGCCGAGGCTCATCCGATGCGCGGCCCGATGTGCCGCCTGCCGGTCGCTGCGCGGAACGCGATCGCGGCGTGGCGGATGATCATCGCCACGGCGAAGACCAGGTAGATCGAGTAGAGCCAGTCGAAGCGGATGCCGAGATAGGCGGATCGCTCCACCTTCATGAAGGTGACGTAGTCCCACACCGCCGGCAGCGACCAGCCGAACACCGCGACCACGGCCGTTCCGGTGATCACGTCGAACGCGCGCCGCAGCCCGGGCGGGACGCTGCCGTAGAGGATGTCGAAGCGGATTTCCTCCTCGTCCGTCAGCACCAGAGCCGCCCCCCACAGGATGCCCCAGACCCAGGCGAGCGTGGACACCTCGGTCGTCCATCCGACCGGGGCGTTCACCACGTAGCGCATGAAGATCTGGATGACGAAGGCGACGAACATCGCCGCGAGCAAGGCGGCAAGCACGTTCTCGGCGCGCCGCCTTGTCCAGTCGAACAGGCGGCGCGGCAGGGAGGTCATCAACGTGCCTCTCGGACGAGGTTGAGGCCGGGCGGCTGTGCGGCGTCGCCGCCCGGCGACGGATCAGCGGACGGCGTTGATCCGCTCGAGGATGCCCTGCGGCCAGCTCTGCGACTGCGGGGAGGCGAGGTAGCGGCGCTGCGCCTCGGCGCGGAAGGCGTCGACGTTCGGCGCATAGACCTCAAGGTTCTGGCTGCGGAAGAAGGCGACCATCTCCTCCTCCTGCGCCAGGTGGCGGCGCGTGCTCTCGTCGATCGCCTTGTCCGCCGCGGCCTGCAGCGTCTGGCGCTGCGCCGGCGTCAGCGCGTCCCAAACGCGCGCCGAGACCGACAGCAGGTCGTAGGCGACGAGGTGGCTGGTCAGTACGAACTGCGTCGTCACCTCGTGGAAGCGCATGGTGCGGCTGGTCGGCAGCGGGTTGTCCTGGCCGTCCACCGCGCCGGTCTGCAGCGCCGTGTAGAGCTCGGCGAAGGCCACCGGGGTGGGGTTTGCGCCCAGCGCCTCCCCAAGGAACTGCCAGGTCTCGCCGGGCGGCATGCGGAGCTTCAGCCCGCGCATGTCGGCCGGCGTCGTGATGCGCGTGCGCGGCCGGAGGTTGACGTGCCGCGTGCCGAAATAGAGCGGGCCGAGGATGTGCACGTTCAGCTGCTCGCGCGCCATCCGGTTGAACTCCTGGCCGATCGGACCGGAGAAGACCTTCCGCATGTGGTCCGCGTCGCGGAACAGATAGGCGGACGCCATCACCGACCAGGCCGGGATCTGGCGCGAGATGTCCTGCGGCGAGAGATTCGCCATCTCCACATTGCCGCGCTGGATGGCGACCAGCTCGGTGCCCTGGCGGAACAGCGTCGCGTTCAGGTGCAGCTCGACCTCGAACTCGCTGGCGAGGTCCCGCTGGAAGCCGCGCATCGCCTCGGCGCGGATGTCCTGGTCGGAGAAGACCGCGGTAAAGCGCAGCCGCCGCCGGGCCTGCGCCCGGGCGCCGAGCACCGGCGCGGCCGAGAGCGCGGCGGAGGCAGCCAGAAGAGAGCGGCGGCCGAGGAGCGAGGGCATGGGCGTTTCCTTTCCCTGGAGTCTGTTGGCCAGCACGCTACGTGTGGCAATCCGCGGGATCAAGAGCGCATGACCTATATATCGGAGATTTCCTCGATACTCATGTATTGCACCCTCCGCCCCGCGGACCGATAGTACCGCCGCATGCGAGAGGACACGGCATGACCGCGTCAGGCGGCGCAGCCCGCCACGTCGCTGACACCTCCGGGGAGGCGGCCTATCGCCGGCTGCGCGGCGACGTCATCAGCGGCCGCCTTGCACCGGGCCGGAAGCTCGGTCTCGAAGGGCTGCGGCAGATCTACGGCGCCGGGGTGAGCACGCTGCGCGAGGCACTGACCCGCCTCGCCTCGGAGGAACTGGTGGTGGCCGAGGGCCAGCGCGGCTTCAGCGTCGCCCCCGTCTCGCCGGAGGATTTCGTCGAGGTCGCCGATCTGCGCCTGCTGCTGGAACGCCATGCGATCCGCGACTCCTTCGCCGCGGGGGATCTCGACTGGGAGGGCCGCGTGGTCGGCGCCCATCACAAGCTGGCCGCCCTGGAACGCCGACTGCTGGCCGGCGAGGCCGCCGACCCAGTGCTCTGGAAGCGCTACGACCTGGAGTTCCATCGCGCGCTGATCGAGGCCTGCGACTCCGCCGTGCTGCTCGAAGCCTACGCCGCGGCCTATGACCGCTACCTGCGCTACCAGATGGTGGCCGTGGTGTTCCGCGGCGCGATCGCGGCCGAACAGCACGCGGCGCTGCTCGACTGCGCGCTCTCCCGCGATGCGGAACGGGCGTGCCGGGTGATCGAGGAGCATGTCCGCGGCTGCGTGGAACACGTCGCGCGCACCGGCGCGCTGCTGCCCTTCGCGCCGCGCCGGGCCGGCCGTG